>DASXPG010000180.1:0-13114 GCA_036493755.1 Gemmatimonadales bacterium
CCGAGGACCGCCACCGGAGTCCCGGCGGGCGCCTGGTCTTCATCGGCTGAAAAGAATCGCCCGATCACCGGCTGCGCGTCGAAGAGCTTCCAGTAGTCGGCGCTCACGGCCTGCAGCTTGAGCTCGTGCGACGCTTCACCCGTGCCGACCGCAATCTTGGGATCGGTGTACGCGGCGATGACGTCGAACGACTTCGTCATCGTCACGAAGTCCTCGAAACGCCGGTATGCCATGTTCGAACCGGGGTGCTCGACATGGTCGAAGGTGCGGACCAGGTAGACGCGATGCACCCGGTCCGGCGTCGCGAGGTAAGCCGGCGCTCTGAAGAGCAGCCGGTCGACGATGCCGAACATCGTGGCGTTGGCGCCGATGCCGAGACCGAGGGTGACGACGACGCCGAGCGTGAAGCCGGGCTTGAGTCGCAGCCCGCGCGCGGCATAGCGCAGATCCTGAAGCACCCCGCTCCACCACAGCGCCCGCCGCTCGCCGCCCACCCGCGCACGATCGATCGCCTCGAGCGCGCGCCGCGTCAGGCTGACGTCGCCGAAACGGCGCTCGGCTTCCTCGCGCGCTTCGCGCTCCCCCAGGCCCTGCGCCATCAGCTCGCGGACCCTGGAGTCGAAGTGGAAGAGCAGCTCGTCGTTCACCGCGCGATCGACATCGGCGGGCCGGTCGAGCCGGAAGAAGCGGCGTAGTCCCTCGAAGCTCATGGACGCTCCCTAAGCGGTCTGGAGGACCTTGAAGACAGCGGTTGCGTACCGGGTCCAGCGCGCCGCACCAGCGCGCAGCTGGCGCCGCCCGGAGGCGGTGAGCTGGTAGAACTTGGCCTTACGGTTGTTCTCCGAGAGGCCCCAGTCGGCCTCCAGCCAGCCGCGGGATTCCATCCGGTGGAGCGCGGTGTAGAGCGCCCCTTCTTCTATCTGCAAATCGTCGTCCGTGGTCTGGCTGACCCAGCGGGCCACGGCGTACCCGTGCCGCGGCCCCCAGGCCAGCGCCTTCAGGACGAGCAGATCGAGTGTGCCCTGCACCAGCTCCAGATTGGCATCGGCCATTGGCTACCCCTGAACATTTGATGGGTCGACCCTCAAAATGGTTGGATGCCGGCGAACCCGCCAGTGATCGGCGGGTATCAGTGCTCTGCAGCGCGTCTGGTAGTGACCCCGAAGACGAGGATTCCAATGAAGAGCAAGCTCAACAGCAGAATACGGACCGGCGCGACGAAGGCAGGCCGAGTCGCGGCCCGCATGGGTGGCGCCGCGGCCAAGGCGGGCGCTTCGGCGGCGGTCGCCGCGGGCATGGCCGAATTCAAGAAGGGCGTCAGCGCCGAGAAGCGGAAAACGGCTGCGGCGAAGGCCGGCAAGGTCGCGGCGGTAGCGGCGGCGGTGGTGGGCGCCGGATTGGTGATTCGCAATCGCATGAAGTAGCTGAACACCGGGTAGCCGCGAGAGCGGCAGCGGCGTATTCTCTCCGGCATGCGCATCGCCGGACTGGTCGCCGCCGCCCTCGTGGCGGGGCTCGCCGCCTCTTCGCCGCCTAACGTCCTCCACGTCCTTCGATCCTCACCCAGCGACCCCGCCGAACCCGGCGCCGTCGTGAGCGTGGTCTTCGACCGGCCCGTCGCCGGACAGCTCGACGGAACCGTCGATCCGCATACGATCTTCCGCATCGAGCCCGCCGTCGCCGGCCGGCTCGAGTGGCGCGATCCGATCACGTTGCGCTTCGTCCCCGGCGCGCCGCTCACACCCTACATCACCTACAGCGTCACCATCGCGCCGACCTTCGAAGCGATGGATGGCTCGAAGCTCGCCGAAGCGTACCGGTTCAGCTTCCGGATCGGCGGACCCAGGGTGCTCACCGGCTCACCGATGCGCCCCGACTTCAACGCGCCCTACGTCAGGCCCACCACGGCGATCGAGATTCTCGTCAGCGCGCCGGTCGATCTGCCTTCGGTGAGCGAGATGGTCCGCATCGAAGCGCCGCGCTGCGGCGTCGGCGATCCGGTCATCCACCTGAATGCGATCTCGCAACGGCCCATCGGCAAGAACGATCCCGACTGGTATCGCTATGCCGGCAACGAGAGCTACTGGCGCACCGGCACGCGGACCGCGGCCGATACCCGCCGCGTGATCCGCCTGGTACCCGAACATCCGATTCCGCTCAACTGCCAGGCGGTGTTGTCGCTGCCCGCGCGCATCGACCGCACCGACACCGGACGGCCGCAGCGCTGGAATTTCTCGACCTACGGCCCGCTGGTGTTGCGCGCGGTGCACTGCACCAACGAGCCGATGTGCCCCGCCGGCTGGGCCCGCGTGGAATTCAGCACGCCGGTCAAGGGCACCGACGTCCTGCGCTCGGTGCACATCACGCCGGCGACGCCGTTCACCGTGGACGACTCCAACGAGACCTCCGCGTACTGGTCGCTCGACGCGCCGCTGCGAACCCGATCGGCCTACACCGTCACCGTCGACCCGGCGCTCAAGGACGTCTTCGAGCAGCCCATCACCGGCAACCGCAGCATGTCGCTGGCGACCACCGGCTACGCCGCCGGAATGGACTATCCCACCGGCCGGATGCTGATCGAGCGCGGGAGCTTCCGGACGATGGCGGTGCGGCACGTGAACACCGACACCCTCTACGTCACGACCGCCGCGGTCCCCGAGAGCCTCGAGGCCCAGGTTCTGTCGACGCCCGACTGGAACATTTCGCGGGTATGGGCGAGCGTCGCCGCCGGCGCGACTACGCGCGCCGTGGCGGTCGAGAGCCGCGCCGACGTGCCGCTGGTGAGCGCGGTGAAGATGCCGGCGTACAACGCAGCCACCGCCGGCGCACCGTCGTTGACCGCGGTGCGGATCAGCCGCACCCCTGACGGTCCGGGCATCAAGAATCGCAGCGGCCGCGAAGACATGGCGCTGGTCCAGGTCACCGACCTGGGCGTCGCCGTGCGGCTCGGCATGGAAGAAGCCGGTGTCTGGGTGACGACGCTGCACGACGGGAAGGCCTGCGCCGGCGCCGACATCGTGCTTTATGACGGTCAGGGGCGGGTCCGCGCCCATGGCACCACCGACGCCGACGGCCTGGCGCATTTCACCGGACTGTCGCCCGACACCACGCCGGGCGACGAGGGACGGCGCGGCATCTTCGGCGCGATGGGTGGCTACGTCGCGGCCACGCTGGGCAGCGACCGCGCGGTGGTCGGCGTCGGCAGCGATACGTGGCAGCTGAGCCCCTGGCGCTTCAACGTGCAGGAAGCCGAGGCCGTGGAGCGGGTGCCGGCCGCCGCCGCGGTCTTCACCGAGCGCGGCATCTACCGCCCCGGCGAGATGGTCCACGCCAAGGCCATCGTCCGCACCGGCTCGTTAGGCTCGCTTCGGGTCCCGCTGCGCAGCGACTCGGTTCGCTGGGTCTTCTACGACCGGGAAGATGCCCGCGCGCGCGACTCGATCGTCAGCGGCTCGGCCTTCGGCACCGCCGACCAGTCGTGGAGCATTCCCGCCGACCAGGCGCTGGGGACCTATCGCGTCGGCATCCAGCTGAAGCGCGGCGGCGACTGGCTGGAGCTGGGCTCGGCGTACTACCGGGTCGCGGAATACCGGCCGCCCGAATTCCTGGTGACCGTCACCGCCGACAGCGCACCGCACATCGCCGGCGACTCGATGATCGGCAACGTCGAGGCCCGTTACCTCTTCGGCGCGCCGATGGGTCACGCCGCTGTCCAGTGGACCTTGCGGCGCTCGCCGATGTGGGTGTCGCAGCTGGAAATTCCCGGCACCGGCGGCTGGGAGCTCGGCGAGGGAGGCTGGTGGTGGGAAGACGAGGATGAGGACGCGCCGCGCGCCGAGACCGTCTCGCGCGGGAGCGATACCCTCGATGCCTCGGGCCATCTGCGGCTTGCCTCGCTGATCGCGCCGCCCGTGAAGGGCCGGGCGGCGCGCCTGACGATCGAAGTCACCGCCACCGACGTGAACCGGCAGACCGTCACCTCGGCGGCGAGCGTCGTGGTCCATCCGGCGGCGTTCTATATCGCAGCCAGAACCGCCGGCGACGAATACTTCTGGCGCAGCGGCGTGTCGCAGGTGATCCAGGCCTTCGCGGTGCGGCCCGACGGCCGCCGTCTGGCGGGTATTCCGCTCCAAGGCAGGATCGTCCGCCGCGAATGGCACCGCGTCCAGCGTTCCCGCAACGGCGTGGACGAGCAGGTTGGGGACTGGGTGTCGGACACGGTGGCTCAGTGCAATCTCACCACCGCCGACACGCCGGTTTCCTGCCGCTTTACGCCGGCCGCGGGTGGATCGTACATCGTCGTCTTCACCGCGCGCGACCCGGCGGGCCGCACGGTCTCGACCAGCTTCTACCGCTGGGCGACGGGCCGCGGCTGGGTGCCGTGGGACGACGAGAACCAGTTCAAGATGGATGTGATTCCCGACCAGCAGCATTACAGCGTCGGCGACACCGCGACGGTGCTCTTCGCCTCGCCCTTCACCGATGCCGAGGCATGGATCACCGTCGAGCGTGAGGGGATCATCGACCAGCGGCGGATCCGCATCACCTCCGGCGCGACGTCGCTCAAGTTCCCGCTCACCGAAGCGTACGTGCCTAACGTCTACATCTCGATCGTGGTGGCGCGGGGACGCAGCGCTCCCGCCGGCGGCATCGCCGATCCCGGGCGCCCCGCGCTGCGGGTCGGCTACGCCCAGCTCAAGGTCACGCCGCGCATCAAGAAGCTCGACGTCACCGCGCAGCCGCTCTCGAACGAGTACCGTCCGGGCGATACCGCCCGGGTCCGCGTGCGCGTCACGAGCGGCGGCGCCGGCCAGCGCGCCGAAGTCACGCTCTGGGCGGTGGATGAAGGCGTGCTGGCGCTCACCGGCTACCGCACCCCCGATCCGGTCGAGCTCATCTATCGGCCCCGCGGCGTCGGGATGCGGCTCGCCAGCAACCTGATCGCCGTGGCCGCGCAGGTGTCCGACTCCGAAGGCGTGTCGATCAAGGGCGAGGCCGCGCCCGGCGGTGGCGGCGGACTGGAAGGCGGCGAAGTTCTCCGTTCGAGATTCTCATCGACCGCATTCTTCCTCGGCTCGGTGATCACCGACGACAACGGCGAAGCCGTGGCGTCGGCCCGGCTCCCCGACAACCTCACGACCTTCCGGGTGATGGCGGTGGCCGTTACCGCGGGCGACCGCTACGGCAGCGCACAGTCGCCGATGCTGGTCACGCGCCCGCTGCTGGCCCGTCCCGCGCTCCCGCGATTCCTGCGCGAGGACGATCGCATCATCGCCGGCGTGGTGGTCAATCAGCGCGCCGGGGGCACGCCGCGCGTGACGGTCCGTTCCAGCTCCCGCGGCGTCGTGCTCTCCGACGCGGCGTCGCGGCTGGCGACACTCGCGGCCGGGCGCGGCACCGAAGTGCGTTTCTCCTTCCGCGACACCACCGCCGACACCGCGCAATTCCGTTTCGACGTCACCGATGGCCGCGACTCCGATGCCGTGCTGACGCGGCTTCCCGTCCAGCCGTCGACGGTGCCGCGGGCATACGTGGCCGCGGGCACCGTTGGGCTGACATCGGCCGTCGAGCTGACGCTGCCCGACGATATCGATGCGGGGCGTTCGCGGCTGATCTTCGACATCGGCCCCTCACCGCTGGCGTTGATCGCCGGGATGCAGCGCGACCTCGGCGTCTATCCCTTCGACTGCAGCGAGCAGCTGACCGATGAACTGCTGCCCCTGGTTGCGCTGCTCAAGGCCGGCAACGCGCCCGACGGCCGTCCCTATGCGCCGGCTTTCGCGCGCCACGACGTCGAGGCCGCGGTGCGCGAGCTGTCGTTGCGCCAGCGCTCCGACGGCGGCATCGGACTCTGGAGCGCGAGCGACTGGACGTCGCCCTGGCTCAGCGCCTACGCCGGCGACGCCCTTCTCGCGGCGCGCGACGTGGGCGTGTCGGTCAACGACTCGCTGCTCGCGCGGCTGGGCGCGTACCTCTTCAAGAACGTCCATCAGAGCATTCGCAAAGACGGCCCGATCATCAAGTGGTTCGGCGACGATCGCCTCCTCCTCGGCGAGCAGGTAGCCGCGGTGGAATTCCTGAGCCGCTCGGGCCACACCGACATGGCGGGAGAAAACGAGCTGCTGCGCCATGTTGCCCAGCTGTACTGGGAGGATCGCGTCCGGCTCGCCTCGGTGATCGCGCGGCGCGGAGCGGTCGACGCGGCCAGGCGGCTGCTCGCGCCGGTCTGGGCAGGCGTCACCATCCAGGGCCGCCGGGCGGTACTCCCCGATTCGGCGTCGCGGAACTTCTACTTCTGGTCGAGCCAGCGTCCGATCGCGCGACTCCTCTCGGCGACCCTCGCGGTAGACTCGGCGAGCAGTCTCATCGGCCCGCTGGTCGAGACGCTCATCTCCGGCGGCCGCGAGGGCCGCTGGTGGTGGAACACCCAGGACTACGGCGCCGCGGTGATGGCGCTCGCCGATTTCACCCAGCGCCAGCAGCGCGCCGCGTCGCGCGGCGTCACCCTCGCGGGAAACGGACGGATTCTTTTCCGGTCCGACAGCGCAACCGCGCTGCGCGAGTGGTCGCACAATCTCGTCGGGTTGCTCACCAGCGGCGCCGATTCGTCGCGGAAACTCTCGCTCACCGTCACCGCCGGAGCGGGGGGGACCGCCACGCCGCTCTACTACTATGTGACCGTCCACGAAGTCCCGAAGCAGCGGCCGGTGCGTCCCGACGAACAGGGCATCGCGGTCGAACGCTGGTACGAGGATTTCACCACCGGCCGGCCGATCGTCAGCATCGCCGAGGGCTCGCTGGTGCGGGTGCGGCTGCGCATTCGGGTGACCCACGAGCAGCAGTTCATCGCGCTGACCGATCCGCTTCCGGCGGGACTGGAAGCCGTGGATCTGAGCCTGCGCACGTCGGGAATTCCGGGACCGGCGGCCAATGCCGAAGAGGCCGATTCGGAGCGCCGTGACGACAGCGACGAAGGCGGCGATCAGGAAGGCGATTCGGGCTATCGCTACGGCTGGTACTACGGCTGGTGGGACGGCGGCTGGTGGTCGCCCTTCGATCATCGCGAGATGCACGACGACCGCGTTTCCTGGGTCGCGACCTATCTCTGGCCCGGGACCTGGACGGCGACGTACGTCGCCCGCGCGACCACGCCGGGAATTTTCTTCCGGCCGCCGGCCCATGCCGAGGAGATGTACAACCCCGGCGCGCAGGGTCGCAGCGATGGCGGATTGTTCACGGTGACGCGCAAGCCTTGAGCGCGCGAGGCGCGCGAGACGCGCAAGACACGCAGCAGTCTCCGCGCGGCGCGGCCGCGTGGCGGCGCGTTACGATTTCGCTCCTGGTCACCATGGCGCCCATCGCCGGATTGGGGGTGTGGATCGCACTCCCGCTGCCGGCGGCACTCCTGGACCGCCCCGCTGCACAAAGCCTGACGATCGAGGACCGCGAAGGCGTCGTGCTCCGGACCACCCGCGCCGGCGACGGAAGCCGCGCGTCGTGGACACCGCTCGCCGACATGGATCCGCAGCTGATCCAGGCTTTTCTCGCCGTCGAGGATCGCCGCTTCTACAGCCACACCGGCGTCGACCTGCGCGCCGTCATTCGCGCCGCGACCACAGACATCCAGCATCGGCGCCTCATGTCGGGCGCGTCGACGATCACGATGCAGCTCGCCCGGCTGCTGCGTGCGCCCGGCCACAGCTGGACCGCGAAGATTGCGCAGGCGCTCTGGGCGCTCCGGCTCGAGCGCCACCTGGGCAAGAACGAAATCCTCGAGCAATACCTCAACCGCGTTCCGCTGGGCCAGGGCGCGCTCGGCGTGACCGCGGCCGCCGCCCTCTACTTCGATGCGGCTCCCGACCATCTCTCGACCGGCCAGGCTGCGCTCCTCGCCGGCCTCGCGCGCGCGCCCTCATCCGACAATCCCTTCGTCTCCGCTGAGCGGTCACGGCAGCGCCGCGCCGCGGCGCTGCGGCGCATGCAGGACGACGCCTTCGTGACCGGCGATACGCGGCGCCGAGCCGAAGCCGAGCCGGTGGTTGCGCCTCGGAACGGCACGCCGTTTCTCGCGCCGCACTTCACCTCGCGCGTCCTCGCCTGGGCGGACGATTCCGGGAGCGTCGCGGAAGGCACCTGGACCACATCGCTCGACGTGGCATTGCAGGCCGAGCTGGAGGGAGAGGTTCGACACACCGTCGCCTTGCTCGCCGACCGCGAGGTTCGGCAGGCCGCCGCTGTGGTACTCGACAACCGCACCGGAGAAATCCTGGCGTGGGTCGGCTCACCAGATTTCTGGGCCGACACCGCGGGTCAGGTGGACATGGTGACGTCGCCGCGCCAGCCCGGCTCGGCGCTGAAGCCGTTCCTCTATGGGCTCGCGTTCGATCGTGGCTTCACCGCCGCGTCGGTGCTCCCCGACATCCCGCGCACCTACCAGACCAGCACCGGTCCCTATCAGCCGCGCAACTACGATCGCCGCTACCACGGGCCGGTGCTGGCGCGCGAGGCACTGGCCAGCTCGTTCAACGTCCCGGCGATCGAGCTGGCCGACCGGCTGGGGGCGCCGGCGCTGCTGCACACGCTTCGCGGCGCCGGCTTCGCCTCGCTCGACCGCACGGCGGAGTTCTACGGCCTGGGCATGGCGCTCGGCGACGGCGATGTCACCCTCCTCGAGCTGGCCAACGCCTACCGCGGCCTCGCCAACGGCGGGGTCTGGCGGCCGTGGACCTGGCGGCGCCAGGCGCCTAACGAGTCGGCGGGCGACTCGGCGCGCTTCATTTCTCGCGGCTCGGCCCTGGTCGTCCTCGACATTCTCCAGGACCCGGTGGCCCGGATTCCCGGCTTCGGCGTGGAGACGCCGTTCGATTTTCCTTTTCCCGCCGCGGTGAAGACCGGCACCAGCCGGCACTACACCGACAACTGGGCGGTGGGCGTCACGGCGGGATTCACGGTGGCGGTGTGGGCCGGCAATTTCAGCGGCCGTCCGATGCGCCAGATCAGCGGGGTGACGGGCGCGGGGCCGCTGCTGCATCGCGCGATGCTCGACGTGGCCCGGCGCTACAATCCCGGCGCGCTGCCATCGCCGGCGAGCATGGGTGCGGTGCGCGTGCGCGTCTGCCGCCTGTCGGGAGAGCGCGCCGGCGCGAACTGTCCCGGGACCGACGAATGGTTCCTGCCGGGCACGGCCCCGCCGGCCGGAAATTGCGCCTGGCACCAGGCTGGCGGCCGCATCAGCTGGCCCGCCGAGTATGCGGAGTGGGAAAGCCAGAACGGACGCACCGGAGACATCGCGCTCGCGGCGAATACCGGCGACGGCACGCCGGGACGCTCCGATTCACTGCGCATCCTGTCGCCGATGGCGGGAGACAAGTACGAAATCCCGCCGGGAATGGATCCCCGTTACGCCACGATCCCGCTGCGGGCATCAGCCGCGGCGGGATCGGTGCGCTGGTTCGTTGACGGCGTCGCACATTCTTCAGCGCGCTGGAAACTACAATCGGGCCATCACGCCATTCGCGCCGTGGGACCAGCGGGTCAGTCAGCCCAGGTCGCCATCGAAGTCCGCTAGCAGCGCGCGGCAGCGCATCTTACTCTCGCGTCCCCAGCACACTCATTACGCGATTGCGCTCGTAGTCGGACGAGATCCCCTGCGCCGCATGCCGTACCAGGTTCCGCGCATCGGCGCTGGAGCCGAACTTCGTCGCGACCGTCACCAGCAATTCGGCGCGCTCGTAATCCGAGCTGATCTTTGCCGCCTGCTCGCAGACATCACCCACCACCGCGATCGGCGTGTCCTGCCGCTTGAGCAGCTCGGTCAGCAGCCGGCGATGCTCGTAATCGGATGAAATCGAGCCCGATGCCGCGAAGAACGTGGAGCGCATCGCATCGGGAATCGGCCGGTCCTGCAGGTAACGGATCAGCAGCTCCACCTTCTCATGATCGGACGACATCCCCGCCGCGCTGCGAATCAGGCTGGCCGCCGCTTCGGTAGAGAGGCCGGGCCGGGCGAGAGCAGCGGTGAGCACGCGGCCCCGCTCGTAATCACTCGAGATGTGGCTCGAGGCATTGACCATCGCGTCCTGCACCCCGGCATCCAGTCCCACCCTGGTCGCGACGGCGATGAGCAGCTCGGCGCGCTCGTAATCGGACGACATCGACTCGGTCTGCCGCGCGATGCGCGCCGCGTCGGCGGGCGGCACATGGGTGCTGTCGATCAGCGCCATGAGCATGATCCGCTTCGAATAATCGGACTCGGTGGTGCTGGTGAGCTTGAGCGCGCTGTCGAGGCCGCCGGCGCGATAGGCGCGCAGCATCCTCGGAACGGCGTCGTAACCGGTGCGCGAGAACGCCGTCTGGAGGGCCCAACCCAGCCACTCGCGCAGCTCGGCGGTCTCCTGAACATCGGCGCCATCCTGGCGCCAGCGCCGTTGCAAGGCGCCATTCTGCCAGGTCGCGTCGAAGCGCGTCTCGACGCCGTGGTTGTCCTCGATGACCCGGACCGACGCGCCGCGGGGCAGATCCGAGATGTCGCTCTCATCATCGCTGAAGCGGACCGAACCGATGATCCGCACCTCGAGGCTGCAATCGCCCTCGTGCAGCGACAGCGAGACCAGCCGCGGCGCATCGTCTTCGGAGTCGCTGTGGGACGACGCGCTGGTGTTACCGCCGCGGCGGCGGGTGTCCATGTCGCAGTGCGCTCCATGCCTGAGGCTCAGCGCCAGGTAGGACCCCGATGCCTCCTTGAACTGCGCCGCCAGCGTGCCATCCATCAAGCGGGACACACCGCCGGTGACACCCGAGGAAACGCCCGCGGCAATCCCATGGCCGGCCGCCAGGACGATTTTGCTCCCGCTCGCCGGTAGCCGGCGAACCGGCACCATTGCGGCCAGCGGCACCGCGAGAAGAATCGTCAGCAGGGCGGCAACGCGGCCGGTGCGGCCGGCCGAGACCGGTTCGCGGTTGCGGGTCTCGTCGAGAATGGCGAGCAGCCGTCCGGTGAGCTGGCTGGGCCGCGCCATCGCGACCGTGGCGGTGCGCAGGCCGGGGGCCGGCGAACGCAGCGAGCGAGCCACCTCCAGAAGATTCGCGGCATAGTCGGAGGCGCAGGCGCCGCCGGCCAGCACCGCATCGTCGCAGGCCAGCTCCTGTTCGTCGCGGAGGCGGCGCGCCGCCATCCAGGCCAGCGGGTTGAACCAGTGCACGGCGCAGACCACCGCGGCGAGCAGCCGCGCGGCCCAGTCGCCGCGGCGCACGTGGGCCAGCTCGTGCATCAGCACTTCACGCCGCCGCGCCGAGGTCCACTCGCGCGCCGCTTCCGGCAGCAGCACCACGGGACGGAGCGCGCCCCAGGTCATCGGCATGGCCGGACCATCCCAGGTGACCAGGCGCACGTCGCGCGCGATGCCTAACGAGGCGGCGATGACTTCGGCCTCCTCGGCCAGCAGGTCGCCTTCGGGGACCGCCGAACAGGCCAGCAGGTGGGTACGCATCACGTCGATGGCGAAGGCGGCGCCGACCATCACCGCACCGGTCAGCCATACCAGCAGGAGCTTTGCGGACCACGGCCAGGGAGATGCTTCGTGCCTGGCGGCGGAAATGGCCTCCACCGATCCCTGTCCCGAAAAGAGCAGGCTGCCATCGGCCACCTTGAACGAGCCTCCGTTCTTGAGATGGGCAATGGCGACGGCTTTGGGTCTGGCTCCGCTCGCGGCCATCACGACCACTGGCGCAGATTGTGCCACCACCGGCTGCTGGCCGGCGAAGGATAGGTCCGGCAGCAAGCGCAGGCGCAACGAGGGAAGCATCGTTGTGGCCGCGGGCAGCGCGAGCACACCGGCGAAGGCAGCAAGCCAGACGGCGTGGCGCGAGGCCGCCGACGAGCGGCGCAGGACCAGCGTCACCAGAAACGCGGCGGCGAAAAGCAACGAGGTACGGGCGGCCAGCAGCATCACTTATCGGCCCTCCTTCCGGGCCCGCTGAATCAGGGCCTCCAGGTTCTCCAGCTCATCGTTCGAAAGCCGGCTCGCGGCATCGCCGAGCAGCGCGGCGGCGGCAAGTCCGGGTGATCCGCCAAAAAAGGTGTCGACCAGGCTGTCGAGGGCCTGCGACCCGGCCTTCTGCCTCGCCACGATCGGACGATAGACATACTTCGCGCCATCAGCCTCGTGCTTCAAATGGCCCTTCTCTTCCAGGATCCGCAACAACGCCCGCACCGCCGAGTAACTCGGCGCACTGGGCAGCTCGGCCTGGACATCCGCCGCGCTGGCGGCGCCCCGGCGATAGATGATTTCCATGATCTGCCGCTCTCGGCGGCTCAACGCGGGTCGGCCCGGCATGTCATCCCTCCTGGAATGCTAAAATATCAGCACTGTGCTAAGTATTTAGCACTTATTCCGCCGCCGTCAAGGGCCCGGTTGCAACTCGCGCGCGGGTGTCATCGTCTAGATTCATGCAGCAGTTTTCCCTACGGAGGGCTCGATGCGGAAGATCCTGGGATTCGCGGTTCTGGCCGTCGTCGCCTGGCTGGTGCTGAAGATCGTCTTCGGCCTGCTGGGGACCATTATCGGCCTGGGCATCACCGTCCTGATTCTCGCGGTGGTCGGTTACTGCTTCTACCTGGTGCTGCGGCTCGTTGCGCCGGGACTCGCCGACAAGGTGAGCGGCATGATCAGCGGCCGCGCGCCCTCGGACCTCGATCGAGTCTGACGGTCGGAAGCAGATAATCAGCGACCATTTCGACGGACGCCGGTACTTCAACCCGACCGGCGCCAATGGAAGAGGTGCGGGCGAGGTCTGGAAGATGCTGCGGACGCCGCGCACATCGTGGCCCGCGCATGCCCCCGTCACGCAGCAGAAGCCGCCGGTTCCGCCTCCGGGCGGCATCGCCGCGACCTTCATCGGCCACTCGACCTTCCTGATCCAGACGCCGGCCGGCAACGTCCTCACCGATCCGGTCTGGAGCAGACGCGTAAGCCCCGTGGCCTTCGCGGGCCCGAAGCGACATCGCGCGCCCGGCGTGAAGTTCGAAGACCTCCCTTCCATCACACTCGTACTGCTCAGCCACAATCACTACGATCATTGCGACCTCGCGACGCTGCGCAGGATTGCCGCGCGG
>DASXPG010000181.1:0-3058 GCA_036493755.1 Gemmatimonadales bacterium
GCGCCAATCAGATGGTGGTGGGCAACTACATAGAGTCGGGCCGCAATTTCCGGCTCAGTCTCGCGCTCTACGATACCCATGACGTCACCCGGCTCTGGACCGATGAGGTCACCGGCAGCACCGACAGTCTCTTCTCGCTCCTCGACCGGATGGCGAATCGCATGGCCGCCGCGCTCTGCACCCAGCCGTCCTACAATCCCGGCAACATCTGCTTCGATACGCCGGCGAAGGAGCGCGCGCCGCTGGTCATCGCCGTCGCCCATCCCGACAGCGGAGGCCCGCTGAGTCTCCTCGCGCGAGTGTCGTCCGGCGGCGAAGTGAGCGACGTCCGGATCGCCGCCAACACCGGCGCGGGGGAGCGCGTCACCCGGGCCCTCACGCTGCTGCGCGATGCCCGCTTCGAGCCGGCGCGCCGTGGCGGCCGGCCGGTGGCGGCGTGGGCCAACGTGCGGGTCGGACTGAGCGGTGCATCGGTGGAAGAAGCCGTGGCGCCCGCGCGCGTCTGCGCCAATCCGGCCACCGCGGTGAAGAACCCCGGGCAGGCCTGTTACGACGCGCGCCCCGTGCCGCAGTCCGCGCCCCTGGCGCCATCGCCGTCGAGCTGCGGCCTCGGGGGCCAGACGGTCAACGTGCTGGTGCAGGTCGGGATCGGAGGCCGAGTCATCGGTGATCCCACGGTGGCGCGCGAATCGGGGTGCGAGGCCTTCGACCAGTCGGCGATCGACGTCGCCCAGAACATGACCTTCGCCCCCGCCACCAAGGGCGGCCATCCGGTGATCGCCTGGATCGTCCTTCAGATGCGGCCGGCCAGCGCCGCGGGAGGCCATGAATGACCGGCCGCCGAGGCTCGTTAGGCGCTCTGGCACTGCTGCTCGTTGCCGCCGCGGCACGCCCGGCCCGGGCCCAGCACGTCGCCGATATCCAGATCGCGCCGCCCTTCATGCGGATGGTCCAGGATGCCCAGGCGGCTCTGATCGCGACGGTATACGACGCCAACGGCAATCCCACCGAGGCGCCGCTGCACTGGGCCTCGAGCAACATCAACATCGCGACCGTCGATGCCACCGGAAACGTCCACGCGCTGGCGCCGGGTGGCGTGGTGATTACGGTGACAGCGACGGTCGATGGGCACAAGCCGATCGTCGCCCGCGCTTCGGTCTCGGTGATGCGGCCGCTGGGTTCACGGCCGGCACGGACGCCACCCTATGTCGTCGTCACGGTGCCGGGGGCGAGCCCCGGAATGCCGATGCCAGGGGCGACGCCGACCCCGCCCGGTGCCACGACAATGCCTGGCACCCCGATGCCACCGATGCCCGACCGCGTCCAGATGGACTCGATGATGCGAGCCAGCGTGAACTGCAACGAGCCCTTCATGAACGCCGTGAATCCGGGTCGCGCATGCTGGGAACAGCGAGCCCAGATGAGGGACTCGGTCTTCCAGCCTCCGCCGATGCCGGCCGGCACGGAGTGCGGAGGCGGGCGGCGATTCATGGTGGTGTTCGTACTGGTGAACGAACAAGGCAGCGTCGAGCAGGTGATGCCATTCGGGTCGGGAGGATGCCCCGCGTGGATGGCGCAAGTTCAGGAGGCGGCAAGGAAGCTGACGTTTACGCCGGCTCAAAAGGCAGGACAGCCGGTGCACTCCTGGGTACGTATTCAAGTGCGACCGCAGTAAACAGTGAGAGGCAGTGTACAGACGTCTGCACACTACCGTGCACTTGCGCCTGCTTACTGTTAGTTTCTATCGCGCATGCCCGACGTTTCTCTCTCCAAATCCCCGATCATGCTCCTGGCGGGCACCGCCAATCGCCCGCTTGCCGAAGAAATTGCCGCCGAGCTGAAGCAACCCCTCTGCCAGGTCACCATCCGCCGCTTCGCCGATGGCGAGCTGTTCGTCAAGATCGACGAGAATGTCCGCGGCCGGGACGTCTACATCATCCAGCCGACCAATCCGCCGGCCGAGAATCTGCTCGAGCTGTTGCTGCTGATGGATGCGGCGCGCCGGGCCAGCGCCGCCCGGGTCACCGCCGTGATTCCCTACTTCGGCTACGCCCGGCAGGATCGCAAGGATCAGCCGCGGGTCGCCATCAGCGCCAAGCTGATGGCCAACATCATTGCCACGGCGGGTGCCCAGCGGGTACTGGCCATGGATTTCCACTCGCACCAGCTCCAGGGCTTCTTCGATACGCCGGTCGACCATCTGTACGCCGCACCGGTGCTGACCGCCCACTACCGGATGAAGCGCCTGATGGACCCGGTCGTCGTGGCGCCCGACGTCGGCAGCGCCAAGATGGCCCGCGGTTTCGCGAAGCGCCTCAATGCCTCCCTCGCCATCATCGACAAGCGTCGTCCCTCCGCCAACATCGCCGAAGTCGTGAACGTGGTCGGTGAAGTAGAAGGCAAGGACTGCTTGATTCCCGACGACCTGATCGACACCGCCGGCACGGTATCCGAGGCGGCCAAGGCTCTCCAGCGGCTGGGCGCCAAGCGCATCTTTGTCTGCGCCACCCACGCCCTCCTCTCGGGGCCCGCCGTCGAGCGGCTTTCGCAGGCGCCGATCGACGAAATCGCCGTCACCAACACCATCGCGATCCCCGAAGCCCGGCGCTTCGAGAAGCTCACCGTCCTCTCGGTCGGCAGCCTCCTGGCCAAGGCCATCGCTAATACCCATCGCGACAAGAGCGTTTCCAGCCTCTTCGATTAGTTTGCTGCCAACCGCCCGCTGCCGGCGGGACTACCATCGATGGTCCTCTCAAGTTAGGTTTCAAGGCTAATCCGAAGCTGTTTGTGCACTTACGTCACGTGAGATCCACATGGCATTGAAAGCCCAGCTCTCCGCCACGGCCCGCACCGCCGGCCGCAAGAAGGCCGCCAAGGCTCTTCGCGCCCAAGGCCACGTACCGGCCGTGATTTACGGCCACGGCCGCGAGCCCCAGACGCTGACCCTCGCCGCGGTGGAATTCGACCGGCTTCTCGAGAAAATCGCGCCCGAAAGCACCATCGTCGAAGTCGCCCTCGGCGGCCAGACTACGCGCGCGCTGATCCGCGAGATCCAGCG
>DASXPG010000182.1:0-62267 GCA_036493755.1 Gemmatimonadales bacterium
CGGCCTTCATCCAGACCTTCGGGCAGATGTCCGAGATTCTCTTCATGCTGCTGCTGCCGCTGTTCCTGCGGCGATTCGGCATCAAGTGGATCATGCTGGGCGGGATGCTGGCGTGGGCCCTGCGGTACTTCGCGTTCGGGCATTACGAGCGGGCCATCCTCGGTCTGGTGCCGGGCGGGATGTGGCTGGTCTACGTTGGCATCGTGCTGCACGGCGTCTGCTACGATTTCTTCTTCGTGAGCGGCCAGATCTACACCGACGAAAAAGCCGGCCCGCGGGTTCGCGCCGCGGCGCAGGGATTCCTCAACCTGGTGACCAACGGATTGGGTTACCTGATCGGCGCGGTGGTGGTGGCCGGCCGGGTGGTGGATGCCTATACCCTGCCGGGCGGCGGCCACGACTGGTTCCACATCTGGCACATCGCCGGCTACATCGCGCTGGCCATCTTCGTTCTCTTCGCGGTGCTCTTCCGGCCCCGTACTGCCGCGCCGCCGACCGCCGATGCGATGCGCGCCGTCGCCTAACCGCTGATCGCTCCAATCGCCCAGGCCGCGGCGGCACGCACCGTGCCGTCGGGGTCCCGGCGCAGCAGGCCGACGAGCGCGCCCATGGCGCGCTTGTCTTCGATTTCTCCCAGCGCGATCACGCAGGCCACCCGCACCCGCGCGACCGAATCCTGGATTCCGGCCAGCAGCGCCGGGATCAGCGTGTGATTGTTGGCGTAACCCATCCCGATCGCCGCGGCCTCGCGGGTTCCGGGACGGCTGTCGCGCAGCGCCTGGCGCAGCGCCATCAACGCCGCGGGATTCTCGATTCGCCCCAGCAACGGCGCGGCCACCCGCCGGACGCAGGCATCCTCGTCACCCAGCGCGGCACTCAGGATCGGCACCGCGTTGGGCGGCACATCGTCGCGCTTGATGGCCACCAGGGCCGCGCGCACGGCGGGATCGTCGGGGGCGCGCAGATCGAAGCTGAGGGGTCCGCCCCAGCCGCCGTTCTGCTCCACGGTGCGGGCCGCCAGCTCGCAGAGGAGCGGGCCGGTGCCGCGAACCGACTCCACCACGGCCTGGACCGCCGCCGAATCTCCGGCCGGCCGGGACTGCGCGAGGCCGGCGCGACTCGTTAGGCAGATGAGTGCGGCCGGAAGGGCCGCGAGACCACGGCGCTTCATTTGTTGCCCAGCGCCCGCGCGGCTTCGCGCCGGATCTCGGGATCGGCGTCGTGCATCGCCGCGACCAGCGCTTCCATTGCCGCCGCGCCGCGCATTTCGCCCAGCCCGTGGACCGCCTCGCGGCGGACGGCGAGCTCGGAGTCGTGCATCGCCTGGATCAGCGCCGGCACCGCGCTCTGGTCTTCGATCTGCGCCAGGGCGTGGACGGCCTCGCGGCGGACGTCGGCATCGGAGTCCCGCGCGGCGGCGATGAGGCCGGCCGGTGCGGTGCCCAGGTTGTCGAGCTGTCCGAAGGCCCAGATCGCCCGCTTGCGGACATCCGACGACGAGTCGCGCAGGGCGGCTTCGAGTGCCGGTGCGGCGCGGCGATCCTCGATCTGGCCCAGCGCCCAGATCAGCTGCGAGCGCACCCGCGGCTCACTCTCGTGCGCCAGCGCGGCCATGATCGGCTCGACGCTCTCGTGGCTTTCGATCTGGCCCAGCGCCCAGGCGGTCTTTTCGCGGACCTCGACGTCGGCATCGCGCAGGAGTGGCGTCAGGAACGACACCGACTCCTTGTCCTCGATCTGGCCCAACGCCCAGATCTCCATTCGCTTCGTTTCGGGATCGCTCTCGGTCCGCAACGCGGCACCGATACCCGGCACCGCATCGTGGCTCTCGATCTGGCCCAGCGCCCAGGCGACTTGGCGCCGGACTTCGACGTCGCGCTCTTCGCGCAGCGAGGCCATCAGCCCGTTCACCGAGCGTGAGTCCTCGATCTGGCCGAGCGCCCAGGCGGCGGCCTTGCGCACGTCCCTCGAGCTGTCGTGGCGCAGCGCCTCGATCAGCGCGTTGACCGCGGCGGTGTCGCCGATGTTGCCGAGGCTCTGAATCGCAACGAGCCGCGTCTGGTCATCGTGGTCACTCACCGCCTGGATGAGCGCCGCGATGGCAGCGGGACTGGCGTCATCAGCATGCTGATTCACATGCACATGCACCGGGGCGACGTGCACGTTGACGTGCACCGGTGAATGCGGACCACCCTGGAGCATGGGCATCGGCTCGGGCGTGGGAGCCGGCGCCGCCATCGCGCCGCCATTGCCGGAGCGGTCGGGCTCGGGCATCGGTGTGGGAGTCGGCGCCGGTGACTCGGCGCGCGCCGAGACACGATGGCCAGGCGACGGCTCCTGCGCCGCCGCCGGGGCGAGCGCCGCGAGCGGAATCGCGATGCCAAGCAGCGCGGTCACGCCGATCAACACGGCGCGGGACGAGAGGGAATGGCGCTGCACGCCGGGCTCCAGGATGGCGAGAACACGTCCTTCGAAGGCCGAGCGCTGCGCCAGGGGCAGCGCCAGGGCCGGCGCGCGATGCGCGGCGATCGACTGCACCATCGACAGCAGCTGCGCGGCGTACGCCGACGCCGGCGCGCCCGCCCGCAGCACGAGATCGTCGCAAGCCCGCTCGGCCTCGATGCGCAGGCGCCGTGCGGCGCCCCAGACCAGCGGATGGAACCAGTAGAGGGCGCAGGCCACCTGGCTGAGCAGGTTGGCGCGCGCGTCGCCGCGGCGGATGTGCGCCAGCTCGTGCAGCAGCACGACGCGGCGCAGCTCGGCGGGCCAGGTTGTCCAGTCGTCAGGCATGAGAATCACCGACCGGCGCAGCCCGAAGGTCATCGGGATCAGCGCCCGCGGGCTCTCCATCAGCCGCACCGGCGTGCGCACGCCGAGCTGCGAGGCGGCTTCGTCGAGCTCGAGCCAGAGGGCGTCGTCGGTGATCGGACGCGCGCCGCGGAGCAGGCGCAGCAGCGCGATGGTCGAGAGCAGGAGGCGCCAGGTCACGAAGCCGAGACCGAAGACCCACCAGTAACGAAGCAGGCCGGCCAACAACGCCGACGGAAGTGCGGCCGGAAGCCGTGCGTCGTGCGCCGTGAGCCGGGCGCCGGAAGTAACGGGGAGTCGAGTGTCGTGGGTCAGAGCCGGTGCGTCGTGCGTCGTGAGTCGTGCATCGGAAGTGCTCGCCGGGAGCGGCGGCACGCGCGAGGGCGTCGAGGGATCCTGACTCGCCTGTCCGACGCACGACGTACGACTCCCGACGCACGGTATTCCCGGCATCACGGGCAGCTTGAACGGCAGCGCGAACATGAGCAGCGGCAGCACCACGAGACCGGCCATCATCAGCATCCAGATGAAATGGCGGTGCGCGGCGGCGTTGCGGCGGCCCGCGCCGGCGGCGAGACCGGCGATCAGCAGCAGCAGGGAGCTCTTGAGGACGATGTCGAGAATGGACACGGGCTACCTGCCTTCCTGCCGAGCCTGCGCGACCTTGGTCGCGAGACGCGAGATGGTGGATGGATCGACTTCGGTGTCGGTCATGCCCAGGAGCGCAGCGGCGGCCGATTCGGCCGAGCCCTGGAAAAAGGTCTCGACCAGGTTCTGCATCGCCGTGCGGCGGGCCCGCTCCGTCGGCACGCCGGGGAGATAGACGTAGCGCGGACCGTCCTCCTGATGCCGGACGAATCCCTTCTTCTCCAGCTTCCCCAGCATGGCGCGAACCGCCGAATAGCTCGGCGGATCGGGCAGTTCGGCGAGCACCTCGCCGACCGTGGCGCGGCCGAGCCGGAAGATCGCTTCGGTGAGCTGGCGCTCCCGGCGGCCCAGACTGAGATGCGTGGCCTTGGTCATCCTATCTCCTCAAACGTGCGTCGTGCGTCATGCGTCGGCGTTGTGCTACTGGAGTAGCACTATGCTGCTACAGTAGCACTGCCTCTGGGGGCCGTCAAGTGGCGGGTAGCGAGCCCGTGTTTCACACCGTACCTTCGCATTTCGATACTCGACTCTCGACGCACGAGGTAACGATGCCGGTCAACCGACGGGACTTTGTCTCAGGCGCCACCGCGGCGGGCCTTTTCACCATCGTCCGGCCGCACGTGCTGGGCCGCAAACATCGCGCGCCAAGCGACGCGGTGCGGCTGGCGCAGATCGGCATCGGGGGCCAGGGGCAGAGCGACATCCACGGCCTCGCCGCGGCCGGCGCCAATATCGTCGCCGTCTGCGATGTGGACGACGAGGCGGCCGCCGATTCCTACCATCGCTTCCCGCAGGCCCGCAAATACAAGGACTACCGCGAGCTGCTCGAGCGGGAGCGCGACCTCGACGCCGTGAGCATCACGACCCCCGATCACCATCACGCCGCCGCGGTGATGCTCGCGCTGAAGGCGGGCAAGCATGTCCGCTGCCAGAAGCCCCTCACCCGCACCATCGCCGAAGCCCGCGCCATCCGCGCCGCCGCGACCCAGCGGCCTCGCCTGGTGACGCAGATGGGCAACCAGGGCCACGCCGGCGACGGCGTGCGCGTGATGCGCGAGTGGATCGAAGGTGGGCTCATCGGCACGGTGCGCGAGGTGCACATCTGGACCAACCGGCCGATCTGGCCGCAAGGACTGCTGCGACCCACCGACGCCCACATTCCGCGACCCACCCTCGATTGGAATCTCTGGCTCGGTCCGGCGCCGGACCGGCCGTACCATCCCGCCTATGCGCCCTTCCGCTGGCGGGGCTGGTGGGACTTCGGCACCGGGGCGTTAGGCGACATGGCCTGCCACCTGATGGACGCGGCCTACTGGATCCTCGACCTCGGCTACCCGAATCACATCGAGGCCGAGACGTCGCCGCTCTTTGCCGAAACCGCGCCCAAGGCGACGCGCGTGACGTTCCAGTATGGCGGCAAAGGCAATCGCGGACCCGTGAACGTCATCTGGCGCGACGGGGCGCTGGTACCGCCGCGCCCCGCCGAGTGGCCGGTGGCCGAGGCGTGGCCCTTCGGCGAGGACGGCGGCCAGCTGTGGATCGGCGATCAGGGGAAGATGACCGCGGGGGTCTACTCCGAAAATCCGCGCCTCCTCGACGCCGCGAAGATGGCCGAGGTAACGGCGCATCCGCTGCCGGTGCGGTATCCGCGGACCCAGGGCGTCTATCAGGAATTTCTTGGCGCGATCGCCGGCAACACGCGTGCCGGCTCGGATTTCCAGAATCACGCGACCGGCCTGACCGAAATGATTCTCCTTGGCTGCCTCGCCCAGCGGTTGGGCGCGAGCATCGATCTCGATGCGGCGACCGGCCGGATCACGACGGCGCTGCCCGATGACTGGATTACGCCGAATTATCGCCGAGGGTGGTCATTATAGACGGGCAGGCGGTCAGAGGGGCAGACGGGCAGTAAAGTCATGCATCGGCGAACATTTCTCGGTATCATGGCGGCCGGCGTCTCAACTGGCCGTCTGCCCGTCGGCCCGTCTGCATACTCTTCTTCGCGTCCACGACCCTCACGCGCCCAGCTCGCCTGGCAGCGCGATGAACTCGCGATGTTCCTGCACTTCGGCGTCAACACCTTCACCGACCGCGAGTGGGGCGACGGACACGAAGATCCCGCCATCTTCAACCCCTCCGCGCTCGATGCCAGGCAGTGGGCGCGCACCGCGCGCGCCGCCGGCTTCAAGGCGCTCATCCTCACCGCCAAACATCACGATGGCTTCTGCCTCTGGCCGACCCGCACGACCAGCCATTCGGTGGCGACATCACCCTTTCGCGGCGGCTCGGGCGACGTCGTACGCGAGATGGTCGGGGCCTGCCAAGCCGAAGGATTGAAGGCGGGACTCTACTGCTCGCCCTGGGATCGCAACGCGGCCAGCTACGGCGAGGCGCGCTACATCGATTTCTACATCGCCCAGCTTACCGAGCTGCTCACCAATTATGGGCCGATTGCCGAGGTCTGGTTCGACGGCGCCAATGGCGAGGGGCCTGACGGCAAGCACCAGGTCTATGACTGGCCGCGATTCTTCGGCACCGTCAGGCGCCTGCAGCCCGACGCGGTAATGTTTTCGGACGCCGGTCCGGACATCCGCTGGATCGGGAATGAGACCGGCAGCGCCGGCGAGACCTGCTGGTCGACCATCGATCCCGCCGCGATTCCTTATCCCGGTTACGACGCACCGGGCGTCGGGGAACACCTCCAGCGCGGCGACGCCGATGGCTCGGTCTGGCGGCCCGGCGAGACCGACACCTCGATTCGTCCCGGCTGGTTCTGGCATCCAGCCGACGACGCGCGCATCCGTCGCGGCAGCACGCTCAACGACTTGTACCTCACTTCGGTGGGGCGGAACAGCAAGCTGCTCCTCAACGTTCCCCCCAACCGCGCGGGGCTGCTCAGCGAGGAAGACATCAGCGCCCTCAACGATTTCCGAGACTGGCGCACCAACGCCTTCGCGCAGGATCTCGCCGCCGGCGCGCGACGCAGCCAACGGGGAAGCGTCCTGACCATCGAGATGCCGCGGCCTGTCCTGTTCAACGCCGTGTCGATGGCCGAGGAGATCCAGAGAGGCCAGGCGGTGGCCGGCTACGCCATAGAGGCGGCACAGGAGGCCTCGTGGCGCACGATCGCGCGGGGCACGACCATTGGAAATCGCAGGATCGTTCGCTTCGATCCGGTGACGAGCGACCGCGTGCGCCTGACGATCACCGAGCAGATCGCCGTTCCCCATCTTTCCACCGTGAGCCTCCACGCGATTCCCTGAGTTCTCGGGAAAAGTTCCCTGCTTTTTGCTGCATCGAATTCCCTGATTCTATTGGCATGCTTCCTGCCCAAACTGCGCCCATGAAGACGCCGCGACCACGGAAAAAACTGGCAGGGGCCGGCAAGCTCGACCGCTTTGGATTGAGCTCGGATATCTGCCGGCTGCTGGTCGAGCGGGTGAAGGACTACGCGATCTTCATGCTCGATACCGACGGATATGTCGTGAGCTGGAATGAAGGCGCCGAGCGAATCAAGGGATACACGGCGGAGGAGATCATCGGCGAGCATATGTCCCGGTTCTATACCGCCGAGGATGCCGAGCGTGGACTTCCCGAGAGTCTTCTTACCATCGCCCGGGCGGATGGGCGGGTGGAAGATGAGGGATGGCGCGTCCGGAAGGATGGCAACCGCTTCTGGGCCGATGTCGTCGTCACCGCGCTTCGAGAAGACAACGGCACTCTGGTGGGGTTCGGGAAGGTCACCCGCGATCTCACCCAGCGGCGGCTCGCCGAGCAGCAGCTGGGCGAAATGTCGGGCCGCCTTCTCCAGCTCCAGGACGAGGAACGGCGCCGTATTGCGACCGAATTGCACGACAGCACCAGCCCTCTGCTTACCCGGCTCACGGCGCGGC
Organism: Gemmatimonadales bacterium; assembly: GCA_036493755.1. GTDB lineage: Bacteria > Gemmatimonadota > Gemmatimonadetes > Gemmatimonadales > JACORV01 > DASXPG01. Next base: position 7,350 of record DASXPG010000182.1, read on the forward strand.
TTTACGGGATGCGGCAACGGCAGGGGAACGAAGACACTGAGCTCACGCGGTCGATGGACGAGACGCTGACGCTCGCGGAAGCCACAACGAACATGGTGCGGACGGTCTCGAACCTGCTGAACCCGCCAATGCTGGAAGAAGCCGGATTGCTGGCGAGCCTCCACTGGTTCATTGACGCCTTCTCCAGCCGCTCGGGAATGCGCGTCGATGCCCATCTTCCCGATATCATGCCCCGCCCGCCGCGCGAGCAGGAAGTGGCACTCTTCCGGCTCACTCAGGAGTGGCTGGGCAGCATGCAGCGCAGCGGATACACCGCCGCCTGGCTTCGCCTGATGATGGGAAAGGACAAGCTGGAACTGAGGATCGAAGCGCGGGAGCGGGATCGGGTGGTCGCACGGTCCGACCGCCGTGACCCGGTGGATGCGAGCGTGGTCATTGCGCACACCCAGCGTATCCGCCAGCTTGGCGGCCGGCTCGATCTCGACCGCGAGGCCGTTGCCATTACGGCATTGCTCCCGGTCCGTGGCAGTACCCGGTCGAGCAGGGCCACAAGTTGAGGCATGAGCCGGTAACAACCTGGTGCATGGAAAAACCCTCCCTCCAGCCCTATGATCAATTCATGATGTGTCGCCGGTATTACGCGTACCGCTATTCGACCCTGGGCACGGGCCGGAGCCGGAGGCGTAAGCGAGGCTGAACGCGCGCGAACGAAATCCCGGGCGGTCCGTGGCAACACGGGCCGCTCTTTTTTTTCCCTGGAAGAGAGGTCGAAGATGAGCGCCCCAACGCTACCTGCGTCCGTCAGCCCGGTATTCACGACCGAGCAGGACTGGGCCGCGTACTCCGATGAGGAGCACGCGGTCTGGGCCGCGCTCTATCGCCGCCGGATGGATCGCCTCCGGTCCACCGCGAGCCGCCGCTTCCAGGACGGCGCGAGTGCCATTGGTCTCTCTCCCGACAAGGTCCCCGACCTCGCCGACGTCAACCGGCGCCTGGACAAGTTCACCGGCTGGGCGGCGGTGCCGGTCACCGGATTCCTGCCGGCGCGCGATTTCTTCGCCTGCCTCGCCGAGCGGCGGTTTCCGACCACGGTGAAAGTGCGCGACGCGAGGAACCTCGATTACACCCCCGAGCCCGACATCTTCCATGACGTCTTCGGGCACGTCCCCCTCCACGCCGATCCCATCTTCGCCGACTTCCTCCAGCGATTCGGACAGCGCGCCGCCGCGGCCTCGAGCGAAGCGGAGGTCGAGCGCATGGCGCGGCTCTTCTGGTTCACGGTGGAGTTCGGGCTGATCCGCGAAGGGGGCGAGGTCAAACTCTACGGCAGCGGGTTGATCAGCTCACAAGACGATGCCGCCAACGCGCTGAGCCCGCGGTGCGAGCACCGGCGCTTCAGCGCGGAGGCGGTGATGAATCAGGGCTTCGCGATCGACGACTTACAGCCGGTTCTCTTCGTCATCGAGAGTTTTGTCGAGCTGTTCAAGGCAGTGGCCGAGTGAGCGCCCACTATTCCAGCTCCCGCACCCAGATGTTCCGGAAATGCATCCGGTTCTGATGGTCCTGGAGCACCAGCGGCAGCTTGTCGGGATGCGCGGTGTAATGCGCGATCTCCATATGGACGGTGTGACCCGTGATGGTGGTGTTGTCCTGTACCAGCACGCCGTTGTGAAAAACGGTGATCCGCGCGGGCTGCGTCACCGACCCGTCGCCGGCGAAATGCGGCCGATGGAACACGATGTCGTAGCTCTGCCAGTGGCCGGGCGGTCGCGAGGCATTCACCAGCGGCGGCGTCTGACCGTAGATGGCGGCCGCCTGCCCATCTGGATAGGTGTCGTTATGCCAGGAATCGAGCACCTGGACCTCGTAGTTGCCCATGAGGAAGACGCCGCTGTTGCCCCGTTCCTGGCTCTCGCCGTGGGGCGGATTGGGCGTCGCGAATTCGACGTGCAGCTGAACGTCGCCGAAGGCCCGCCTCGTATGCATCGCCCCGGTTCCAGGTACGACTTCGACGTAGCCATCCTTCACCAGCCACTTGGCAGCGGAGCTGTCCTCGGCCTGCCACTGGGAAAGGTCATCGCCATTGAAGAGCACGATGGCGTCGGCCGGCGGCGGCGTCTGTGCATGCTCTGGTCCGGGATCCACCACCGGCGGCCTCGGCCGGCTCCATGAGTGAACCGCCCATTGGGCGCCGGGCGCCTTCGGCCCTTCCGGGTGCTGCTCCTGGGCCCGGATCGCACGCGGCCCGGTCATCATGACAGCAACTCCAACCAGGGTGAAACAGGCCGAGATTCGCATCCGTTAAACCTTTCTACAAGTGTGGTTGTCTTAGTAGAGTTCAATCTCTCGAGGATTCTTGATGCCGTCCATGATGCTGTTGCTCGCCCTGCTGGTCCAGACGAAGGTGACGCAGGCGTCGGGTCCCGGCCCTCATCCCGGTCCCGTCGCGGCGCCCCCCGCGCTGGCGATTACCGCGGTGCGCGCCGCGCACCCGCCGGTGATCGACGGCAAGGACGACGACGACGTCTGGCGGACCGCGACGGTCGTACCGCCGATGCGGCAATGGCAGCCGACGGAAGACGCGCCGGCCCGCTACCGCACCGAAGCAAAGGTCGCTTATGACGAGCACAACGTCTACGTCTTCGTGCGCGCTTACGATCCGCACCCCGACAGCATCCTCAAGCTGCTGGCGCGCCGCGATACCTGGACCGCCACCGACCGGATCGGGGTCATGATCGATTCCTACCACGACCGGCGCTCCGGTTTCGAGTTCTGGGTGAATCCGGCGGGCGTGAAGATCGACATGGCGCTCACCAACGACGGCAACGAGGACATGGCCTGGGACGGCGTGTGGGACGCCGCCACCACGATCGACTCGTTAGGCTGGACGGCCGAGTACAGGATTCCTCTCTCGCAGCTGCGCTATCCCGCAGGAGCGCACACCTTCGGCTTCGCCGTCTGGCGCGACCTCCAGCGCTACACCGAGCGCGAAGCCTGGCCGGTCCTGCGGCGTTCGCGCCCCGGCTTCGTCTCCCAGTTCGGCGAGCTGAACGGCCTCGAGGGACTCGGCTCTCCGCGGCGGCTGGAGATCACGCCGTACGCCGTCACCAAGAACGTCACCCAGACCAACGCGACAGACTACAGCCGCCTGCAACGCGGCACCCTCGGCGCCGACATCAAGTACGGCCTGACCCCGAACCTCACCCTCGATGCGACGGTCAACCCGGACTTCGGACAGGTCGAGGCCGATCCGTCGGTGCTGAACCTCGGCGCCTTCGAGACCTTCTTCCAGGAGCGGCGGCCCTTCTTCATCGAGGGAACGGGAATCTTCCATTTCGATGTGGATTGCAGCCAGGTCAACTGCAGCGGCGAGGGACTCTTCTACTCGCGGCGCATCGGCCGCTCGCCCCAGCTCTCCGGCTATTACGGCGACGCCTCTTCGCCGACCGCATCGACGATTCTCGGCGCGAGCAAGCTGACCGGCCGTCTCTCCAACGGCCTCAGCATCGGCTTGCTCGATGCCGTGACCCAGCGCGCCGTCGGGCCCGGCGATGCCACCCTCGAACCGACGACCAACTATTTCGCGACCCGGCTCCAGCAGGACTTCCGCAAGGGCGAGTCCGGCATCGGCGGCATGCTGACCTGGACCGATCGCAGCCTGGACCAGTGGTCGGACTCGCTGTTGCGCCGCAGCGCCACGGTCGGCGCGCTCGATTTCCGCCACCGCTTCCTCCACGGGATGTACCAGATCTCGGGCTCGCTCGACGCCAGCCGCGTCGAGGGCACGCCGCAGGCGATCGCCGCGACCCAGCGGGACGCGACCCACTACTATCAGCGTCCCGATGGCGGCCTCGGCTTCGATTCGACGCGCACCTCGCTCGAGGGCAACTCCGAGGAGTTGAAATTCGCCAAGACGGCCGGCCAGCATACCAACTGGGAGACGAGTTACTTCCGCCGGTCGCCGGGGTTCGAGATCAACGACATGGGGATTCTCTTCCGCGCCGACGTGCAGCAGTGGAATACCTGGCTCGGAATTCATTTCAACAAGCCGACGCACCTCTACCGCCAGGCAAACTGGAACCTCAACTGGTGGCAGTGGTGGAACGCCAGCGGCATGGCGATGGAAAACGCCTTCAATACCAACACCCATATGCAGCTCGCCAACCGCTGGTGGGTGCACGTGGGCGGGACGCTCGGCCAGCTCGGCTCGACCTTCTGCGACCGCTGCAGCCGCGGCGGGCCGGCCATCCGGCAGGATCCCTACTTCGCGCCCTGGGCCGGCCTCCAGGGCGATGACCGGCACGTCATCGTGCCGTCCGTCTTCTTCAATTACAATCGCAGCGACGGCGGCCGGTCCGTGTACGAGAACATCAATCCGCAGGTCACGCTGCGGGTTTCCTCGCGGATCAGCCCCAGCGTGTCGTTCGGCTATACCCGCAATCGCAACGACACCCAGCCCCTCGGCATCTTTACCGACACGCTGGGCGGGACGCATTACACCTTCGCGCACCTGGAGCAGACCGAGTCATACATCCAGTTCCGCGTGGACTACACGCTCACCCGCGTGCTCTCGCTCCAGGTCTATGCCGAGCCGTTCGTGAGTAAGGGGACGTACAGCAACTGGCGCGAAACGTCGGCGACGCCGCGCGCCACAGCCTACGACGCCCGCTACCAGGCGATCAGCGATACGGGGCTGGTCAACAACAACCAGGGATTTAACGTCAAGGCGTTCAATTCCAACGTGGTGCTGCGCTGGGAGTATCGGCCGGGCTCGACGCTCTTCCTGGTCTGGACGCAGGGTCGAAGTGGGTCGGACGTGACGGAGGGAAACCGGAACCTGCAGCGCAACTTCGGCGACATCCTCGGCCTGCGCCCCGACAACACCTTCCTGGTGAAGGCGAGCTACTGGCTCAGCTGGTAGGCTTCCAGGTTCCCTTCGCCACCTTCGGCACAAAGCGGTCGAGTCCCTTCGGCGGGAACGACAGCGTCTTCCCTTCCTCGGCGCTCTGATAGGCCGTCATCAGCATCCGCACCACTTCGACACCGTCGGCGAAGGTGAGGCGCGGCTTCTCCTTGCCGAGGAACACCCGGGTGAAGTGGCGGTTCTCGTTGGTGTAGCCGTAGGCGGCGTATTCCTCGGCGATCACCGGCATCTGCCCCATCTCGGCGTTCTGCTTCTCGACCAGGTCTTCGCCCTGGCGGCCGTGGACTTCGCGCGAGAAGAAGAGCTTGAGTCCCGCGTCGAGCGTATTCCACGACATCGAGTATTCCGGCCCGAGCAGCTCCGCGCTGAGGCGGAGACCGGCGCCGATGAAGCTCCATGACGTGGTCGCTTCGCCGTGGACGGTGAAGCCGTCGGCGGTCTCGAACTCGATATGGAGGCTGGCGAAGTCTTCGGCGGGGCGCCGGCTGTAGTTCACGCCGGGCATCTGGCGCGCCAGCTTCTTGGCGTACGCGGGCCGCGTCCACTTGAGCGAAGCGATGTGCGCGGTGATCCGCTTGGGCTTCACCGTCGACAACGGCTCACCCGGCTTCGTGAGCAGATGCCTGACGACCAGTGCCGAGTGGCACATCATGTCGTTGAGGACCCCGCCGCCCTGGAGCTTCCCTTGCCAGAACCACGGACGGTGCGGGCCGGCGTGCTCTTCCGCGGCGCGCGCGAGGTATGGTCGCCCGGTGATCCTGGCGCCGCGGGCCCAGATCAGCTCGCGGCCTCGCTCCACTTGCGGGGCGAACAGCTGGTTCTCGAGGTAGCCGGTCTTGAGCCGCACCCGCCGCGCCATCTCGGCAACGGCCTTCGCTTCCGCAACGTTGCGGGCGAGCGGCTTCTCGCAGGCGAGGCCGATCAGCTCTCCGCGGCCCCGCTCGATCGTGTGGCAGATCTCTTCGACGTTCGAAATGCGGGCGTTGTTCGGTCCGCAGAGCCAGATGGCCTCGATCCTCGGGTCAGCGACCATCGCGGCGATCGATGGATACGCCTTGGCGCGCCCGACGTCGAGCTTTCGCGCCAGGCCGGCGGTGGAGGCGGCGTTTTTCCCGTTGGGACTCCACACGCCAAGGATTTCGGCGTCGCGGACCTGCTGGAACGCCTGGATGTGAAATTGCGCGTTGAATCCGGATCCGACGATGCCGATGCCTAACGGGCCGCGTGTCATGCGGGTCGCGGAGTACGAGATGCCGGGTGCGGCGTGTGCGGTGCGCGCGCACCTCCGTCACGTCCGTCACGTCCGTCACGTCCGTACTTAGCATCCCACTCCGCGTAACTCACGCCTAGCTCGCGGGCCGCGGCATCGGGCGCGCCATTCCAGCCGGGGTTGAAGACGCCGCCCTTGTAGTCGAGATCCACGACGCCCATCCGGCTGGAGAAGAACGCCGAGGCGGTCAGGTCGCGGAGGCGATTGAAGAAGTCCACCTGGGTGTGCAGATCGGCCGACGCGCGTGCCGGCCAGGCGACGAGGTCGAAGATCTGGCTGCGCTCGGTGTCGGCGGCCTGGGCGAAGGGCTTCCCGAACCGGCGATTGGATTCGTCGTTGAACCACTGGATGCCGTCGTGCCAGATCTGCCTGGTTCGCGGACTGGAATCGCCGGCCACGAAATCCATGTACTCGATCGCGCCTGAATCGGTCGCGCTTCCCGACTTGGCATCGCGCGGAATGATCATGTCGGCCAGCACCCGCAGCGTGGCCGTCTCGGCATCACTGAAGAAGCGTGCCGGCTGTTGTCCGCCCTCGACGAGTTTCCGGTATTTCTCCCATGAGGTGGTGCCCACGCCGTATGCGCCGAACAGGCCGGCACCCATCGAGGCAATGGCGTCCCGTCGAGTCGGCGTCATAGTGCTCCTGCCCTTCTCTGTTGCGCGATGTATTCCGACGTCCGCATCGACAGGGCCATGATCGACCAGGTCGGATTCTTGTCGGCCTGCGACACGAACGGGCCGCCGTCGGCGACGAAGAGATTCGGCACTTCGTGAACGCGGCAGTGGGAGTCCAGGACCGACTTCGAGGCATCGGCGCCCATCTTGGTCCCGCCCAGCTCGTGGATGATGGTGCCGCCGGCGGCGATGCCGTAGCCCTGCTCGCGCGTAGGCATCGAGGAGAAAATCTGCCCGCCCATCGCCTCGATGAGCGCCCGGAAGGTCTGCTGCATGTGGCGGACCTGGTTGTACTCGTGATCGGTCCACTGCCAGTGGAATTTCATCACCGGGATCCCGAAGGCGTCCTTCACCACCGGGTCGGGCTCGCACCAGCTGCCGTCGTTGGGGATCATTTCGCCGCGGCCGGAAAAGCCGATCGTGGTGCCCCAGTACTTGCGGTAATTGTCCTTCAGCGCCGCTCCGTATCCGCCGCCCGGCGGGTAGCGATGCATCCCGCTGAAGAATCCCGCTCCCGGCTGGCCGCGCCCACCCCAGACCTCGATGTGATAGCCGCGCGGGAAGTCGAGCCGCGCATTGTCCATCCACCAGGGCATGTAGACGTGCATCCCGCCGACGCCGTCCTCGTTGTAGTTCATCCGGCCGACGAGTTTGGGGATGAACCCGGCGACGTCGGTGCCGGTGGTATCGGTGATCGACTTGCCTAACTGTCCGCTCGCGGTGCCGATGCCGTTGGGGAACTTCGATGACTTCGAATTGAAGAGCAGACGCACCGATTCCAGCGCGCTGGCGGCGAGGACCACCACCTTCGCCTTCACGTGCTTGTCCTGGCCATCGGTCTTGTCGACGTAAGAGACGCCGGTGGCGCGGCCGCGGTCGTCCACCGTCACCTCGCGCACCATCGCGTTGGTCATTAGCGTCAGGCGGCGCGTCGCCAGCGCCGGCGCGATGAGCACGTTGGTGCTGGTGAAGTTGGCATTGACGGTGCAGCCGCGGTTGCACTGGCCGCAGTAGTGGCAGCCCTGCCGGCCGTTATGCGGACGGGTCAGAATCGAGAGCCGGCCGGGGATGCAGGTGACGTTAAGCCGCTTTGCGGCATCCATCACCATCAATTCGTAGACTCGCGGGCGCGGCGGCGGCAGAAAAATCCCATCGGGCTGGTTGTGGATTCCTTCGTTGCTGCCGAAGAGCCCGACCAGCTGGTCGAGGCGGTCGTAGTAGGGCTTGAGGTCGTCGTAGGTGATCGGCCAGTTAGGCGAGAGGCCGTCGAGATCGCCGCGGCGGAAATCGTCCGGACCGAAGCGCAGCGAGATGCGGCCCCAGTGGTTGGTCCGGCCGCCGACCATCCGCGCGCGCCACCAGGAAAAGCGCGTCCCCTCGGCGCGGGTGTACGGCTCCCCGGCAATATCCCATCCGCCGACGCAGGCATCGAACTCGCCGAAGGGACGCTCGGTCGTGCCGTCGCCGCGGCGCTGGGTCTCGTAGGGCCACTTCAGCATCGCCGAGTCGCGGGTGTTGTCCCACGGGATCCCGGCCTCGAGCATCACCACATTGGCGCCGGCCTTGGTGAGCATGTAAGCGGCCATGCCGCCGCCGGCACCAGAGCCGACAATGGCGACGTCGTAGACGTCACGCTGGGGTTGCACGCGCACGCGATCTCCCGTGGATGGGGCGGTCAAGCGGTCAAGCGGTCAGGCGTGATGAATGTGACGTCAGGCAGCGGCCTTCGCCAGCGGACCCCTCAGGGTCATGAAGACCACGCCGGCGATAATCTGACAGACTACGCCGAAGACCACCAACGACACCAGCGAGTGACTGTAGAGCAGGCCCATCGTCGCGCTGCCCAGGAACCACATCACGCCGTAGACGCCGTTGAAGGCCCCGAAGGCGCTGCCCCGTTTGTTCATCGAGACCACCTGCGCGATGCCCGCACGGAGCACCGCGTCCTGGGCGCCGAGGCCGATGGCCCAGCAGGCCGCCGCCAGGGCCGCGGTCGTCAGGCTCGTCCCCAGAAAACCCAGCGGCAGCGTGAGCAGCGAGATGAGCGTCCCGACCACGACCATCACCACCCCAAAGCGATCGAAGAGCCGGCCAAACACCAGCGCCGTCGCGCCGGTCAGGCCCATCGCACCGGCGTAGAGCAACGGAATCACCTGCGGCTTCACCAGCCCGGTGTTCTGGTAATGGAAAGCGAGGAGGGGGAAATCCACGAAGCCACAGGCCAGCATTCCCGCCGCCGCGACATAAACCCAGAAGACCGGCGGCAACTTCTGGTCCCTGGGCGGCGTGGCCGGCGGCTCACCCTTCGACGGGTGGGCCCGCTGCGCGAAGGTCAGGGCCACCAGGGTGAGCACCGCGGGGATGCCTAACGGGAGAAATGCGGGTCCGAAGGCGTGCATCTTCGCGACCATCCAGACCATGAGCAGCGGGCCGATGACCGCGCCGGTCTGGTCCATCGCCGAGTGGATGCCGAAGCCGAAGCCGTGGCCGACTTCCTTCGTCGCATCCGAGAGCAGCACATCGCGCGCCGGGCCACGCAGCGCCTTCCCGGTTCGCTCGGCGACGACCAGCAGCGCCGCGATCTTCCAGCTCCCCGCGAAGGCCAGCAACGGAATCGCCAGGACGTTGACGCCGTAGCCGACGTAGACGATCGCCCAGTAGGCCCGCGACCGGTCGGCGAAGCGGCCGGAGAAATAGCGCAGGCTTGCCGCCAGCATTTCGCCGAAGCCGGAGATGAGTCCGACCTCGAGTGCGGTGGCCCCGAGATCCTTGAGGAAGGGACCGAGGATGCTGTAGGCACCCTCGTAGGTCATGTCGGCGAAAAGACTGACGACGCCGAGCAGGACGATGAACCGGACGGCCGCCCGTCGCCTGGGATTGGGCGCCGTCACCCGTGGGTCTCGAAGAGCGCCTCGAGGACCGAGAGCACGCCGAGCACCAGCAGCAGCGCCACGCCGGCGATCCGGATCACTTTGGGTGACAGATGATTCTGGATCCAGCGCCGCACTCCGGCACCCACCGATGCGGCGAGGGCGCCCTTGCTCAGCATCGCCGAGACGGCGCCGAGCCATACGGCCACCGGCGAGGCGAAGCGCGCGGCCATGGTCGCGGCCGTGATCTGGCCGACGTCACCCCACTCGGAGAAAAAGACCGCGGCGAAGGCCACCAGGGCGGCGGTCGGCGTGGATTTCTTCTCTTCGGGAGAATCGGTGCGCGTCACCGGCTTGCGCCACACCGTCCAGGCGACGCCGCAGAAGCTGGCGGCCGTCACCAATGCCACGATCCAGCGGGGAAGATGCGCGATCGCCTGCCCCAGCGCGACCGCGGCGCCCATCTTCAACATGAAGGCGATGGTCACACCGATGACGATCGGCGTGGTGCGATAGCGCGTCGCGAGTACACCGGTGGTATACAGCAGCTTGTCGCCGACGATTTCGGCCGCGAAGACGGCGACATAGGTGGCGATGAATATTGCTAGCATGCGTGGCTTTTAAGACTCGTCCGGCGGCGTGACAGACCCTCTGCGAGGACGCCGGCCAGAAGCCAACACTTCGAACCCTTTGGATGACGAGTGACGCCACCGCATTTCGAAACTCAAACCCTCGCGGAGCATATACTCAACGATTTCGGGCATCGCGTGTGTGCGGAAGTTCTTCGAGCCGGTCAAGAATGCCTCGTTCTGCTTCACCAAGTCCCCGATGGTTCGGACATTGGCCAGCCTCAGCGATCGCACTGCGTCGCGTGACAAACCGACGTTCTCAATCTCCTTCTTCACAAGGTCTGACAGTCCCAGTGACGACGGAGGGACGAATGCCTTCTTTTCGTTTGAGGCCGAGGACTTCGGCACGGGCCGCAGCATGGGTGGCACCAATCTGGAGAGCCTAACGATCAGATCCTCAAACTCCTTACGAGTCTCCGGCCCCCAGAGAAGGCGAACTTGGGGAAGCCGACTGTAGTCGTCGGCGGAATCACCCATGGCTATCCACCGGAGGCGAACTCCATCGCGCCGGACACCCTTTCCATCAACCAGTTCCCGAATCTTTGCTATCAATTCCGGCGACAGGCCGGGCGCGTGCTCCGAATACAGGAATTGCTCTCCCGTCATCTCGCGCCAGAACTTGCGATGCGTGCCGTACTGCCGGTGGGCTTCAAGTCCCCTTGGCACACCAAAAGACTTAGGACTCTGGACGTAGTCGGACCAAGCACCCGCAAGGAGATGCGACTCAAGGCCGTCTAGAAAACGGGAGGGCGTTCCAGACCACGACAGCACCAAGTCCGTCTTCGCCCGAGTCATAGCAACATACAGCCGCGCTAAGTCCCGGAAATGCTCTTCCTTCGGCGCAGCGTCGTTTGGCAGGACGCCGGCATTGCAGTTTAGAACTAGAACGGCGTCAAATTCGAATCCCTTGGTCTGTTCCAGATCCGACAAGAATAGCCTGCCGGAGTCGATCGATGATCGCCCATCCAGCACCGGGATGCCCAATTGATGGCCAAACTTCTGCAGCTCGTAAAGCGTGAATCCGCAGATTGCCAGGCACGCCTTTCCGTCGGCCCTGTCGGCAATTCGTTCCTCGGCGTATGCCCTAGCGAAGGCAATCTCGTCGCGAAGAGTGTCTGCACGCAGCAGAAGAGGAGTAGCGTCACTGAAGGACGAGTACTCTGGATCGAGATATTCAAAGTCCTCCCGATCCATGAGATCGTCCGTCATGTGACGCTCCAGTACAGCATAGGCAGCCGCCAAGACATCACGACTATTGCGGTAGTTCAAGGACAGACGTCTTGAGCGGTGACCGGTTTGGATACCCAGGGTTCTTAGGGACTGGAATTTCGTGGTCACAGCCTGCGCCGCGTCGCCGCAGAAGAACAGATCGTTTTCGCCGGACGCGACGAGACGGCGTGCAATCCCAAGCTCGATATTGCCAAAGTCCTGCGCTTCGTCAACGAGCACGCATCGGTACTGAGGCGTGAGACGATCTGCGTGCCGAAGCAGCGCGTGGGCAATTCCAAGGCTGTCAATCGCGCCGACAGCAGACATCTTGTCTTCCCAACCTGCCGAGCCTGCGAGTATGGCTTCTCTAAAGGGTTTGGTCAGCGGAATTGTGCGCCCAGTCCGCTTCATCTCGAGGTAGTCGTTGCGATTGTCCACGCTCAGTGCGCTTCGAATCCAGTCTACCTCCTCGCGGAGGTAGCGCTCTGGGTTCAGGCCACGAGTAAGAAGAGTGTCATGCACTGACTGAAATACGCGAGCATCGTAGTTGTTCACTTCGCACCGATAGTACTCCTGCCAAATCTCATCTACATGCTCGTTAGTCTTCCAAGTTTGCTCGTCGTACAGTAGCTCCGCCCTGGGTTCGAACCGTTTGAGAAGCTTCTGACAGAGTTCAAAGAACGCCATGATCTCGATGCGCGGTCGTTCTTGCTCATTGGTACACGCGTCAACCAAGTCGGCGATCAAGTGGGCCAAGGCACGATTCAGCGTGAGGATCAGAACCCTCTCGCGTTCATATTTTCTCGCGAGTCGCACGGCGCGCTGAACGACGACACACGTTTTTCCTGAGCCGCTCACGCCAACAAGTTTGGCAGGTCCATCGAAATCCTCCTGAACTACCGCGTCCTGCTCCGGGTGCATGAACAGCATCCAGTCCCGATATCGCGTCGTTCTAATGAAGCGCTTCAGTGCTTCGGCATATGTTCCTTCCTGCGGCCGGAGCCTTCGCATCACGTCGCTGTCGATGACTTCGGGCAACGCCTCTGCAGGCAGGTCCGTAAGCACAACAGACTCTCCGAAGAATAGGGCAGCGCGCTCCTTTGCCTCGCCTATCCGGTCTTGTCTAAGCAGCGAAAACACGTTGTGAAGCACGTTGCGTCGCGAGATGTCTTCAACCTCATTCGCCACCGCCCAGATATCGCCCTCGGCGCAGGACGCATCCAGGTCCTCAAGTCCCCGCACGACCTTGCGAGCGATACCATCCACCAGTTTTTCGAAGAGGATCTCGGACAGGAGTTCATATAGCGGGCCGGCAGCGTGCCCCGAACCGCCGCCAACTCTGGGTTTCGGGTCGGCATCAGCACTGCGATAAGTAATCTTAAGGATCTTGTTGCCATCGAATGTGGGTACGAAATTGCGGTTTCGCTCGAGCCAGACCTCGCACTCGTTATGATCGCCACAAAACACGAGAAAGCACATGCCATTGTTTTGGATGGTGACAAGCCTGCAGAAGCCCTGCAGATCATACTTGACGCAGTGCGGTATCCTGGACTCGCCGCTCTTGGTTCTGGGGACTCCCTGGAAGGGCTCTACCCCTAACTCCGGATTGCTGATTCGGCCAAGGATGGCCTGAACCTCCCCAGATGCCTTCTGATACTTCCCCCCGCGCTTGTAAAGGTCGTGACTTGCGCGAGCGCAGTCCTTATACACGAAGTAGTTCATTGAGCACGAGGTTGGGTGTTTGTGGGGCTTAGGATAGCCCCGGCCTGTGGCCTTTCGAAAGGCCTAGCGGGCAAGGAGTAGTCAGATTCCGGCAGTTTGTCATGCTGCCTACTTTAGCTTGCGCCTCAGGACCGACTTGCGCAACGTGTCAGTGAGGCGACAGTCCTCGCCAACCTCTATTGGCCTCCCCCAGCGGGGCTCTCGCGAGGCAAAGGGGGGCAGACCCTCGGATTGATGTCGCGACAACCTTTGGCGCCGCGGGCGTCGCTGCTGGGGAGCGTCTGCCGCGGCGTAACCAGAGGATCCGGAGCACTCCGATGACCGTCAACCGCGATTTCAAGCAGATCGTCCGCTCGCGCATGGCCAAGACCGGCGAGAGCTACACCTCTGCCCGTGCCACGTTACTGAAGTCACGTTCCACGTTCCCCGTTCCTCGTTCCACGGATTCCGTGGACTACGCCAAGCTCGCCGGAATGAGTGACGCCGCAGTGAAAGCCACCGGCTGCGACTGGAGCGGCTGGGTGAAGGCACTCGACAAAGTCGGCGCCGACCAGTGGGCACACCGCAAGATCGTCGACTACGCTGTCCAGAAATGCAAGGCAGCAGACTGGTGGGCGCAGATGGTGGTGGTCGGCTACGAGCGCATCAAGGGATTGCGCGCCATCGGCCAGCGGCGGGGCGGCGGCTACGAGGCCACCAAGAGCCGCGTCTTTCCGGTGCCGGTCGCGAAACTCTATCGCGCATTCAGCGATACCCGCACCCGCAGCGCTGGCTCGAGGAGAAGTTCACGGTGCGCTCCGCGACGGCGGGCAAGTCGATGAGAATCACCTGGCCGGATGGGACATCGGTGGAAGCGGGCTTCCACTCGAAAGGCGAAGCGAAGGCGTCCGTTGCGGTCGCCTACACGAAGCTCCGCCGACAAGGCCGATGCGGATCGTCGCGAGGCTTTCTGGAGTGAGTGTTTCGACGCGCTCAGCGAGCTCCTGACGTCGGCGGCGAAGAAGAAGTCAGCCTAGGAGCCAGAGACCACAAAGACCAAAGGGCCGGTCGCGGTCGCGGCCGGCCCTTCGCGTATTCTGGTCAAGCCTACCCGCCGGACTTGGGCTGCTGGGGCGGCGCAGCGCTGCCGCTCTCCCCGGTTGCGGTCACCGGGGCTTTGGGGCGGACTTCTCCGCTGGCCGGTGTGTATCCGCCTCGGCGCTCTAAAGGAACGTCCGCGCGATTCGAATTCGCCTCGCGCGCTGCGTCGGCGTTGTGTGGTGTACCGTTGGACTTTGACTTGTCGCGCATCTCAAACCTCTGGTTCGCCCGTTGGCGGGCTGAAGAGTTCAATGTACGTATACTGGTCTCGCCGAATCAACATTCCTGCCGTCGATGGGACAGGCTCGCCAAGTCTTCCGCTCGAGTCAACCGCATACACATCACTTAGGTACAAGTCTCCTTGTTCCGGAAACGCCGAGGCGTACGACCCCGGACCCCAATAGCCTCCGACAAGGTTTCCATTGTTCAGGTGGATGACCATGAAAGCCGACTTGCGGCGATCGAAGTAGTAGTCCCACGGTGTCGCATAGGGCTGCTGGAGATACTGCCCAAGGAATCTGGTGCTCAGTAACCGTTTCCAGGCGATCGGGAGCAGGATGGGAAGTACGAGGAGGGTAAACATGAGAGCGAGCCAATACACCGGCTGCTTTTCGAGATTCCCGCCGTCAAAGATGAAAGGCAGCAACGGCAACGCGAACGCGTGTTTGATCACAATGAAGAGGAAGCCCTGCACGAGGGCCTAGCCCGTTCCAGCCCACGACCGGGTATCAGCAGTTCTGTAGACGTGGATCGACACCAGCCGGCCTCCCGACTATAGCCGCTCAGCGTCACAGCATCGTCAACGTCGACGCTCGACGAGAGGATTCAGGCAGCAGCCGTCCATCCTTCGGATAGCACTTCGGCCTGCTCCAGCACGGTCTCGGTCGCCTTTTCCTGCTTGTCAGGCGGATACCCGTACTTCCGCAGAATTCGCTTGACGAGCACTCGCAGCTGGGCCCGAACATTCTCTCGCACCGTCCAGTCGATCGTTACGTTTGCCCGCACCGTCTTCACCAACTCGCGCGCGATGTCTCGCAGGGTCTCATCGCCAAGAACCTTCACCGCCGAGTCGTTCGCCTCCAACGCGTCGTAGAACGCCAGCTCGTCTTCGGTCAGACCGAGTGCGTCGCCGCGGGCGTTGGCTTCCCGCATGTCCTTGGCCAGTGCGATCAGCTCCTCGATGACCTGCGCTGCCTCGATGGCGCGGTTCTGGTAGCGCTTCACGGTCTGTTCCAGCATCTCGGCGAACGAGCGGGATTGGACCACGTTCTTGTGACGCTGCGCCCGGATCTCTCCGGCGAGCAGCTTGCGAAGCAGCTCGACGGCCAGGTTCCGTTGCGGCATGCCCTTCACTTCCGCCAGGAACTGATCCGAAAGGATCGAGATGTCCGGCTTCTTGAGGCCAGCCGCTGCGAAAATATCAACGACTTCGCCGGAGGCGACGGCCTTGGAGACGATCTGTCTGATCGCATGATCCAGGTCTTCGTCTGTCTTTCGCTCGCTAACCTCATTCTTTGCGAGCGCCGCACGCACCGCCTGGAAGAACCCCACGTCATCTCGGATGCGCATGGCATCTTCGTGCGGCACCGCCAGCGCGAAGGCCTGCGACAGCTCGGTCACAGCTCGAAGAAGGCGGTTCTTGCCGTCCTCCTGCGCCAGAATGTGCTCCTGCGCGACCGGCAACACCGAAACGCGGTCCGTGGCCTTCCCCGACACGAATCGTGACCAGTCGAAACCGTGGAACAGTCCCGTGCACACCTCATACTTGGCGAGCATCAGCGCCACAGCCTCGGCCTGGTCAATAGCGGTCCTGCCGGTACCGCCGCTCTCCGTATAGGTCGCGAGTGCCTGCTTGAGTTCATCGGCGAGACCGAGATAGTCCACGACCAGACCGCCCGGCTTGTCCTTGAATACGCGGTTCACCCGGGCGATCGCCTGCATCAGCCCGTGCCCGCGCATCGGCTTGTCCACGTACATGGTGTGAAGACTCGGCGCGTCGAAACCGGTGAGCCACATGTCGCGCACCAGCACCATCTGGAATGGGTCGTCGGGACTACGGAATCGCTTGGCCATCGCCTCGCGGCGCGCCTTGTTGCGGATGTGGGGCTGCCACTCGATGGTGTCCGAGGCGGAACCGGTCATGATGACCTTGATCCTGCCCTTGTCGTCATCCGCGCTGTGCCATGCCGGTCGCAGCGCGACGATCTCGCGGTAGAGGTCCACGCAGATGCGCCGGCTCATGCACACGATCATGGCCTTGCCGTCCATAGTGCCGAGCCGCTTTTCGAAATGATCCACCAAGTCGCGCGCGATCAGCTTGAGGCGAGTCTGGGATCCGACCACCGCCTCGAGCTGAGCCCACCGGCTCTTCAGCTTCTCCTTTCGCTCGACCTCTTCACCTTCCGTGACCGCTTCGAAGTCGAGGTCAATTGTCGGTCGCTCGCTGTCCTTAAGTTCCAGCCTGGCGAGCCGGCTCTCATAGTAGATGGGCACGGTGGCGCCGTCGGCCACGGCCCGCTGGATGTCGTAGATCGAAATGTGGTCGCCGAAGACCGCGCGGGTGCTCTTGTCCGCGGACTCGACGGGCGTGCCGGTAAAACCGATGAACGAAGCGTTGGGCAGGGCCTCGCGCATGCGCGCGGCAAAGCCGGTAACAAAGTCGTACTGACTGCGATGCGCTTCGTCGGCCATGACAACGATGTTGCGCCGGTCGGACAGAACCGGATGCCGTTCACCCTTCTCGGCTGGCATGAACTTCTGGATCGTGGTGAAGATGACGCCGCCTGCTGCCACTTGAAGCTTGGTTCGAAGGTCAGCACGATCCGAAGCCTGGACGGGCTGCTGGCGCAGCAAATCGTGACACCGAGCGAAGGTACCGAAGAGCTGATCATCCAGATCATTGCGATCCGTGAGAACAACGATGGTCGGGTTTTCCATCTTTGGATGCAGGATCATGCGGCCGGCGTAGAAGGCCATCGTAAGGCTCTTGCCGGATCCCTGAGTGTGCCATACGACACCGACCCGGCGATCGCCGAGCTCCCCGCCGGGCCGTCGGCCGGCTTCGAAGCGCCCCGGTGGATCGTCGGTTACCCGACCGCCAACGGCCCGCGCCGCGCGCAGCGTCTCTTCGATAGCGAGGTTCACGGCGTGGAACTGGTGATATCCCGCCATCTTCTTCGCCAGCAGTCCGGCGCCCAAGTCTTCGAACACGATGAAGTAGTGAATCATGTCGAGGAACCGGCGCTGGTCGAACACTCCTTCCAGCATCACTTGCAGCTCGGTCAGCGTCTTCGGTGCGTCGGCTTGGCCGCCAATGGTGCGCCAGGGCTTGAACCACTCGCGCCCGGCGCAGAGTGCGCCGATTCTAGAGGTGAGGCCGTCGGAGGCGATCAGTGCGGCGTTGTATGCGAAGAGAGAAGGAATCTGGGCCTGGTAGGTCTGGAGCTGCCGGAAGGCTTCCCAGACGTCGGCCTCCTCGTCCGCGGCGTTCTTAAGCTCGATGACCGCGAGCGGCAGCCCGTTCACGAACAGAACGATGTCTGGCCGGCGAGTATGTTGCCCCTCAGAGACCGTGAACTGGTTGACGGCGAGCCAGTCATTGTTTGCGGGAGTCTCGAAATCGATGACCTTGGCTTGGTCCCCCTTGATCGAGCCATCGGGCCAGCGGTACTCCACCGCAACGCCGTCCACCAGCATGCGGTGAACGGCGCGGTTCCGGTCAATCAGGGATGGGGCGTCGGCAAGACTCAGCTTCTTGAAGGCGTCGTCCAACGCTTCGGCGGGGAAGGTCGGGTTCAGGCGAGCGAGGGCATCCTTGAGTCGGCCGGCCCGAATGACGTCGCGGTATCCGGGGTCGATCCGTTCGGCACCGCGCTCGCCAAACGCGAGGTCTGGACCGTAGAGGACGGAGTAGTCTTGACCCCGCAGCCAGTCGAGCGCGGCATCCTCGACGACGGACTCGGCTAGCGCCGCGCTCAGAGAGCGGCCTTCCCATATCCGTATCGCGCCTCGACGTATTCCAGCCAGTCACCCCAGACACCGGAGCTATCGTGCGTCCGCACCCATGCCACCCATTCCTGATGCGTCCACGTCGCGAACTTTGCTTTGCCGCCAAACAGTCGCCCCCACCCGGTCGCGAAGTCGTCGACGCCGGTACTGCGCAATGAATGAATGAGGTCATCATTACGCGCATCGTACGCCACGCAGGAGGCGACAAGATCGTACTGCCCGCTGGCCGCAATCGCCTCGGCCAACGCCTGCTGGCGAAACAGCTGATATCCAGCCGTGGCCGCGGGGCACCGACGAAGCGATGCCTTGCCTTCCTCGCTGAATTGAACGTGCTCCCAGTACTTGCGGTTTGGACGGCCTTCCTGCTCCCAATTCATCTGCCAACATTGGCCAATCGGATCCGCCTGGATTCTCGGCCAGTCCATGCAACGGCTCCGGTCGGGGTTCTCCACTGACTTCTTGCGGCCTGAGCAAGCATAGAATGAGTGCTCGGCCAACTTGCTCTCGGTCAGAATCAACCCGGACTTTCCATTCCCGAGGCGAACCAGGAATGCCACGTCGGGCGAGGTCTGATTGGCGCCGCGCTTCCCAGTTTCCGGTTCTCCGAGGAGTGTCTGCGGATCGAGCGGCGCTGGCTCTGCGTACTCCAGTTCAATTCGTTCGACGGCTTCGATCTCCTTCGACACGCGGGATCGAAGAAAAGCCGCAACCAGCTGCCGTCCAGGGTCTTCGCGAAACGGAAAATACAGATTCGCGCAGAGCATCCATGAACTCTTGAGGTTATGGGAGCCCAAGTGCCGTTGCACGTCTTCACGCTCGAGATACTCTGAGACGGATTCGCGGATACCCTTCCAGAGCCCTTCGGTCCAGGCATCATGGTGAAGAATCCACGGACGGGATACACGGTTCTGCTCGCCAATGCGGGCATCCTTGACATGCATACCACGCCATCGCGACTGCATATCCTCTAGATGGGCGTCGAAATCATCCATGGGCTGACCCCACTGGCACACTCCATACCCGGCAGGCGAGAGCGGCAAGTTCACGCTGGCGCCTCTCGACCGTCGCCTCATGCCATTCCTCGTACGGGTCGAATTCCCTTACCGCAGCATCGATCTTCGTATTGACTCCAACACTTGGCCGCGCGGCAATGGCTCGAGTCATCAGCAGTTGCGACTGTGGATAGACGCTCTTCTTCTCGGAGAAGGCTCGATTGCCAAGTGAGCTGTTGATGGACTCCTCCACGAGCAGAAGGTTGCCAAGCCGCTGGGCGACCCCTGGATCGTTGTGCTCACCAAACTCTTCCTTGGCTTTGTCGCTCGGGCTCTGAGGGAAGACGTGCTCGATGTCGAAACCCTTTCCAGTGAATCGAGACAGCCATCTCGATCCCTCCGTCTCACCATAAGCAGCTAGCTCGACACTCTGGGTCAGCTTGCCGAGCACGTACCGAGTCCGGTAGGCCTGAAGCGAATACGTGGTGAGGCGCTCCATCGCATCCCTGAAGCGAACCGCAAGATCGGCCTTCGCCTTCTCAAATCGGTTCTGGAAAAACACGTTCAACTCCTGTTCAGATCTTGCGGCGCGTATCTCCCTGGCCCAAAGGGCGAAGTTGCGCTCAAAATCGCGCGTCGGCTCGCGCGTAACGACATAGCAGAAGAACAAATTCTCAACTTCTCGACAGAGCCGGTCGAACAACACTGGCTCAAGGTCCCGCCCGGCCAACAGCAGAATCAGATGCTGCCGAGCGGCCTTTCCGCCGAGCAGTTGCATGTTCTCCAGGTAGTTGCTCTTGTTTCCATTGCTGTCCTTCCCCTCGAAGAAGCTGCGGTAGGCCTTCGCCGCCGACAACAGCTCCTTGGCAAACGCCACGGGCTTCGTGGCGTAACCGCATAGCTTCTCGTTCTTTGATAGCCACACGTAAATCTCGTCTTCACGCAGCGTGTCCACCTCGTATCTGCTGAAGATGAAATAGCGAAGGAAACGAAGGGGCTTTTCGCCAATCGCGAACAGCGTATCCTGCAATTCTTTCCACGTTGTCTTGAGAGCCTCGAAGTCCTGCCTGCTTGCCTTCATGAAGAGCAAATTCTTCAGCAGATCCATGGCGTTTAGTCCGACGCCGCGATCGTTAATCGTTTCGAAGATCTTGAGCGCCTTCGCCACGTCCTCAGCCTGGATCCGGATCAGCTTGACCTTGTTCGTCAGGTAGCCGTAGAATCGCCGAGCCGCAACATCGTCCTCCCCAAACGAGACCTTGAGGAATCGTCTAACGACCTCATAGGCCTTCAGGATATTCACCACCGAGAGCGTGCCAGGGCCCTTCTTGGGGGTGGGGGTTCCCTGAGCAATCCGCTGGAGGATGTCCCCGCTGTCCTCGTATTGGAGATCGAGGCGGTAGCGATCAACATCTTGCCCCGATTCATCCGTGGACGTAGCGGCAATCTGGCTGCCAAGTGAACCCGGTGGGGCCTTCTTGAGTGCCTTCGCGTGATCGCGAATTGCACAGAGAGTGAGGAAGAGAGTGGTCATACGCTGCTGTCCGTCGATCAGCTCGAGAAGGCCCTTCTCTTGGGGGCATACCACGATCGAGCCGATGAAGTATTCGGGAGCCTTGCCGCCCTCTGCCCCTCCCAGCTCGCCATAGATGTCATTGAGAAGTTGCTCTACCTCAGCTTCCTCCCAGACGTACTCGCGCTGATAGTCTGGCACGACGTAGAACGACTGAAACACGTCTGCCACCGAGATGTCCTGGCTTTGGATCCGCTGCTCACTCATGAGACGAGCCCTCCAGTAGCATGCCTCACCGGCGTTACCCGCAATTCGCCGGAGACAAGCCTGGGCAGCAGCGTGTCGCGCACGGCGGCGAGGGCACGTGTTTCGCGCTCGCACACGACGATTCGTTCATACAAGGGTCGCGCCAGTCGATCGAATGCCTGCATCACTAGCGCTCCTGGGACAACGACTGGAATCGGTCGGAAACTGCTCTTGCTGATCTCCAGGAACGTCGACCCATTGGCTCGACTCAGGATCGCCTCTTTCGCCGCGCTGGCCCAGAGAAGCAGGAAAAGGTTCGACACTCCCTTCTTGGCTCGCATGGCGATAAAGCCCTGATTGATCGCAACGGGTATTTCCGCGATCGCCAAGTAACCGATGGGCGCTCGCGACGACAGCAACACTGTTCCGACGGGCAGAAGGCCGGTGCCGATCTGCGACAATCCGGCATCTGTGATTCTCCGCTCCGTTTCGAGAAGGATTGGAACGGTCACGGCCGATAGATCCTTCGGCGTGGCCCAGTGATGCATGCCGCCGTCCCAGTAGGCGGGCTCCTGGGTGCTCGGGGTGCTTCCACCCGCTACATCTGCAAGGTCCCCTATCGCCTTGATCGACCAGCCCTTCGGGATCGATCCCAGCAACGAGTCCTCGAACGAAGCCGGGAACTGGTCGGCCAAAGCCTGGGAGAAACCGAGGTCGCGGGATTCAAACTTTGCGCGCACCGGGTCGAAGTCCACGAACCAGGAGTTGAACAGAGTCCGCGCGGACACTTCAAGCGTTTCGCTCATCCGATGGTTGATCCCGATCTTGTCATCAAGCGCGCCAAGGAAGCGGGCAATGGCTCTCTGTTCGGCAACGGGCGGAACATCAACCGGTACTGGATGGATGTGGTTTCGATTAAGCGAGGGCTGGGCGCTGCCGGAGTTGTAGCTCCGAAAGTCCATCGACTTCAGGAAGTAGTAAGCAAAGCGCTCGTCGTTTCCATGAAAATTGACCACATAAAGCGCAGTATTGAGCGGCCAATAATCACTCGGTGTAAAATTGACAACCCCGAATGAAGCCCCGCTGCGTCCAACCGTCACGCCTGGACCGCGCGACTTGGGTTCGTCATGCCAGCCCGTCACACCGAATGATCCAAGTATTGGGACGCGTCCTGGTCGTCTCTGCTCCTCCGGCAGGTCATGCCCACGCTGCAGGGTAACAAAGTCACCTAGAGGCATTCGCGTCCATGGGCTACTAGCCAAACCCAAGCTCCTTCAGATTCGCGGAGATGGCGACGTCCAGCCTCGCGCCTTCGGCCTGCTGCTTCCGCAATGCGATCGCGAGCTGCTTCATCCTCTCGTCAAGTGGTTCAACGTCCTCCTCAGCCGCCTCCGCACGTACGTACCGTCCCGGTGTCAGGACATACCCCTGCTTGCGGAGCTCATCCAGCTTGGCGGCTCTGCAGAACCCGGGTGCGTCACTGTACTCGCCAGCGTCCTTGTCGCCTCGCCAAGCATGATATGAGCCAGCAATCTTGGCCACATCCTCATCGCTCAGCTCGCGGTGAATCCGGTCAACCAGGTTGCCCAACTTGCTTGCGTCAACAAACAGCGTCTCGCCTCGCCTGTCGCGGAACCGCCCGTTCTTCTTGTTGCGCGCAAGGAACCACAGGCAGACCGGAATCTGCGTTGAGTAGAAGAGCTGGCCGGGCAAAGCTACCATGCAGTCCACCAGATCTGCCTCGACGATGGCTTTGCGAATCTCGCCTTCACCCGACTGGCCGGACGACATTGAACCATTCGCTAGAACAAAACCAGCTAACCCTGTCGGAGCGAGGTGGTAGATGAAATGCTGGATCCAGGCGTAGTTGGCATTGCTCGCCGGCGGTACGCCGTAGATCCACCGCTTGTCTTCCTTCAGCTGCTCGCCGCGCCAGTCGCTGTCGTTGAACGGTGGATTGGCGAGCACATAGTCGGCCTTTAGGTCGGGATGTCCATCCTTGTGGAACGTATCCCCATGGGCGACCTGCGCATCGATGCCACGGATGGCGAGGTTCATCTTCGCCAGCCGCCAGGTGGTGTAGTTGGATTCCTGACCGTAGATCGAGATGTCACCCAGCTTGCCGCTGTGCGCCTCAATGAACTTCTCGCTGCTCACGAACATTCCGCCTGACCCGCAGCAGGGGTCGTACACCCTACCCTTGTATGGCGCCAGCATAGCGACCAGAACCCGCACCACGCGCGAGGGCGTATAGAACTGCCCGCCCTTCTTCCCTTCGGCACTGGCAAACTGGGCAAGGAAGTACTCGTAAACCCTACCTAACGTGTCCTTGGCGCGATCCGCCGGTCCACCCAGCGCGATGTCGCTGACCAGATTGATGAGCTGGCCGAGCCGCTGCTTGTCCAGCCCCGGGCGGCCGTAGTCCTTGGGCAGTACACCCTTGAGCGTTGGATTGTCGCGCTCGATAGCCGTCATAGCGTCGTCAACAGTCTTGCCAATCGTCGGCTGCGGGGCCTTCGCTTTCAGGTGCGTCCAGCGCGCCTCTTTCGGGACCCAGAAAATGCTGACAGCGCGATACTCGTCGGGATCCTCCGGGTCGGCGCCCTGCTTGCGGTGCGATTCCAGCTCGCTGTGCTTGGCCTCGAACGCATCGGAGATGTACTTGAGGAAGATCAGGCCGAGGACGACGTGTTTGTATTCGGCCGCGTCCATGTTATTGCGCAGCGCGTCAGCGGCGGCCCAGAGTTTCTGTTCCAGGCTCTGATTCGCGGTCTGCTGTTGCTTCCTGGTGCTTTTGGCCACGCCGAAACCCTTCTTGCAGTGACTACGACTTCAGAGATGTGCAATGCGAGAATGTGCAGTGCGGGTGTGACAAGCGGGAGGCCCCTGTCAGCAATGACAGGGGTTGACTAGCGGCGTCGGTGGGTGGGCGCGCGGCCCAGGGCGACGGCTTCGTCGCCGAGTTTGCGCCGCAGCTCATCCACCACCCGCGCCACGGCCCGGTCCTTCTCGGTTTCCGACTGCGGCTCGGCGATGAGCGAGAGCTGACCCGGCCGGTCGGAGCGCACCAGGCTCGACAACCCGACGCCTAACAAGCGCGCCGGCACCGGCCGTGCCCGGCGCAGCTTGAGGAGCAGCTCGCGCGCCACCCGCAGCACCGCGCGGTCGGAAATGACCGGCGCCTCCACGGTGCGGCTGGCTTGCCGGTCCACGAAGTCATGGTCGCGCAGTCTCACGGTCACGGTGCGGGCCAGCAGCTCGCTCTCCCGCAGGTCGCTCGCCGCCCGATCCACCAGCTTGATCAGCTCGCCGCGCAGCACATCGTCGTCGTCGATGTCGACGCCGAAGGTCTCGTCACGGCTGATGGACTTGTTGTCGCCGTTGCGCTCGACCCGCGCCTCATCCTCACCATGAATCCGGGTCCAGAGCCACAGCCCTTCGCGGTCGCCCAGCCAGGCGCGGAGGTTGTCGGCGCCGGCGGCCAGGGCCTCGTCCACCGACTTGAGGTTGAAGCGGCCCAGCCGCTCCTGGAATCGCGGCCCCACGAAGGGGAGATCGGCGAGCTGGAAGCGGCGCATGAAGGCCTGTTCGCCGCCGGCGTCGACCACGTGGATTCCGCCCGGCTTGGCCATGGTCGCCGCCATCTTGGCGATCAGCTTCGAGGTGCCGCCGCCGATCGACACACTGATCTGCGTCTCGGCGAGCACCGCCTCGCGCATCCGCCGCGCCGTGTCGGCCAGCGGCTCGTCCTTGTAGAGCCGCTCGGTGCCGCTCATCTCGAGGTAGCACTCGTCCTGCGACGCCGCCTCGACCACCGGTGCGTACTTGCCGAGGACTTCGCGAATCGCATGGCTCTTCTCGACGCAAGCCTCCCATGGAACCGGGACCACCGTCGCGCCGGGACAAAGCCTCAAGGCGCGCGCCGTCGGCATCGCCGAGGTCACGCCGAATCTGCGTGCCTCGTAGCTGGCCGAGGTGACGACGCCGCGGCCTTCCGCGGTGCCGCCCACGATGAGAAGGGGCGCCTTGCCGGCGCCCTCGGGATCGACGAGCCGCGCGACCGAGACGTAGAAGGCGTCGGCGTCGGCCAGCAGGATGCGTCGCGCGCTCACAGCACGAACATGGCGATGCCGGCGGCGAACATCGCGATCGTCGTGAATCCGACCGTTACGAGACTGAGCCGCGTGCTCGGCTGGCTTTTCATGATGGCCTTGTCGGACGCCACCAGCAGAATCCCGACCAGAAGGAAGGGCGCGAGCAATCCATTGAGCACGGCGCTCCAGTAGAGCGAGAGCACCGGATTGATGTTGAAGAAATCCATCAAGGCGCCGATCACCATCGACAGTACCACGACGCCGTAGAAGGCACGGGCCTGTGAGAACCGCGCGTCGATTCCCTGCTCCCAGCCAAACGCCTCGGCGAAAGCGTAGGCGGCCGAGCCGCTGAGAGTAGGAATGGCCAGCAGGCCGGTGCCGACCAGGCCCAGCGTGTAGAGCAGCGCCGCGAAGCGCCCCGCGAGCGGGCGCAGCGACTCCGCGACGGCGAGGGTGGATCGTGGATGAAACACGCGGTGCTGGTGAAGGGTGAGCGCGGTGGTCAGAATGATGAAATACATCACCAGATTCGAGAAAAAGGTCCCCACCCCGACGTCGATCTTGCGGCGCCGAAGCTCGCTGGACGATGCACCCCAGCGGCTGGCGACGGTAGTGCGCCCCTTCGCCTTTTCTTCTTCGACCTCCTGGCTCGCCTGCCAGAAGAACAGATATGGACTGATGGTCGTGCCCAGAATCGCGACCAGTGTCGCCCAGCCTTCCCGGCCGGCCGGGACGCGGGGAATCAGCGTCCCTCGCGCCACGACGGCTACCGACGGATGGACGTGCAGGGCCGCGATCACATAGACGAAGAGGACCAGCGCCAGCCACTTCAGCACGTTGGCGAGGGTCCCGTAGCGCAGCTGGATGGTGGCCCAGCCGATGCCGACCGCGAAGATCACGACCCAGATGTGCGAGCGGATGCCGGTCAGGAGCTCGGCGGCGTCGGCCATACCCGAGAGATCCGCGCCGATGTTGAAGGTGTTGGCGATCAGCAGCGCGGTGGCGGCAATGAGCAGCAGGGGTCGCGGAAACTTCTGTTGCAGTCCCGCCATCACACCGGAGCCGCTCACCATGCCGATGCGCGCGCACATGTTCTGGACGGCCGCCATCAGCGGCCAGGTGACCCAGGCGGTCCAGAGCAGGCTGGTGCCGAGCTGCGCGCCGGCAATGGAGTAGGTCGCGATGCCTGAGGGATCGTCGTCCGCCGCGCCCGTGGTGACGCCAGGGCCCAGCGCCTGCCAGAATCGCCGAATCCGCGAGCGGCGCGAACGTCGCTCGGGCTGCTGCTTCACACCGTGCACACGGTGACAGCCTCCCGGAGGCTGGTCAAAGGATCGTGCGTGGGGATGAACTCGTGGGCGACGTAGCCGCCATATCCGGTATCGGCAATGGCGCGGGCGATCGCGTTGTAGTTGAGCTCCTGGGTATTGTCGAGCTCGTGCCGCCCGGGGACGCCACCGGTGTGGAAATGCGCGATCCACGGCGCATTGTCGCGAATGGTATGGATGATGTCGCCTTCCATGATCTGCATATGATAGATGTCGAAGAGCAGGCGCACCCGCGGCGAGTCGACGGCGCGCGCTACCGCCAGGCCGAAGGCGGTGTGATCCGCCTGATACCCCTGATGGTCCACCCTGGTGTTCAGCATCTCGAGGCAGATGGTCACGCGGTGTTCCTCCCCCAGCGCCTTGATCCGGTTGAGGCCCTGGACGCAGGCATCGATCGCCGCGGCGTCGCTGAGGGCGCCGCGGTTGCCGAACATCGCGATGACGTTAGGCACCCCGGACGCCGCGGCGGCGGGGATTGTCTCTTCCAGCTCGCGCAGCAGCACCGGATGGTGGGCCGGATCGTTGAAGCCCCAGGTGTTGAAGTCCCGGCGCGGACTGGGATAACCCAGCGAGCAGACCAGGCCGGCGTCGCGCGCCACGGGCCATTCGCTTTGCTGGAGCAGATCGATCGCGTCGAGACCGATGCCTTTCGCCGCACGGCAGAACTCGGGGAGCGGGATCGAGCCGTAGGGCCAGCGGCAGACGGATTGCTTGAGGCGGCCCGCGACGGTCGACGGTTGACGGTTGACGGTTGACGGCAGACCGCGGCTACCTGCCACGGTCGCGCCGATCGCCGTAGTGGCAAGGAAGTCCCGGCGCTTCATGGTCTGCCGTCGACGGTTGACCGTTGACCGTCAGCCATTCAGACCTCCAACCTGCTCAGATAGTGATAGCTGTTCGCGATCGATGCGAAGGGATTCACCGGCTCATCGTGCTCGACGAAGTAGTGGCGAATGCCGGCTTGCGCCCGCTGGGCGAAGATCCGCCGCCAATCGATCGATCCGGCACCGACGTCCACCATCCGCTTGTCGGTGGTCATGTCCTTCACGTGGACCATGGGAATGCGGCCGGGATAGCGCGCGAAGTAGGCCAGCGGATCCTGGCCGCCGCGCGTCATCCAGAAAAGGTCGATCTCGAGCTTCACCAGGTCGGGATCGGTGTTGTCGATGAGCACGTCGTAGGGGAGCTTTCCTTCCATCGGCTCGAACTCGTAGCTGTGATTGTGATAGGCGAATTCAAGGCCCGCGGCCTTCGCCTCCCGTGCCGCCCGATTGTACATGTCGGCGATGCGGCGCCAGCCATCGAGGGTGCGGCGCAGCTCCTCCGGCGTCCAGGCGACGGTGATGTACTCGTGGCCGATGATCTTCGCGGCGTCGATGGTCGCCTGCCAGCCGTTGGTGACGTTCTCGATGGGCACATGCGCCGACGGCGAGGTCAGGTGATGGCGTCGCAGCATGTCGCGGATCTGCTGCGGCGTGTGGTCGAAGTAGCCGGCGAACTCGACCTCGGTGTAGCCGATCTGGGCCACCCGGGCGAGCGTCCCCTCGACATCGGCCTGCATGGCCTGGCGAACGGTGTAGAGCTGGAGGCCGATGGGGCGGATTCGCGCGCTGGCGCCTGACCGATTGACTGCCAGGCTCGCTGCTCCCAGTGCCTGAACAAAATCGCGTCGGTTCACGATATCTCCTTAGTCAAGCCGTCAAGCAGTCAAGCAGTCAAGCAGTCAAGCTACAGTTCGCGCCGCTTCAGCAGGTCCACCGCATGATCCACCGCCCGCGCCGTCAACGCCATGTAGGTGATCGATGGATTCTGGTTCGCGGTGGACGCCATGCAGGCGCCGTCGGTAATGAAGAGGTTCGGCACATCCCAGCTCTGATTCCACTGATTGAGCACCGACGTGTTCTTGTCCTTCCCCATCCGCGCCGTTCCCATCTCGTGGATGGTGAGCCCGGGGGCATTGTCGGCCATGTACGGGACGATGTTCTTCACGCCGGCGGCGTCGAGCATCTCCGCCGCCTGGGTCGAGGCGTCCCGCATCGCGGCCCGCTCGTTCTCGCTCCAGAGGCAGTGGATCTTCAGCGCCGGAACACCCCACTTGTCCTTCACCAGCGGATCGAGCTCGACATAATTGCTGTCGCGAGGGATGCACTCGCCAAAACCGTAGAGATCCATCGACCAGGGCCCGGGCGTACGCAGCTGTTCCTTCAGCGCGCGGCCGAAGCCGGCGAGCTGGTTGCCCCGTCCCCAGCCGGCGCGGCCCGCGCCGCCCTGGTACGCGTAGCCGCGAAGAAAATCGGGCTGCGCTGCATTCACATTGCGGAACCGCGGCAGGTAGCAGGCATTGGGCCGGCCGCCCGACGTCGTCTTGTCCTCGAAGCCGGGAACGGTGCCCCGCGCGCCGCAGCCCATCCAGTGGTCCATGATGTTCTTGCCCAGGGCGCCGCTGGAGTTGGCGAGGCCGTTGGGCCAGCGCTCACTGATCGAGTTGAGCAGAATGCGCGTGGATTCGAGCGTCGAGGCATTGAGGAACAGAATACGCGCGCGAAATTCGATGGCCTCGTTGGTACGCGCGTCGATCACCCGCACGCCGGCCGCCTTGCCGGTGCGCGGATCGTAGATCACGCTATGGACGACGCTCCAGGGCCGCAGCGTCAGCTTGCCGGTCGCCTGCGCAGCGGGAAGGGTAACGTGCACGCTGTTGAAGTACGAGAAGGTGCTGCAGCCGCTTTCGCAGTGTCCGCAATAGCCGCAGGCGGCCCGGCCGCGGTGGTTTTCGGTGAGCACCGCCACCCGCCCGATGGTGAGCACCCGGTCGCGCCCGTAGCGCCGCGACATGCCGTCGCGCACGAATTGCTCGGCGATGTTCATGGGCATCGGCTGCTGGAACTGCCCGTCGGGAAGCTGCGGCAGATTTTCGGCATTGCCGCTGATGCCGATGTAGCGCTCGACGTAATCGTACCAGGGCTGGATATCGGCGTAGCGGATCGGCCAGTCGGTCCCGTGCCCGTCGCGGGCATTCGCCGTGAAATCGAGGTCGCTCCAGCGATAGACCTGCCGGCCCCACATGATCGACCGGCCACCGACCTGGCGGCCGCGGATCCAGTCGAAGCGGCTGCCGTCGCCTAACGTGTACGGATTCTCGACGTCGTTGACGAAGAACTTGCCGCTCCACTCGTCGCAGGCGTAACACTTTCTCTGGACCGGCTGATCGCGCTCCTGTTTCGTCCGGTCGGCCCAGCCGCGGTAATGGAGCTGCCAGGGCTGGACGTCCATCGCATAGTCGGTGGCGGGATCGGTGGGCCCGCCGGCTTCGAGCACCAGCGTCCGCAAGCCGTGCTCGGTCAGCTCCTTGGCCGCCCAGCCGCCGCTGATCCCGGAGCCGACGACGATCGCATCGTATGTCGTGGGCATCAGCGGCTCCTCACTGGGGCCGCGCCATCATAGCGACCGGGCATGAGGACTCCGTGCAGCTCCTGCGTGTAGCCAATCTCACTGGAGTAGTAGCCGGAGAGCGTCATCCCTTTGATGCGGGAGAAGAAATGCGGCGGCGAGCCGGGCGGCATGGCCCGCGACTCGGCGTCGAGGCCGGTGAGGATCGCCGTCTGCTGCGCCTCGGTCAGGTCGAGAAAGGCCTTGCTGAAATCGGCCTGCGCCCGGGAATCGACGTCGGCCAGTCCGCGCAGGAAGGCGGCGCGCTCGTCATCGTGATACCACTCGCCGACGATGACATCGACGAAGTCCACGACCCGCGCCGCCCGCGCGCCCGGCGTATCGGTCGCCGGCATGATCAGCTCGGAGATCTGGTCGACCAGCGCGCGCTGATGTTCGTCGAGCAGGGCGGAGCGCAGCCGCGCGGCCGCATGGCCACGCGTGGTCGCAGCCGCGGCCCGCAGGACGTGGGGATCCAGCCCGGCCAATGCCGAGCAGGCGGCGAAAAGCTGAAGCAGATCACGTCGCTGCATCGAACCCCTCAACCGTGTGGGTGCCGGGAAAATGCATCCCTGATGGGACCCAACTTACGGCGGCGTTGGCTGCGTCAACAGTCTGCGAAGCCGCCAGCGGCCATCGGTGCCCCTGACCCAGTGGGCGACGAAACGACCCTGCACGTGCACCATCCCCTGCGCTGGTACGGTCGTGGCCTGTTTCCAGGTGCCCCACTGTACCGCTTCGGCGTCGAAGAGCTCGACCGCGGCGACACGCATCTCCTGGGTATCGACGCGGAACTGGGAGAACTGGCCCAGGAATTTCCGGATGCTGTCGGGCCCGGTGACGGTGCCGGCGTTGGTGCCGAGCATCTCGCCGTCGGGCGTGTACGTCGCGGCGATCGAGTCGACGGCCATCCGGCGGACCAGGCTGTCGTAGTGGATCAAGGCCGAATCCAGCTCGGCGCGCGTTCTGGTATCGGCGGTCTGCTGCCGGCAGCCGGTTGCCCCGGCAAGAATGCAGGCAACGGCTAGAATGCGGTTGGTCACGGGCGCGGCGCCGGTGCGGAGCGCTCGACGACCATCAACATGAACGTCCCCGGCAACACCGGCGGACGACGCCGTGGATTCGCCGCCGACGAATCCGGCACCGGACCGAACTTTGCCGACACGACGTACACGCGGTGCGTTACCGGGTCGAGGCCCATGTTCCGCCCACCCGGCGCGGTCTGGAGAGTCTGCAGCACACGATATTGATCGGGACCATCCTGATGGATGATCGCGAGGGTGCCATCGGCACATGAGGCGAAGACGTCGCCCGAGGCCGGATCGTACGCCGCACCATCGACCCCGGATCCGATGGGTGCCATGGCCACCACTCGGCCGGCATCATAATCGGAGACCGCGAGCATCCCGCTGCGGCACCCGCTGAAGAGCCGATGGTGCAGCGTGTCCACCGCCATTGCAACCGGCTGCCGGCATGGCGCCGTCGACCAGCGGCGCGTGACCGCCAGGCTCCGCGCGTCGATCTCCACCACTTCGGCATTCTCCACGAGGTTCACGTAGACCTTGCCGTTGCCGGCGGACACGCCGGTCTCGGGCTTGCCGCCGAGATCCACGTTGGCCACCAGGCGCCCCGAGGGATCGATCACGGTGGACGAATGGGCGTCACCGTTGAAGGTGAAGACGCGGTTCGACACAGGATCGTACGCAATCGCGTCGGCATCCTCGGCGGCGTGGATTCTTCCCTGCACCGCGAAACTCACCGGGTCGAACATCACCACGGAGCTATCGGCGCCGGAGGTGGCAAAACCGTGATGCGCCGCCTCCACGAGCGCGACACCGTGGGCACCGCGAATCCCGCTGATTTCGCCGATGAGCCGGCCGTCGTTTGCGTCCACCACCATGAACCGTGATTGCCGGGCGATGAAGAGCCGGTGATGCGCCGGGTCCGGGGTGACATAGTCCCAGCCGCCGTCGCCACCGAGGGTCCAGGTATGGGTGATCTGGTAAGGCGCGGGCGTCTGCGCGCGAGCGCTGGATGCCAGCAACGCGAGGGCCAGCAGGGTCAATCGGGTCATCGGGGCTCCTGTCGGCCTTTCTTGCCGGGATGGTCGGCGGTAGGTACGGTACAGCAACCGGCGCGTCTGATCCGTATCCAAAGTATCGCCCGGAGATACCAATGAAAGCACACACGCCGCGAGCCGTTCGCGGCATCGCCGTCATCTTCGTCGCTGCCCTCGCGGGGCATGCGGCGCCCGCCTTGGCGCAGACCGCCATGAGCGCCCCCACCACCATGTCACCCGCCGAACGGGCCCGGGCCGACAACGGCCACGCTCCCTACACCCAGGCCGACCTGCATTTCATGACCGGAATGATCGGGCACCACGCCCAGGCCATCCTGATGGCGGGGTGGGCGCCGAGCCATGGTGCCGGGCCCGATGTCGCGGTGCTCTGCGAGCGGATCGTCGTGTCCCAGCGCGACGAGATCAACTTCATGCAGCGCTGGCTGCGCGACCGGCATGAGAATGTCCCCGATGGCGATCCCCAGCACGCCTTGGCCATGACCCGGATGCCGGGGATGGAAAGCATGATGATGCCGGGGATGCTCACCGCCGATCAGCTGGCGCGGCTCGACGCTGCCCGGGGCGCCGACTTCGACCGGCTTTTCCTCATCTATATGATCCAGCACCACCAGGGCGCCGTCACCATGGTGCAGCAGCTCTTCGATGCACCAGGCGCCGCGCAGGAGGAATACGTCTTCAAGTTTGCCAACGACGTGAACGCCGATCAGACCACCGAAATCGCCCGCATGAATCGCATGCTGGATCTCATGGACTCCGGAGGACGCTGACAGTGATGATGCCAACGCTTCGCTTTCGCCTCGCCCCCCTGCTGGCCGCGGCACTGCTCGCGGCCTGCTCCCACTCGACGTCGATGTCGCGCACCAGCGGCCCGTCGCCGAGACCCGATATGTCGATGTCGCCGCCCAGCCCCGATCCCCGCGTCGGCCTGCGCGCCGGGTGGATGGATGCCGGCGAAGCGTCGTGGAATCTCCAGGTGGTTTCCCGCACGCCGCCGTCGGCGCAGTTCTACAACGCCAGCACGCCCGGCGACCGCCGGCTGGTCAACTCGGACCTGGCTTTCACCGGCACCTACGCGATCCAGGGCAACTACAGCGGCTGGCAGATCTGGGACATCAGCAATCCCGCCGCGCCAACCCTCAAGACGGCGTACGTCTGCCCCGGCTCGCAGAGCGACGTCTCGGTCTACCGGAACCTGCTCTTCGTCTCCGGCGAGGCGACAAGCGGCCGGCTCGACTGCGGGCTCGAGGGCGTCAGCGACTCCGTGAGTCACGAGCGGCTGCGCGGCCTGCGCATCTTCGACATCACCGACATCGCGCATCCCCGCTACCTCGCCAACGTCCAGACCTGCCGGGGCTCGCACACCCACACGGTGCTGGCCGATCCGCGCGATCCGGCCAACGTCTACGTCTACATCTCCGGCACCGCGCCGGTGCGCTCGCCTAACGAGCTGGCCGGCTGCTCGGGCGCCCTACCCGAGGACGATCCGAACAGCGCGCTCTTCCGCATCGAAGTGATCCAGGTCCCGCTGGCCGATCCGTCGCAGGCGCACATCGTGAGCCATCCGCGGATCTTCGCCGATCTCGCGGCGCCGCCGAAGCACGGCGAGATGCCCGAGGATGTCGCCGCGGCCGCGGCGGCGCGCAGCCGTTTCGCCCAGCGTTCCCAGACGCCGCTCACCCCCGCCGACTCGGCCCTGCGCGCCCGCCAGCAGGCCCAGCGCCAGACGCTGGCCACCCGCGGTCCGACCCAGTGCCACGACATCACCGTCTATCCCGCCATCGGCCTCGCGGGCGGCGCCTGCGCCGGCTACGGGCTGCTGCTCGACATCCGCGACCCGGCCAACCCGCGACGCGTGGGCGCGGTGGCCGACTCGAATTTCTCCTTCTGGCATTCGGCGACCTTCAACAACGACGGCACCAAGATCCTCTTCTCCGATGAATGGGGCGGCGGCGGGCAGCCGCGCTGCCGGGTGACCGACCACAAGGAATGGGGCGCGGACGCGATCTTCACGCTGCAGAACAGCCAGATGAATTTCCAGGGCTACTTCAAGATGCCGGCGGCGCAGACCTCGAACGAGAATTGCGTGGCGCATAACGGCTCGCTGATTCCGATCCCGGGCCGCGACGTCATGGTGCAGGCGTGGTACCAGGGCGGCATCTCGATTTTCGACTGGACCGATGCCGCGCACCCGCGCGAAATCGCCTTCTTCGACCGCGGTCCGATGGATTCGACCAGGATGGTGGACGGCGGCTCGTGGTCGGTCTACTGGTACAACGGCGTGATGGTCAGCTCGGAGATCTCGCGCGGGCTCGACATCTTCCAGCTCCGGCCGAGCTACTGGGTCTCGCAGAACGAGATCGACGCGGCGAAGTCGGTGCACCTCGACTACCTCAATGCGCAGGGCCAGCCGCACTTCACCTGGCCCGCGACTTTCGCTCTTCCCCGCGCCTACCTCGACCAGCTGGCCCGGTCGAACGGCCTGGCGACCGGAGCCATCGGCGCCGCGCGGCAGGCCTTGAGCCGCGCCGAACGGATGTCGGGTGCGCAGCGGCAGCAGGCGCTCACCGCTCTCGCGACGCAGCTCACCAGCGATGCGCAGGGTGCTTCGGATCAGGCGAAAGTCAGAATGGCGGCGCAGGCCGTCACCGACCTGGCGGCAACGAACTAGTCCGCTTTGACACTCGGCCCGCCGGCCCTTCAGGGGTCGGCGGGACCGATCAGCAGATCAGACGATGGGAAGTATCGCGAGTACGCATTCGAGGGTCGCGATGCGGATTACGCCCGCGATCACCTCAATGGTGCCGAAGTTCAGATGCCGTTTGCGGCGCACCTGCGCCCGCAACATGAGCTGCGGATCATCCTGCCCAACCGGATTGTGAAATTCCGCGCCGATACGGACCAGGCGCGGGCGGCCCCGCTGTCCCGTTGACCAGGCCCAGAGCGCGACCAGCTGCCCGGCCGCCTCGATGATCAACGCTCCGGGAAAAATCGGGTCGCCGGGAAAATGCTGCGCAAAGACCCAATGCTCCACGCCGAGATCGACTTCACCGGTAATTCCCTGGCCATCCACTTCAACGACACGCGAAATCTGCCGCATCTGCCCGACGGGCAGAAACGTCGCGTCGATATCGATCAACTCGGCACATGGGCGCACATCGGTCACGGCGCTGGCTCCGTCGTTGTTCACCGAGCTACGCCGCTCGGCCCTTTTCGGATGTTTTGATCGGGTCCGACAAACGTACGGGCCGCCCAGGGAGAGCGCCAGAGGAACTGTTTCATGAGCGCGACGATCGTGTCTCGCTTCGACCAGGGAAAGGTGGCGTGGGTCGCGCTGTCCAGAATCACGATGCGCGCGGCGGGCGCCTTTGTCCGCAGCTCGGCGATCATGCTGTCCTGAAAGGGCCGGGCCGCGCCGATGAGGAATTGGTCGGCGCGCACCCGCACCGAATCGGGAGAACCCGGAGGGGTCATCCCGCGTGCGTACCAGCGGCCGAAGACCGCGAGCATGGGCGCCTTCACGGCGGCATAGGGAGGATGGAAGGAGGTGGCCATGCCGATGAGCGCGGCACTGATGCTGTCATCTGTCACCAGTCGCAGCGAGCCGTCGGCGCGCCGCACCGACACATCGGCGATCTCGGCCTCCATCGCCGGCGTGAAGGCATCCATCGGCGCCGAGGTGCGCTTGAACCAGGCGCGGAAGGCGGCGGTGCCGGCCAGATCGGCGGCGGTCGGATCGGCACTCGGCGGCGACGTCTCGATAAGATGCCGGAAACCGGGGAGCGCCAGGTCATAGCACTCGAGGCAGATCAGTCCCAGCGTTCGCTCCGGATACGCCGCGGCGAACTCGGTGATTTCGTAGCCGCCGAGCGACCAGCCGACGACTACCGCGCGCTGGATGTGCAGCGTGTCGAGGAGAAGATGCAGGTCCTCGCTCAACGTGACGTGATCCCAGGGGCCGTGGGCGTCGGAGCGGCCGTGCCCGCGGCGTGCGTAGGCAATGACGTGAAAACGACTGGTGAACGACGGAGCGATATCGTCCCAGGCATGGGGCGAGTCGCCGAGGCCGTGAATGAAGACCAGGCCATCCCCGGTGCCGCCATAGTCGAGATACTGAAGCCTAACGCCGTTGACGTTGGCGAACGCGGCGCGCGGCCCTTGCGGCGTCCGGGGGCGCCCGGCGTGGCAACCGCACAGCCAGATCGAAACCGTTGCCAGGCCGGCGATCGTGCGCGCGGCCCGGTGGAATGGCATCAACGCGACGGCGCCGCCGGGAGCTCCTGGGCATTGATGGCCTTCCACGCTCCGGCACGATAGGCGAAGACATCGGTGAAGAATGTCCGGGTCGCTGA
The DNA here is from genome assembly GCA_036493755.1 of Gemmatimonadales bacterium. GTDB lineage: Bacteria > Gemmatimonadota > Gemmatimonadetes > Gemmatimonadales > JACORV01 > DASXPG01. Next base: position 43,770 of record DASXPG010000182.1, read on the forward strand.
CGGTCCGTCGCCGGCGACGACAATGCCGTTGAGGATGCCGATGGTGCCGTAGACCCGGATGCGGAGGTCTTCGAAGTGCTTGTGCGCGGGCTGGCCGGTAACGGGGTGGGCGCGCATGAAGGCGAGTTGTTGCTGGCCGGTAATGATTCCCTGGCTCGTCACGTGCATGAAGTCGGGCGCGAAAATCGTGGCCAGTGAATCGGGATTGTTCTCGAGTCGCAGCCAGCGGCCCTCGAGGGCGAGGATCAGCCGATTGGAGAGGTCGCGATTGGGACCCTGCTGCCGCGGAAGCGCCGGCGACAGCAGCATCGTGCCGGCGACGATCAGCATCATCTTCACCATCCGCTACTCCTCCGTTGCCATGTGGAAGTACATCGACTGCAGACCGATTCGTCCCGGGCCGGTGAACTTGTTCAGGACCAGGTTGGTCCCGGCCAGGAAGCCGGTGGAGAGGCGCGTCATGCTGGTTTCCATCCGCACGTTGGGGTCTTTGTAAAGCCAGCCGCCGGGCTCGACTTCGATCGACTCGCCGGCGGCGAGCACTTTCTCGAAAACATTGCCGTAACCATGCAGCCAGAGAATCCCCTCGCCGGCATGCCCGTGGAACTTGTCGATGAAGAAGCCGGTCCCGCCGAAGAGCAGATTGGCCACCCCTTTCACGCGCTCGAAGGTATAGTCGATGCTGCCGGTCGCGGCGAGAAACTGGTGCTCCCGCACGTGGAGCTCGTCTCCGGCGGCGAGATGGATCGGGACGATGTGGCCGGCGCCGTCGCGGCTGAAGGCGATCTGGCCCGCGCCGCTCGCTTCGGTGACGAAGATCTGGATCCCCGCCATCATCCGCTTGAGCGCCCCCTTCATCGCCCGTAAGCCGATGGTGACGGAGGGATGCTTCCAGAGGAGGACGTGATGTTCGAAGTAGACGCTGGTCTTCCCCGTCAGCTCGACGGTCAGCACCGGGACCAGCTCGCCGTCGAGGTGATAGGTGACGCCCGCGAACGATTCATCGCGGGCGGTCGTGGGAAGCAGGCGGGGACGCTCCATGCACTCTCCGGGATTGAGGGGCCTGATTGTCGGACGCGGCGGCGAGGACGCCGCCGTTGCGCAGGAAGGCGAACACCGGCTCATACGGGCGAGCACAATCATTGTGTCCGCAGGGCATGGACACAAAGCGCGCACCGGCGACCACGGCCGCCAGCGCGCGGCCATGCGCAAAGGGAATCGTCTCGTCGTCCGCGCCGTGCAGGACCAGCAGCGGCCCGTGATAGTGGGCCAGCTCATTCAGGTTGTCGAAGGGATCGCGCACCAGAAAGCCGGGCGCGAGAACGCTCTTCGCGAACCAGCGCAGGCTGGTGAAGCTGGATTCGAGGATCAGGGCGCGAACCGGCCGGCGCGTCGCGAGCCGGGTCGCCGCGCCTCCACCCAGCGAGCGGCCCCAGGATACGATGCGCTCGCCGTCGACATCGGGTCGGGCACGCACCCAGTCGTACGCCGCGAGCGCCGACTGCGTGATCGACGCTTCGCTGGATGACCCTGGCGCCTCGCCGTAACCGGGATACTCCACGATCATGACGCCCACACCGGAATCGCGGACCGGTCGAAACGGCGCCAACCAGTCTTCGCCCCGCTCGGCATTGCCGTGCATGAAGATGATGACCGGGAAGCGAGCCGTTGGTCGCGCCGGCGGAAGAAAGAATGCCACCGCGGTCCCGCCGGTCACCGGAATCGTTATGCGCCGGGCGTCCGGACCCATGGCGCCCGCCCAGGCTCCGCGCGGCCCGGGATAAAGCAGCCGCCGCTGTATGAGGAAAAGGAAGGCGTAGTAGCCGGCCACCGCCAGGGCCACGACGATGCCGGCGCGCATGACGATCCTCGTGATCCTTTGCTTATCCAAGGACGCGAGCGATGACGGCGGCGGCGCGATCGATGTCCGCCGCGCTCACGTCGAGGTGCGTGACGGCGCGGAGCCTTCGCGCACCCCAGGGCGAGACCATGACTCCCTGCGCCCCCAGTCTGGCGGCGACGGCATCGGGCGCATCCTGCGCGCGCAACAGATCCAGCATCACGATGTTGGTCTCCGGGCTCAGCGGCCGCACCGCCGGATGCCCTCCGAGCGCCGCCGCCAGCCGCCGGGCGTTGGCGTGGTCCTCGGGAATGCGATCGAGGTTGTGATCCAGCGCGTACAACGCCGCCGCCGCAAGAATTCCCGACTGCCGCATCCCGCCACCCAGGCGCTTGCGTATCTCCCAGACGTCGCGCCGCGCCGACGCCGGACAGGCCAGCACCGCGCCGACGGGACAACCCAGCGCCTTGCTGAACGACACCATCACGGTGAGCGCGGGACGCGCCACATCGGCCGGCCGCACACCGAGAGCCGCGGCCGCATTCCAGAGCCGCGCGCCGTCAAGATGCAGCGGCAGTCCCCGTTCCCGCGCCAGCGCGCCGATGGCCTCGGCGACCGGCAGCAGCATGACCTTTCCGCCGGCGGTATTGTGCGTGTTCTCGATGGCGATGGCACTTGGCCGCGGCAGATGAATCGAGTCGGGCCGCATCGCCACACGGATGAGATCGGCGGTGAGGATTCCGTCCGGCGTCGCGATCGGCCGCGCCTGCACGCCGGTCAGCTGCGCGAGCCCGGCCACCTCGCGATCGACCATGTGGGCCTGGGCCTCGACGAGCAGCTCGGTTCCGGGCCGGGTGAGCAGCCCGAGCGCCGCGGCGTTGGCCTGCGACCCCGAGGGAAAGAAGAGCGCGTCCTCCTTCCCCAGCAGCTCGGCGACGCGCTCCTCGAGCCGCTGCGTGGTGGGATCGCGCTCCAGTACGTCATCGCCAACCTCGGCCTCGGCGATGGCCCGCCGCATTCCCGGCGAGGGCCGCGTGACGGTGTCGGAACGCAGATCGATCATAGCGCTAACCAAGCAGCAGCTTCTGCTGTCCCTGGCGGCGGCGCAGATCGTAGACCTGCGCGATCTGGCCGCCGATCAGAAAGACGAACGCCATGTAGTAGGTCCAGATCACGAAGAGCAGCATCCCGGCGATGGTGCCGTCGCTGACGATCGCGCTGGGATGAAACATGTTGCGGATGTAGATGCCGGTGAGCTGCTTCGCCGCCTCGAACCCAAGCGCGCAGATCAGCGCCGCGAAGAGGGCGGTATCGCGGCGCATGTGATGGGCGGGTGCATAACGAAAAATCACCACGAACACCGTGACGATCGAGGCAAAGGCCAGCAGCTGCGCGCCGAAATAGGCCAGGAATCCCAGCCCGAAAAGATTCAGCTGCGCCAGCAGTGTCACGCCCTGGGTGAGCGCGGCGTTGATCACGAAGAGCGAGGTGGCGATGCCGACCAGCAGAATGTCGTTGACCTTGCCCTGCAGCCAGGAGCGGGTCTCGCGGGTATCGAAGACTTCGTTGAGGGAAGCGCGCAGCGAGCCGAAGAGCCGGGTGGAAAACCAGACGAAGAGCGGGAGGCCGAGGAGGCCCAGGGTGCCGCGGGCGCTGACGACGCGACCCGCGAGCGCCAGCACCGGCGCGAAGGGGCTCGCCTGGTCGTCGGGCAACGGGAGCACGTAGCGGCGCAGGTAGTCGTCGATCTCGAGCTGCGCGTGTCCGGCCTTGGCGCTCAGGACATACCCGGCGACCGCCAGCAGCAGGAGAATGAAGGGAATCGCGGCGAGCAACGCATCGAATGACAGGCCGCTCGCCAGAAACGGAACGTTGGCCTCGGCCGCGCCCTCATAGACGCGGACGACAAAATCACGCACATCGTGCCAGACGAAACTCGCGCGATCGAGCGCCGTCCGCCGCACCCGTATCGCCTAGGCGACCGGCTCCTCGTCGCCGCTGTTGCGCGGGGAGCGGCGCGCCTCGCGCGCCTCCTGGAGCCGGCGCTCCAGCTCTTCGCGCGCCGTCGATGCCGCGGAGCGGCCGGCGTCGGCAACGTCGTGGGCGAACTGCTTTCCTTCGCGCGCCTTGCGCTTGGCGCCCTCGATTCCTTCCTCGACCTTCTCACGGGCCCGGCCGTAGCGCTCGGAGACGTACTCCTCGATCTCCTCCGCCTTGTCCTCAGCCAGCTCCTTGAGACGCAGCCCGCGGTTCTTGATTTCCGAGCGCAGCTCGGCGCCACTCATCGGCGCGAAGAGGAGTGCAAGTCCGGCGCCGACCGCCAGGCCCCAGAAGAAGGGCGCAATCGATCCACCGGACTTTTCGACGATGACGACTTCTTCGTCGTCGTCGTGTTCATGGCGCCTTGACATGGAACCTCCCGATCAGTCGACAGTTCTCAGTCGACAGTTACGCAGACGTGTTTACTGTCGACTGTCGACTGTTGACTTGAATGTAGTCTCCGCCCTAGACCTCCACCACCAACCCGTCATACCCCGGACGTACCGATGGCGGCAGATCCCGCTCCAGGTCGGCGTGCATCGTCTCGTGGGTCAGGTGGGTCAGGTACGTCCGCTCGGCGCCGATGGCGGCCGCGGCCGCCACCGCCTCCGGAATCGACTGGTGGGTCGGATGGGTCCGATACCAGAGAGCGTTGAGGACCAGCACCTTCACGCCTCGGAGTGCCTGCACCGCCGCGGGACCGACCGATTTCACGTCCGTCACGTATGCGATGGGCCCGAAGCGATAGCCGAACACCACCGCCTCGCCGTGCTCGAAACCGATCGGCAGGACGGGGATGCCGGCGATGACCGTCTCGACCCCGGGCTCGAGCGCGTGCCCCTCGACCGCGGGCCGCGCGCTGCCGGGAATCGCGCGGGCTCCGGGGTCGAAGACATAGTCGAACTTGCGGCGCATCCGCTCGAGAGAGTCGCGAGGTCCGTACAGCGGCAGCACGCCGCGCGTTCCGCCGGAGAGGGAGCGCAGATCGTCGATGCCGTGGGTGTGATCGGCGTGATCGTGGGTGTAGAGCACCGCATCGACGCCGCCGATGCCGGCCGCGAGCAGCGCGATGCGCAGCTCGGGCGGCGTGTCGATGAGAATCCGTTTGCGTCCCGACTCGACGACGGCGCCGGTCCGCAAACGCTTGTCCCTGGGGTCGCTCGAGGCACAGACGCGGCAGCCGCAGCCGATGATCGGCACGCCGAAGGAGGTTCCGGTGCCGAGCAGAATCAGCCGCACGAACTAGACCTCTTCGACCTTCGCCATGTTGGTGGAACCGGGAACGTCGAAGGGCACGCCGGCGATGACCACCACCTTGTCGCCCTTGCGGGCATAGCCGTGGACCAGGATCCGCTCGCGCGCGGCATCGAGCATGGCGTCGTAGCGTGGCTGCTCGTCGGTGAGCATCGGCACCACGCCCCATTGGAGCGCGAGCTGGCGGTAGACCCGCGGGATGTCGGTAACGGCGAGCACCGGCACCGGCGGGCGCGCGGCGGAGACGACGCGCACCGTGAAGCCACTCTTGGTGAAGCAGACGATGAGGGGCGCGTGGAGCATGCGCGCCGCCGCTACCGCGGCGGCAGCGACGGCGTGCTCGGTCTGCACCGGCGTGTCACCGTCCTGGAGTCGCGCTTCGCGCCGCGGCTGGGAGATGTCGTGCCGCTCGATCTCGCGAATGATGCGATCCATCGCCTCCACGGCTTCGCGCGGATACTCGCCGGCCGCGGTTTCGGCGGAAAGCATGACGGCGTCGGTGCCGTCGAGAATCGCGTTGGCGACGTCGCTGGCTTCGGCGCGGGTGGGGCGCGGCGAGTGCACCATCGACTCCAGCATCTGGGTCGCGGTGATGACCGGCCGCCGATGCTCTATGGCGCACCGGATCAGCATCTTCTGCGCCAGCGGCACCTGCTCGAACGGCAGCTCGACGCCCAGATCGCCGCGCGCCACCATGATCCCGTCGCACGCTTCGGCGATGGGTTCGATGCCGTGCAGCGCGGTGTCCTTCTCGATCTTGGCGATGATGCGCACCGTCTTGGGGAGCAGCACGCGCAGCTCGGCGATGTCCTCGGCGCGGCGCACGAACGACAACGCGACGAAATCCACCTCTTCCGCCACCGCGAAGCGCGCGTCGACGATGTCCTTCTCGGTCAGCGGCGGCGCCGAAACCGAGATGCCGGGGAGATTCATTCCCTTGTGGCTCTTCAATTCGCCGCCGTAGATGATCCGCCCCGACACGAGGCGATTCCTGACCGCGGTCACTTCGACCGCGATCAGTCCATCGTCGAGGAGCACCCGGGCGCCGGTCTCGACGTCGCGCGACAGGTCGTAGGTCGTGGGAATCTGCCCGGCCTGGGCGATCTCTTCGGGTGCGAAGGTGACCTGGCTGCCGGCCTCCAGGTGGATCGGCGCCTTGAGGTCGCCGACCCGGATGCGCGGGCCCTGGAGATCGAGCAGGATACCGACCGGGCGGGCCGCCTCGGTGGCGGCCTCGCGAACCATGCGGATCAGCGACGAGCGCTGCTCCGGCGTTCCATGGCTGGCATTGATGCGGGCGACATCGATGCCCGCCTTCACGAGCGCGCTGATCGCGCGGGGCGTACTGGTCGCCGGCCCCAGCGTGGCGACAATCTTCGTTCGTCGTATCGGCACGCTAGAAAGTTATCTCGAATCCGAACCGGATGAGACGGGGAGGCCCGTAAGCGAAGAGGGGCTGGAAGAAATCCTGCGCCGCACGGCGGTACAGCGGCAGCAGTTCGGCCTGGCCGGCGATGACACCGTCGCCGTTGAGATCGGCCCAGGCCCGATAGCGCGGCGACTCGTAGGGAATCGGCTCGGGATGGACGTTGTATGCCAGGGTCGCCACGCTGTCGAGACCCGAGGCGCCCAGACCGGGCGAGCCGGTATCCTTGCGCACCGCGACGAGATTCTGGCGGTTGGTCAGGTTGCGCAGGTCGAGATACAGACTGCCACGCACGCGGCCCAGGCGCAGCGGCCGCCGGATAAGCATGTCGAGCTGATACTGCGAGGGCAGCCGTGCGCTGTTGGGCAGACCGATAATGGAGTCGCCGGCCGAGTTGGTTCGGGAGTACGGCAGTCCGCTGCTGTAGCGTACGATGGCCGACGCTTCGAGGCCGCCGAGGACATCGAAGGAGCCGGAGCGGAGGACGCCGGGCCGGATCTTCGAGAAGAAGATCGCGGTGACGCCGAGGCGCCGATCGAAATCGAGCGGGAACTCGACGTCGCCGGAGACCACGGTGTCGCCGGTCGGCTCGACGTGGATGCTGCGATAGAGCTGGTAGGCGTTGGTCGCCGTGGCTTGCGCCGTCTGCACCGTCGCCATGATGCGGAAGCCGAGGCCGTTGGTGTACTCTTTCTCGAACAGGCCCTCGATGCCCTTCACGTCACCGTAATCGATGTTGCCGAAGATGCTGGAATCGGGATTGGTTCCGAACGGCACCGAGGCCACCAGGCCCTCGAGCTTCTTGACGTACACGTTGAGCCGCAGGCTGAGTCCCGGCTGCGGCCGGGCGCGTATGCTCAGCTCGTACTGGTTGCTCTGCTCGTAACCGAGGTTGGGGTTGCCGGTCCGGAACCGGCCGGTGCGCGAGGTGTCGTCGAATGCGGCGTCGACCAGGTACTGATAATCGGGAGCCTGGGCAAAGCGTCCGTAGCTGACGACGAAGGTGGCGTTATGCAGCACAGTCGACACGGCGAAACGCGGCGAGATGTAGGTCCGGCCACCGGGCTGCGTCCCCGGCGTCGTGGTGTGCGGATTGAATTGATCCAGCCGCGCACCGAGGGTGAAGGCCAGTTCCTGCCAGCGCAATTGGGTCTCGCCATAACCGGCAAACATGCGTGGCTTGAAGTCCGCGGCAGACGGGTCGGGCACCAGCCCGCCGACGGGAAGGCCCGCGGCCACGCGCTGGAAGGTCTGGACGTGCTGCTGCACCACTTCGAACCCGCCCCAGAAATCGGCGTCGCGTCCGCCGAAGTTGAGGTCGAGCTGGGCGCGCACCTCGTTGAAATGATTCCACGCCAGGTCGCCGCGGCCGCCGTCGCCGAGGAAGAAGGCCGGCACGCCCCAGGGAGTATTGTCGGCGGAATCGGCAACGGTGTAGCCGGGGATCGCGGAGCGGGCGGCGATGGTGTCCTGCCGCCGGGCGACGTCTTCGCCGACGACGTGGAAGCGATCGAAAGTGAAGCCGCCGAAGCGGTCGGGGGGCGTCGAGGCCAGCGGCCCGCGGACGAAGTCACGCGAAAACGCCGAGACCCGGAAATCGCTCACCAGCGAATGCGAATTGCGGCTCGACGACGCGTACTGCCAGTGGCCGGTGATGAGGCTCCCGGTGACCCGCTGCGCCGGCGCGAACTGTTCGGCGTACTTGAGAGCGGGATCGAAGAGCAGCTGCTGCTGCGTCGAGCTGAGCCCGAAGAGCCGGATGGTATTGTGGGTGCCTAACGGGAAGCGAAGCTTGGCCGCGAAATCGTAGGTCTCGCCGCTGTTGTGGGGCAGCAGGTTGGGCCGCGCGATGCGCGGATCCAGGGTGTCGGTCGGCGCCGGCGCGTTGACCGGATCAGCGTCGAGCCGCCCGGTGATGTCGGCGGCGAAGGACAGCTTGATGCCGGCGGGAAGCGGACCGTCGCCGCTGAGCACGAAGCGGTCGAGGCCGTAGTCCCAGCCCGATGGCGCACCGCGGTCGGTCTCGTACGCCGCCCGCCCGTTCCAGACGTCGCCGCCATCCTTGGTGTCGACGTTGATCAGCCCGGAAAGGGCCTGGCCGTAGCGCGCGCTGAACCCGTTGGTCACCAGCGACGCTTCGGTGAGCATGTCCACCGGAACGCGCAGACCAAGGCCGCCGGTCGAGGCGTCGAGCTGGTTTTTCACCGACAAGCCGTCGATGATGAACGACTCCTGTCCCGCCCTGCCGCCGCGATAGCTCGACCCGACCGTCCCCGCCGTCAGCGCGACCGCCTCGTCGACGGTGGACACCGGCAGCTTGCGAATCTCGTCGCCGGTGATGCGCTGGGTCGTCGCCGTCATCATCGGATCGAGGACGATGTCCGGCGTCGTGGTCACTTCCAATGCGGAAAGGGTGTCGATGTCGCGGGTGCGCTGCAGCGACGGCGACAACATCACCGTCTCGCCCGCCCGCACCAGCACGCTGTCGCGGCGCACCGGCCGGTAGCCGATATGCAGGAAGCGCACGCGCTGCCAGCCGGCGGGCACTTCGCGCAGCCGGAAGAGGCCGGCGCTATCGGTGGTCGCGACGCGCTGCTGGCCGTCGACCTCGACACGCACATCGGCCAGCGGCTGCCCGGTGCCGGCATCGGTCACCTTGCCGGCCATGGCGCCGCCAACCTGAGCCCGCAGCGGTACGGTGAATGCCGTCGCGAGAATCAATGCCAGGGCGGCTCGCCGCATCATGGAAGCCTCAGCAGATAGAGATCCGACTTCTTGGTCACGACGGTATCGAGCGGCGGCGGCGTGCCTCCCCCTTTGACCCGATAGGCCACCGGAAAGCCTTCCGCTACCAGCGTCTTTCCATCACGCGAGAGTATGAGATGGCGGAACCAGCGGTCCGCACCGCCGCTGGCGGGCGGGGTGCGGACGATCCCCGCATTGGTGATCAGCGTGGGCGGCAGCGAATCGGTGAGGTCCTTCCAGAGCAGATCGCCACCCTCGTCCACGGGAATAATGGCGAGGCTGGGCAGCAGCATGGTAAAACGGCGCCCCTGCACCACGGCGACGAGCCGATGCCCCTCGACGCGGATGTCGCGCGGCACGCTGAAGGCCGCCAGGTTGAGCACCGTGGTGCGCGCCCCGGTCGTGAGGTCGATGGCGTAGACGAGCGAGTCGTTGGCGAACGTGGCATAGGCCTGGCCATCGGCGGGATCGATCGCGACCGACGTCGCCCCCAGCGAATTGGGCACCTGGGTCCGAACCGGGGCGCCGCTGCCGAGCACCAGCACGTCGATGACCTGCGGCGTCGACTCCATGTAGCTGAGCGGCGGATTCATCAGGACACCGAGAAAGACCAGCGTCTGCTCGTCCTTCCAGTTCAGCTGCTCGATGTTGGTGAGCGGCGTGAAGGAATCGGACGAAAAGGGAATCGACAGCACCGGCACCGCGCCGGTCGTGTCACTGTCGTTGCCGATGTAGAGCGCGCCGGCGGAGAGCGGGAAAGTCGGCGGGCCGTGCTGGACCACGTACGCCAGGCGGCCCCCGGGACTCTCCGCGCTGGAGAGAATGACGTTGGTGGTATCGTGCCGCGTGTCGCCGCCGATGCAGCGCAGGTTACGGATGCGCGCGGCGGCCAGCCGGTAGAAGGCGAGGCAGCGATCCTGGTCGCTTGCGCCGGGAAGAATCCACGAGAACGCCAGCAGCGAGTCGCCGGGAAGGAATGTCGGGGCGAGGTCGCCGTCGATGTCGAAGGTGAGCTGTTGCAGCGGCCCGATGGTCTGCGGCGCGTTCGGCGGAGGCGGCCCGCCGACCGCGTACGGGTCGTCATGCCCGCATCCATCGACCAGCAGCGCCAGGGTCGCGGCGGCCAGCGCCAGCACCACGCGTCGCATCATTGAAGGTCAAACAGAAAAAGGTCGCTTCCTGGTGATACGCAACAGTGCTGCACGTTCCGCCTTCGCAGCGCCACCAGGCGCTTGCCGTCGGCGGAAAGTCTGAGATTTGCCCACTGCACCGTGTCGATGGTCACGGGGGGGCCGCCGGGAAGATCGATCATCAAGAAGGAATCGGTAGACGCGACCAGCCGGTTGCCCGCGACCGCAACGCTGATCGGAATGCCAGGCGTAAAGTCCCAGAACACCGAAACCGCGCCCGTCGACAGCACGATGCGGTATACCCGCGTATCGCCGGCGAGCGTCACCAGGATGGCATCGGCGTCCTGGACGGCAACGTCCGTGGCGCTCGTCGTGCCGGGCACAGGCGTGATCGTCGCCGGGTCGGTGGAGACATCCACTAGGTTGACGAAGAGCCCGGCCGACGAGTCCCACGGAATGCAGCCGAAACAGAAGAGATTCTGATAGTCATCGGCCCGGTACACGAAGCGGTGGTCGTCCAGCCAGGCGATCCGCGTGGCCCCGCTGTGCTCCGGAATCAGCCCCACCGCGGGCAGCATCGTAATGAGCCGCGGAGGCGACGTGCCGTCCAGTGCCCGTACCATGAGCGCATGCGTGGTCCAGAACCGGTTGAGCGGTCCCTTGGCGCTGCGCTCGTAGGCCAGCAGTCCGCCCGTGGACACCGCGCCGGACTGATAGGCGAAGACGGAATCTTCACCGGGAAGACGCGGCTCGCAGATCGAGCGTGCCGACTGGCCGCCACTGCTGGGAAGCAGCTGCAAGCACCCATCACTATCGTGGTCACCGCGGAAGGCGGTGTAGATGAGCAGGCTGTCGCCGGGGAGAAAGGACGGCTCCGTGTCGGGGAGCGGATTGTAGGTCAGGCGCGTCGGCGAGGCGACGACAAGCGGCTGGATGCTTTTGGGCGGCTCGACAATCTGGTACGCGTCGTTATGACGACAAGCGCAGATCAATAGCGCCATACCGAGTACGAACCGCCGGGAGAAGAGCACGGGATGGCAATCTACCCCGCTGGGTAGGTAACCGCGCCCCCGATAATCCAGCCGGTTCCCCGGTGACCGAAATTGAAACGCGAGGGGTGGAGCACCTCCGCCAGGATCTCCAGCGACTCCACCAGCCGTGGTCCGGGCCGGTGGAAATAGGCGTTGCCGTCCGCGACGAAAACCCGGCCTTCCCGCACGGCGCGCAGATCCCGCCACCCGGGCCGAGACTCGAGCGCCGGCAGCTCTTCGAGGGTGCGCGGTATGGCGAAGCCGCAAGGCGACACCAGCAGCACCTCGGGGTCCTTCGCCACCAGCTGCTCCCATTCCAGCCAGGGCGAGTGCTTCCCCGCCTCGCCGAAGAGCGGTGCTCCGCCGGCCATCTCGATCAGCTCGGGCATCCAGTTGCCGGCGGTCATCAGGGGATCGATCCACTCGATACAGGCGACGCCGGGCTTCTCGAGCCTGGCCGCCCGGACACCGATCTCGAGCACCCGGCGGCGCAGCCGCTCCACCAGCGTGGCGCCCCGCTCCGGAATCCCGGCGGCCTCCGCCACCCGCCGGATGTCGTCCCAGACGTCGCCTAACGAGTTGGGCTCCAGCGCCACGATGCGCGCGGCGTGGCCCGTCGTCTCGCAGATGGCGCGCTCCACATCGGCGGGCGTCACCGCGCAGACCTCGCACTGGGTCTGGGTGAGAATCAGGTCGGGCTGGAGCTCCCGCAACAGCGCGGCGTCGACCTCATAAATGGAGAGGGCCTGGCGCAGGCGGTCCTTCACCGCGACATCGATCGCCTTCGAGCTGCCCGCCGTGACGAAGCTGGGCCGGCTCGCCTGCGGCAGCCGCTTCACGCTCTCGGGGAAGTCGCATTCATGGGAGCGCGCCACCAGCTGATCTTCCAGCCCCAGCGCGCAGACGATTTCGGTGGCCGAAGCGATGAGCGAGACGATTTTCATTCGTGCGTCGTGCGTCGGGCGTCGTACGTCGGAAAAACGCTAGGCATGGAGGCCGAACCGCGTTTCCAGAAAGCGCCGGAAGCGCTCGTGGCGCAGCATCGCGAGGACGAACGGACCCTCGCGCTTTCCTTCTTTCGCGAGCAGAATCGCCGCGAGACGGCGCTTCTCCTTCCCCGTCCACCGCGCCAGGTCCGGAATCAGCGCCGCAACGGGAGCGATGCGCGGCCGGGCCGAAGCAACCCGCGGCACCGCGAGGCGTCGGCTGACCGCCCGCGTCAGCGACTCCACGGCGGCGCGGCGGTCGCCGCCGAAGCGATGCTCGATCAGCCGCGTCACCGCCAGCCCGATGCGCTTGAGGTCCACGTCGCGGAATCGCTCGACCGGCGCCCCGTCGAGGCACAGCACCATGTCGCTCCGGGCCAGGCGCCGCAGCATCACCTCGTTCGACTTCGCCCCTTTCCGCCGCGCCAGCCGTTCGGCCTCGGCATCGGCGACGCGCCGCAGCCGCGCGTCGGCCGGACGAAAGCCGAGCTTGTAGTAGAACCAGAAAGACCCGGCCTCGATCCCCTCGGGGTTCTGCCAGCCGAGCTGGTAACGGCGCATCACCAGCTTCTGCGCGCCAAAATGATGATGGAAGAGCGCCGCGAACCGGGTGAAAACGTATGGCGATTCGCCGGCGCGATAGGTCGGGAAGATGTTGATGGCGATATCGGCGCGGTCGAACACCAGCGCCGCATAACCGTAGCCGATCGGGACGCCGTTCTTGATCAGCAAGGCGCCGTAATCGGCCTCCAGCGTGAGGCGCAGCGGCTTGACCAGGCCGAAGACGGCGACCTCGAGTCCTCGCCCCGCATCATGGAGATAGGTCTCATCGCGGTTGGCGTGGACGATGACGTGGAACTCGCGCTCCCGCTGGCTCAGCGCCGCGCGGGCCGCATCAATGAGACGGTCGGCCTGACGTGGTGTCACCAGGCGGAACGCCCCCCGCGCCTCGCGTACCGCATCGGCGAAGTTGCCGGGCCGGCCGTGCAGGAATTCGCGATGATAGAACACGCGGCGCACCGGCAGCCTCGCATTGGTGATCGCGTCGGGGCAGCCGGCGAGATCCCAGATCAGGGGCAGCGAGAGCGACTCGAAGAGATAGCGCTCTCCTTCGGGATCGAATCCCGCCCGTTGGAGCATGCCGAGGAGCCATTCGAGGTCGGTGCGCCGGCTGCCCTTCTTCGCCAGCGCGATCCAGTCCCACGACGGCAGGTCGTCGTCGTCCAGCCCCTCATTCTCGGCCCAGGCGACGCATAACGAGAGCGCGCCGGCGATCTCGTCCCACTCATGGCGCTTGTAGGCCTTCCAGTCGATGGATACCGACGGACCATAGCGGCCGGCGAGCCAGCGGGTCATCCGGTAGTTGAAGGGATAGCTGTAGAGCGTGCCGGCGATACCGCTGTTCTCGAGCGCATTCCGGACCGGGCCGACTCGGCGCTCAAAGCCGGCGAGCAGCTGCATGGCGCGGCGCAGTGCTGCCGCATTCCGGGGAAAGGCGCGCTGAAAGCAGAGCGATTCGTGACGTTCCCGCAGCGCCTCGGCGCGGGCCAGAGTCCGGCCGGCCGTCGTCACATCACCGTCCTCGAAGAATTTTCCAGCGGTCCACCACCAGATCGCCCTGCGTCACCCAGTACTCGTCGAACATCGCCGCGGTCAGGCAGGAGTGGTTCGGCATGATTCGCAGTTTGTCACCCACCTTGAAGCGACCGGTGACGTCGGCATGGCGCGGTCCGCCGATGAAGCCATGCTCCTGCGACACATGGGTGAGGTCGACCCGTGGATCGATCGCGCTGCCGGTCAGCGAGGTCATCACCGGGCCCAGGCCGCGGCGCATGTCGGCGTGCGCCGGCCCGGCGTCCTTCGACATGGCCAGCGCCCCGGCGTCCACGATGCAGTGGGGAAGCGCTTCCTGGTGCGACACGACGCTGGTCAGCACGCTGACCGCGACGTCGCCCGGCTGGCAGACGCCGGTCGCGACCTGCATGTAGTCGAAGAAGGCGTAGTTGCCGGGTCGCGCCTCGTCGACACCCTCGAGCGATTCGGCGGCGACCATCGATGGCGTCGAGCCAACGCTCACCATCGGCGTGTCGATCCTCTTCTCGCGGAGTTGCGCCGCGAACGCGACGGTGTTGCCGCGTTCTTCCGCCGCGACACGCCGCCGCTCGGCGGCATCGCGCGCATGGTAGCTGTGACCGGCGTGGGTCAACAGACCGTCGAAGACCAGGTGCTTGCTGTTGCCGAGCCGCCGCGCCAGCTCGATGGACGCCGGATCGTTGGGATCGACACCGGAGCGATGATAGCCGCAATCCACTTCGAGCCAGGTATGGATCCGGATGCCGGCGGCGCGCGCCGCCTGCTCGAGCGCATCGGCCGCCTCGGGGGATTCAACCATGAGTCGAAAGGTGATGCGCCGGGCCAGCGCGACGATCTCGTCCATCCGGCCGGGCACCAGCGGAAACGCCCAGGTGATATCGTCGAAACCATGATCGGCGAAATCTCTCGCCTCCACCAGCGTCGAGGCGGTGATCCCCCGCGCGCCATGCTCGACCTGGAGCCGGCCGATCTCGATGCACTTGTGGGTCTTGATGTGAGGCCGGAGACGGGCGCCGAGGCCCCGAATGCGCTCCGACATCCTCGCGATGTTACGCACGAGGATGTCGGAGTCGAGCAATAACGCGGGAGTCGGTATTTCAGCGATACTGCGCGGCAATTGCATGCCGGAAACTATCTATTGCCATCCCCCCGGCAATGCGCCGGGCTGGCTCGGCCGCTCGATGCGCACCGCTTGCTTGTACTCGCGGCCGTTCAGGCGGATGGTGACGAGGTACACACCCGGCTCGACCAGCGGTCCGGCGCCGGCTCCGCCGCCGCCACCGCCGCCGCCGCCGCGCGCCAGCGACTGCGCCGGCGGATTGACGGCGATCTGGAGCGCGGTGATCGGCGTGCCCGGCTCCCCAGGCTCCGGATCGCGATTGGCGCCGCCACGTCCGCCGCCGCCCTGGCCCGCGGCGGGCAGGAGGCCCGCGGTCCGCAGGCTATCGCGCAAGACCGCCGCGCGCGCCGCGATGCGGATGCTGTCGCGCCTCGACACCGGATCGAGAGGCGGCCGGTTGCGCCGCATGTCCCAGGTGATCCAGCGCAGCGGCGTCGGGCGCATGTTGGTCTTCAGTACCCGGACGGTGTCCCCGGAAATGTCGGTGATGACCACGTCCACGGTGTCGCCCGGCGGCGTACGTCCGGTGCCCTCGATCAGCGCCAGCAAACCACCTCCGCCGAAGCCACCTCCACCACCGCCTCCGCCACCGCCGGCACCACCGCCGGCCGCGCCACCTTCACCACCCTCGCCTCCGTCCGCGCCGGCACCACCCTCCACGCCCCGGCCGCGGGCGACCGGCGAGAAGTCGCCGTTGATGCGGATCGGAATGCGCACACCCGCCGGAGAATTGGGAACGCTGAAGAGCTTGAGACCGCGCTGCCCTACGCCGCCCGTTGCCGCGCGGGCGTTGTACATCAGCGCGACCTCGGGCGCGAATATCGCGACCGGCGCGGCCAACGCCGAGTCGGTGGCCTGCTCCAGCGGACCGATGTCCATCAACCAGATCGAGCGGCCATGCGTGCCGGCGATCAACGTGCGATCGCGCGAATGAACCTTGAGATCGTGAACCGGCACCGGTGGCAAGCCCGTATTCAGCTTCTGCCAGGTCGCGCCGGTGTCGGTGGAGACGTAGGCCGTCATCTCGCTACCGAGGAACAGCAGCCCGCGGCGGCGCGGGTCTTCCGTGATCACATGGACGTATTCGGTGTCGGGAATACCGGTCGTGATCGAGCGGAAGGTCTTCCCGAAATCGGTGGACTTGTAGACGTGCGGATGGAAATCGTCGTTGCGATGGCCATCGAAGGTCACATACACCGTGAGGCTGTCGAACGGCGACGGCGTCACGCGCGTGACCCAGGTGGTGCGCGGCAATCCCGGGAACCGGGTCGTCAGATTCTCCCAGTTCGCGCCGTCATTGCGAGTCATCCAGACGTTGCCGTCATCGGTACCGGCGAAAAGCAGCCCCGGCCGGATGGTGGACTCCGCGAGCGTGGTGGCCGTCCCATGCGTCTCGGCATTCGATGCATCGAGGGTGATGCCGCCGGTCGTCGCCATACTGCGGCGGATCTTCATCGTGTCACGGGTCGAAAGATCTTCGCTGATCGGCGTCCAATGCTCGCCGCGGTCCACGGTCTTCCATATCCGCTGTCCGCCCAGATACAGGGTGCGCGGATTGTGCGGCGAGATCAGGAATGGTGCCTGCCAGTTGAAACGGTTCTGGGTCAGGACCGAGGTGTCCTGGATGATCCGGGCTTCGAGCGAATCGATGGTGCGCCGTTGCTCCGGCGTCTCGGGGGCGGCCGTGTCGCCGCGCGCGCTGATCACCGAATCCTCGAGCACCCGCGCCAGCGAGCGGCCGCCGCCGAAGCCGCCGGCGCCGGGTTCGGTCGGCAGCTGGCCAGGGCGGATGCTGCGCCGCTCCCAGGTCTGCGCGTTGAGCCGGGAAATCGAGCCGCCCTGCGACTCGCTGTAGATAGTGTTGGGATCGGTGGGATCGATGGCCGCGTAGAAACCGTCGCCGCCGCCGACGTTCCACCAGTCGTTGTTGCTGATACGTCCATTCACTGATTCGGTCGGCCCGCACCAGGAGCCGTTGTCCTGGATACCACCGCAGATCCAGAAAGGGCGCTGCATGTCGTAGTTGATCGCGTAGAACTGGCCGACCGGCATCTGGAGAATCGCGTCGTAGGTGCGGCCGCGATCGTAGGTCTGCGCCACGCCGCCGTCCTCGCCGACCACGTAATGGTCGGGATCGTTGGGATCGATCCAGAGGGCGTGGTAGTCGGTGTGGATCCCCGCCCCGATGTTGCGCCAGGTTCGCCCGCCGTCGTTGGAGAAACGGAACGCGGTCTGGAGCCAGTAGAGGCGCTCGGCGTTCTTCGGATCGACGCGAAGCTGTGAATAGTAGAAGGGGCGGTTGTCGTCTGTGGTGACTCGCGTGAAGGTCTGCCCGCCGTCGGTCGAGCGGAACAGGCCCGATTCCAGCCGGGCGCGCTTCGTGGTGTCGGGCATGAACCCCCGCTGCCGCGCCGCGCGCACCGATTCCGGATTCGCCGCCGAGTCGGCCTCGACCAGCGCGTACACCATGTTGCCGTTGCTCGGCGCGATGGCGAGACCGATGCGGCCGAGAGTCGTCGTCGGGAGCCCGTTCGCCAGGCGATTCCAGTGCTCGCCGCCGTCGGTGCTCTTCCAGAGGCCCGATCCCGGCCCGCCGCTCTGGAGGAAGTACGGCCCGCGCACCCGCTCCCAGCTCGACGCATAAAGGGTGTTGGGATTCGAGGGATCGATCACCATGTCGACGAAGCCGGCTTTATCGCTGATGAATTGCACCAGCCGCCAGGTGCGGCCCCCGTCGCTGGTCTTGTAGAGCCCGCGCTCGCGGTTGGGCCCCCAGGGATGCCCGAGGGCGCAGACCCACACGGTATTGGGGTCGGTGGGATGGACGATGATGCGCCCGATGGCCTGCGTTTCGCGCAGTCCCAGGTAATTCCAGGTGCGTCCGCCGTCGGTGGACTTGAAGACGCCCGAGCCCGGCGAGAGCGAATTGCGGGAGTTGGGCTCACCGGTACCGAGATAGATGGTGCTGGTATCGGAGGGCGCGATCGCGATTTCGCTCGTGGAATAGATGCCGGCGCGGTCGGTCACGTTGTTCCAGGTGGTGCCGGCGTTGACCGTCTTCCACAGCCCGCCGGTCGCAAAGGCGACGTAGACCTCCTTGGGATTCTGCGGATTCCCTTCGATGTCGACGACGCGGCCCGTCATGTTCGCCGGGCCGATCGATCGCCAGCGCAACTGAGCCAGGAAGGCGGAATCGGGCCGAGACTGGGCCAGGAGCAGCGAGGGCACGATGGTCAGAACGAATACGGCGAGCGGACGGCGCATGGCAGGATCCGTGATAGGAGTTGGTGTTCCGTGGAACCGATGATACCAGACACCGGTTTCGCAATTACG
>DASXPG010000183.1:0-4977 GCA_036493755.1 Gemmatimonadales bacterium
ATCCACGGCGCGGGCCAGTACACCGACAACGACATCGGCGCCGCGGGCTCGACCGGCTGGGGCGAGATCAACGTGAAGGTCTGCGGCGGATTCCTCACCGTCGACAACATGCGCCGCGGAATGTCGCCCACCGACGCCTGCCTCGAGACGCTGCGCCGCTCGGTGCACGTCGCCGAGGACCATCTCCGCACGCCCGACGGCAAGCCGAAATTCGAGCTGACCTACTACGCGCTCAACAAGCGGGGCCTGGTCGGCGGCGCGACGATGTATGGCGGCGATCACGGCGCGAAGTTCGCGGTCTGCGACGAGCGCGGACCGCACCAGGAGGAGCTCGCGCACCTCTACGAGGGACCCGCGCCCCAGTGAGGCGCCGCGCGGCGGCGCTGCTCCTTCCGCTGCTCGCCGGCGCGATTCCCGGCTGCTACACGCAGGCCGATGTCGATCGCTCCGCGGTGACGCCGATGTTCTTTCGCGTCCTCCCGTATCCCACCTATGATACCGACGAGCACCTGATGGGCCATCTCGTCGCCGGGTGGCGCAGCGCCGCGAACCGGCGCGCGCCGCCGGTCTCCAAGGCCTTCGGCGTGGACGCGCGCATCGCCACCAGCGGGACCCGCGGCGTCCTCTTTTCCTTCGACGCCCCCGGCCGCTGGCGCAACTGGCGCATTCTCGCCGTCGCCGGCTCGGAGCGGCTCCAGCGCGCGCCATTCTATGGAATAGGCAACAGCAATTCCATCGGCGATTCGCTCCCCTCGACTTTCTACCGATACTCGCTGCTGCGCACCACCGGGCTGGCGACCGTCGAGCGCCACCTGGTCGGGCCCATCCGGCTCCACGCCGCCATCCAGTGGCGCCACTATCACGCGCGTCCCGAGGGCGACAGCACCGCGACCCTGTTCGGACAGTTCGTGAAGGCCGGATTCGCCGACACCGCCGGCCGCAGTAACACCGAGCTGCGCGGCGGACTGCTCTTCGACACCCGCGACGAGGAAGCATCCCCCACCCGCGGCGTCTTTCTCGAGGCGATGGCCGCGCACTCGGCTTCGGGGTACAGCTACACGCGCACCCTCTGGAGCGCGCGCGAGTTTCTGCACTTCGGATCGCTGGAGCAGTGGGTGATTGGACTCAGGCAAGGCGCGGAGCTGGCGACGGGATCGGTCCCGGTCTTCGTGAGCTACGAGCGGCTGACGACCTGGTATCCCGACGATGGATTCGGCGGACCGACCAGCCTCCGCCTCTTCGCGCCCGGGCGCTTTCTCGCCGACAATCGCGCCATCGTCAGCGCCGATCTGCGCTACAAATATCTCGACGCGCCATTCCCCTCGAGCCCGGTGCGCATCTGGATCCTGGGCTTCGCCGACGCGGGCCGCCTCTGGAATCACGGCGAGAAACCGGACCTCCACGACTGGCACTGGACCACCGGCGCCGGCATGCGGCTGCAGCTCTCCAAGTCCACGATCATCGGTCTCGATCTCGGCGTCGCCGATGGCGCGCCGGGATTCGGCGTGGGGACCTCGTTCGCCTTCTGAGATTCGGCGCGGCCGCCGCGGCGCTGACACTTGCGGCACCCGTCAGCGCGCTCGCCCAGGACAGCCTTCCCCAGCCGCGCTGGCACCTCCTTCCCGTCGTCAGCCCGCTGGTCGGCGGGCAATACGATCTCGGTCTTGGCGCCGGCGCGTCCTGGATGCGGCCGGCCCAGGGACGTCCCTGGCTCACCGACGCCAACGCCAGCGTCGCCGGTGCCTACGGAATCGACGGATCGCGCAGCCTCAGCGCCTGGCTCGACGCTCCCGGTCTCAGGCGCGACTGGAGATTTCTCGCCCTGGTGCGGAGCGAGCGCCTGCTGCGCACCCCCTACTTCGGCCCGCACGATGAGGATCGCCGCACCGATTCGCTGGCGAAGCAGTACGGCGACATCTACTACCGCTACGCGCTGCTGCGCAGCACCCTCTTCGCGACGCTCCAGCACCGCGTAACCGGGCCCATCTGGCTTCATTTCGCCGCGCAAGCCCGTCACTACCGGACGTCAGCGCTCAGGCAGACCACGCTCTATGGCAGCGATATCACCGCCGGCCGCATCGCCGATACGCTGCGGCACAACGGCGTCGAGCTGCGGCTGGGAGCCCTGCTGGACACCCGCGACGACTGGATCCAGCCCAGCCATGGGCTCTATCTCGAAGCGATTGGCGCGCAGGGCTGGCTGCTGCACGATCCCGGGGGGAAGACCCAGTATCAGCGCTGGCTGGTAAGCGGGCGCGAATACATCCAGCTGCCTTCGGGCACCACGATCATCGCCCTGAGGCAGCGTGTCGCGATGGCGTGGGATACGCTGCCCTTCTCCCTGGCATGGGAGCAGCTGACGTCGTGGCTGCCGGAAGACGGCGTCGTCGGCACGCGATTCATCCGGCTGCATCGCGCCGGCACGCGCCTCGCATCGAACGAGGCCATCGGCAGCGTCGACGTGCGACACCAATTGCTCGTTGTCGGCGACGATCCCCGGCCGATCCGCCTGTGGGGCCTGCTCTTCGCCGACGCCGGACTGCTCTGGGAACCGTCAACGCATCCCTGGAGCCAGAAAGCGCTCTGGACTATCGGCGCCGGATTCCGTCTTCAACCCAACCGCATCACCCTCGCCGGGCTCGACATCGGCATCACCGACATCGGCTTCAATCTTTCGGCTGTCAGCTATTTCGCCTTTTAACCTTTACTTTTCGCCGGTGCAGTCCCTCAGCCAATCTCTCTCCGGCCATCCGCTGGCCGCGGCCGCCGCGATGTTCGTCGGCGGACTGGGCGTCAGCCTCACCCCCTGCATCTATCCGATGATTCCCATTACCGCCGGTTTGATCGGCGGGTCATCGACGAAGAATCTTCCCAGGTCGCGCGTCGTCGGACTCACGCTGACCTACGTCCTCGGTCTCTCGCTCCTGTATGCGACGATGGGCCTGGTCGCCGGACTCAGCGGCACCCTCTTCGGCTCCATTGCCTCGAACAACTGGGTGCGGCTGATCACCGCGAACCTGCTGATCGTCTTCGCTCTGGCGATGCTCGACGTCTTTCCCGTCACCGCTCCGGCGCGAATCACGCAGTGGGCCGCGAGCCTTGGCGGCGGCTCGTATCCCGCCGCGTTGCTGCTGGGCGCGACCAGCGGCATCGTCGCCGCACCCTGCGGGGCGCCGGCCTTCGCCGCGGTATTGACCTGGGTCGCCACCACCCGCAGCGGCCTGCTCGGCTTCATCTACCTGTTCATTTTTTCACTCGGCATGAGCGTGATTCTCGTCGTCGTCGGGGTTTTCTCCGGGACGCTGGCCGCGCTGCCGCGCGCGGGATCGTGGATGGTCTGGATCAAGCGGGCCGGGGGTATCATTCTGATCGCGGTCGCGGAGTACTACCTGATCAAGCTTGGAGAAACGCTGTGAGATTCCTTGCCACGGTCGCCATACTGTCGGTGATTGCCTCGGCAGAGTTGCGCGCCCAGGACGTCGGCCTCAACCTCGGCGTCGCCCCGGCATCAGCGGTGGTGCAGGACACCGCGTTGCGCAGCGTGGATATCACCGCCACGTACGCCGGCAAGCGGCCGGTGCTCTATGAGTTCTGGGCCACCTGGTGTGAGAACTGCGCGGCGCTGTTGCCGAGGATGGAAGCGGCGTACCAGAAGTACAGCGGACGAGTCGACTTTGTGGTCGTCGGCGTCGGCGTCAATCAGACACTGAACAGCATGAAGCGGCACCTCGCCCAGCACCCGCTGCCATTTCGGTTCTACTATGACAACACCGGCGCCGCGGTCCGGGCCTTCGAAGCACCCGCCACTTCTTACATCGTGGTCCTGAATGCTCAAGGCCGAGTCGTGTATACCGGACTCGGCCCTGACCAGGACATCGATGCGGCCCTGAGGCGCGGCCTTTAGTTCCTCGCGCCGGTGCTGTCCGGCGGCACGAGCGCATTGATCGCCACGCCCAGCTGCGTGTAGGACGTCGGATCCACTTCCCGGAACGGAATCGCGCGATACGCGATGCGCCCGTCCGGACCCACCACGAACAGGTTCCGGTTATCCAGCGTGGCGCGCGGCGAGCTGTAGATCGCCCCGTAGGCGCGTCCCACGCTCATGCTGGTGTCGCTCGCGAACAGGAACGGGAACTGCGAGTCCCGCGCCCACGACTGCTGCATGGTGTCGGGGTCGGCGCTGATCGCGATGAGAACCACATTCTTGCCGTCTTTGAAGAGCTGCGCGTACTGATCACGGTACGCGTTCATTTGAATCGTTCAACCGCGTGTTCGGCTCTTGAAGAAGAAGGCGAGCACGACGGTCTTGCCGCGGAAGTCGCTCAGGTGCACCGGCTCACGGAGCAACCCGTAGCGGGTGGAAGCGGGCAGGGTGAAGTCCGGTGCCACCGCGCCGACTTCGAGCGGCTGCGGCGCCGCGGCCGCGGGAGGTGCCGCCGGCTGCTGCGCGCTCAGGGCCGGTGCGATCCCGACAACCAATGCTGCGAGAAGCGTTGAACGATGCATCGTGTCTCCCATCAGGAAGGGACCCCAACAACTTCGCGGGCCGGGCCCATCACGGCAAGCACCTCGCGCAATGTGGTCTCGCCCTTGTCCTTCGCGTACCAGCGGCGGATCTCCGGATACAACGCCTTCTTGTCACGTCCGGCCGCGCGCTGCGCCATCGTCCAGGCCTGCAACTCCTTGGGCCGCGGACCCCACCAGCCCAGCTCTTCCATTGATTCCGTCAGCACGATGACGACGGGAATGGATCGGGCGGTTCCGCCGGTGAGATAGTGGTCCATGACATCGGGATGCTGGTCGCGGCGCAGGACCCGCAATTCGACATTCGTCGTCAACTCCGCCCACCGGGCGAGGACCGGCACCGTGTTGGTTGCATCGCCGCACCAATCCTCGGCGATCACCACCAGGCGGAAGCGCATCCCGAGCAACGAGGCATCGGCGATGGCCCACGGCGGCACACGGGCCAGCTGATAG
>DASXPG010000184.1:0-6636 GCA_036493755.1 Gemmatimonadales bacterium
CGCGAGCGGATCCACGGCCGGGTAGATGCCCAGCTCCGTGATCGCGCGCGAGAGCACGACCGTCGCGTCCAGGTGGGCGAACGCGGTCGCCGGCGCCGGATCGGTGATGTCGTCGGCCGGGACGTAAATGGCCTGCACAGATGTGATCGAGCCGTTGCGCGTGGAGGTGATGCGCTCCTGCAGATCGCCCATCTCCGTCGCGAGCGTCGGCTGGTAGCCCACGGCGCTCGGCATGCGTCCGAGCAGCGCGGACACTTCGGAACCGGCCTGCGTGAAGCGGAAAATGTTGTCGATGAACACGAGCACATCGGCGTTCTCGCGGTCGCGGAAATACTCGGCGACGGTGAGGCCCGAGAGACCGACCCGCAACCGCGCGCCCGGCGGCTCGTTCATCTGGCCGTAGATCAGCGCGACCTTGTCGAGGATGTTCGCTTCCTTGAACTCCAGATACAGGTCGTTGCCCTCGCGGGTGCGCTCGCCCACGCCGCAGAAGACCGACTTGCCGCCGTGACCCTTGGCGACGTTGTTGATCAGCTCCTGGATGACGACGGTCTTGCCCACGCCGGCGCCGCCGAAGAGGCCGATCTTGCCGCCCTTCACGAAGGGCGCGATCAGGTCGATGACCTTGATGCCGGTTTCGAAGAGCTCGGTCTTGGATTCGAGGTCGACGAACTTCGGCGCGGGCCGGTGGATCGCCCAGCGCTCGACATCGGGGCCGATGGGCGCGCCGCCGTCGACCGGGTCGCCGAGGACGTTCAGGATCCGGCCCAGCGCCGCATTGCCGACCGGGACGGTGATCGGGCCGCCGGTATCCACGGCCACCATGCCGCGCACCACGCCGTCGGTCGGCGACATCGCCACCGCGCGGACCTGGTTGCGGCCGATGTGCTGCTGCACCTCGGCCACGAGACGAACGTCGCCTTCGAACACCTTGAGCGCCGTGTAGAGCTCGGGAAGATTCTCCGGCTCGAACTCGACGTCGATGACGGGGCCGATGACCTGGACGACTTTGCCGGTGTTGGTTGCCATAGGTCCTTTAACCTGCAAGTGCGGCGGCGCCGCCGACGATCTCGGCGAGCTCCTGGGTGATCTGGGCCTGGCGCGCGCGGTTGTAGGCGATCGTCAGGATGCCCTGAATTTCGCCGGCGTTATCGGTGGCATTCTTCATCGCGGTGCGCCGCGCGCCCTGCTCGGAGGCCGCGGTCTCCACCAGCGCGCGATACACCTGATTCTTCACGTAGAGCGGTAGAAGCTGCGACAGAATCTGCTCCGCGCTCGGCAGCAGGATGTAGTTGGCCTGGGTGCTTGACGGCTTGACTGCTTGACCGCCACTCCCTGCGCGTGCCGACGCCTCGATCGGCAGCACTTGCAGCAGCGCCGGCGGCGTCGACAGCGCCGACTTGAACTGTCCGTAAATCACGTCGAGCGAGGCCAGCCGCCCCGCCTCGTATTCGGCGATCAACGGCGTCACCAGCTCCAGGGCATGCGCCGCCGTCGGCCGGTCGCCGATGTCGAGGCGCGAGCTGGCGAAGGTCCGCTTCAGATGCTGGAAATACTTGATTCCCTTTTTCCCGACGCCGTGGAGCTCCACGGTGTAGCCCTCGGCCTCCAGGTCCTTGCAGCGCTTGAGCGCGGTACGCGCGATGTTGGCGTTGAAGGCGCCGGCAAAACCACGGTTCGAGGTGATCATCAGCACCGCGGCGGCCTTCGGCCCGCCCTGCGCCGGCGGCAGCGGACGCCGCAGCAGCGGAAAACGCTCGGCGAGCTCCGGAGTCAGCAGATCGGCGATGGCGGCGGAGAGCGCCTGCGCGTAGGGACGCGCCGCGATCACCCGGTCCTGGGCGCGCTTGAGCTTGGAGGTGGAGACCATCTCCATCGTCCGCGTGATCTTCTTGGTGCTCTGGATCGAGCGGATGCGGCGCTTCAGTTCCCGCGTCTTGGCCATCTACTTGCGCATCGCCTTGTACTTGTCGATCGCGGCCTTGAGCTTGCCGCTCAGCTCGTCGCTCAGCGTTTTCTTCGTCCGGATTTCGTCGCCGATCGCGGCATGGTTGGCGTGCATGTATTCGACGAAGCCCTTCTCCCAGTCGCGAACCTGCTCCACCTCGACGTCGTCGAGGAAGCCGTTCGACACCGCGAAGATCACCATCACCTGCTCCTCGACCTTCATCGGCTGGTACTGGCCCTGCTTGAGGATCTCGACGGTGCGGCGGCCTCGGGCGAGCTGCTTGAGCGTCGCCTGATCGAGGTCGGAGCCGAACTGCGCGAAGGCCTCGAGGGCGCGGAACTGCGCCAGGTCGAGCCGCAGCCGGCCGGCGACCTGCTTCATCGCCTTGATCTGCGCGTTGCCGCCCACGCGGCTGACCGAGATGCCCACGTTGATGGCGGGCCGCACGTTCGAGTAGAAGAGGTCGCTCTCCAGGAAGATCTGCCCGTCGGTGATCGAGATGACGTTGGTCGGGATGTAGGCCGAGACGTCGCCGGCCTGGGTCTCGATGATCGGCAGCGCGGTGAGCGAACCGCCCGGCTTCTTGATCCGCGGATCCTGCTTGATGGCCTCGGGATCCTCGGAAATCTTCGCCGCGCGCTCCAGCAGCCGTGAGTGGAGATAGAAGACGTCGCCGGGATACGCTTCACGGCCCGGCGGGCGCCGCAGCACCAGCGAGATGTTGCGGTAGGCCACGGCCTGCTTGGAGAGGTCGTCGTAGACGCAGAGCGTCGCGCCACCCAGATCGTACATGAAATACTCGGCGAAGGTGCAGCCCGAGTAGGGCGCGATGTACTGCAACGGCGCCGGATCGGACGCCGACGCGGCGACGACAATGGTGTAGTCCATCGCGCCCGCCTGGCGGAGCCGCTCGACCACCGACGCGACGGTCGACTGCTTCTGGCCGATCGCGACGTACACGCAGATGACGCCGGTGCCCTTCTGATTGATGATGGTATCGATCGCGATGGCGGTCTTGCCGGTGCCGCGGTCGCCGATGATCAACTCGCGCTGGCCTCGGCCGATCGGGATCATCGCATCGATCGACTTGATGCCGGTCTGGAGCGGCTCCTTCACGGGCTGCCTGACGATGATGCCCGGCGCCACCAGCTCGACGCGGCGCAGCTCGGTGCTGGCGATCGGGCCGCGGCCGTCGATCGGCTCGCCCAGCGGATTCACCACCCGGCCCACCATCGCCGGTCCCACCGGGACTTCGAAGACCCGCCGGGTGCGGCGGACCTCGTCGCCTTCCTTCAGGTCGAGATAGTTGCCGAGGATGACGGCGCCGATGTTGTCCTCTTCGAGGTTCAACGCCAGACCGGTCACGGTCTCGCCGTTGCTCGCTCGGAATTCCAACATCTCGCCCGCCAGGGCCTTGGTGAGGCCGTAGACGCGCGCGACGCCGTCCTTGACCTCGAGAATGGTGCCCACTTCCTCGAGATCCGCGGCCGACAGATTCGCGGACGCGATCTCGCGGAGCAGGACGTCTTTCAGCTCGCCGGGTCGAAGTGCGGTGTCGTTGGCCATGTTGTGTGGAAGAAGTGGGTCAGCAATACCAATCGCGAGAGAAGCTTGTGAAAATAATCACTATCTCGAAGGCACTGCAAGGCGACTCCGGGTCCGGCCGCGCATGAACGCAGCCAGGACGCCGCGCGGCCCCAGCCCGGGCAGCTCGGCCGCGGTCACGCCGGCGACCCGGCGCGCCGAGCCGGAAAGATGACTCGCCGATGAAAAGCGCAGGATCCTGGCCACCGTCCGGACCGAATAGCCGGGATTGGCGAGCAGGTCGGCGGCGGTAGCGGTGCGGGCGAGATCGATGACCCGCTTGATATTGGGCGCGCCGCCGGCGCCGAACTGCCGCGACAGGTGCTCGCGCGAGACCTTGAGCGCGCGGGCGATGTCGGCGGCGCGGATCGGTCCGCCGACGCGCCGCAGCACCTCCCGCCACGCCCGCTCCTGGATGGGCTCGACGAGCCGCAGCAAGCGCGGCGCCGAGGCCAGCGATGACTCGCGGCTGGCACTCGCCGTCAGCGGCAGCACCAGCTCGGCGAGCACCGCGTCTTCTACTCCTTCAACGATCGGCACCGCGCCGCACTGATCGACGCAGATCCGGAGCAGCTCACCGTCGTCGGGCCTGAAGGCGCTATACGCGAACCTCGGCAGATGGGGAAATGCCGCGCGGCAAGAGGCCAGCAGCTCGCGCGCACCGGGCAGCTTCACATCCACGATGACCGCGTCGGCGAGTGCCAGCTGGAGCAACCGCTCGAGCTGGGGTGCGGCGCGGCAGCTCACCAGCCGTGCGCGGCCGCGCGGCAGTGCGCGGCGGAGGGCGGCACGCGCCCTGGGACCCGCCAGGAGGAGGATGGTCGCAGGCATCTCAGGCGGCCAGCCGCGACATCAGGCCCGCGGCGGCCCGCAAGACATCGCGCGCATTGGCGTACGAGAGCGTCCGCATCGCTTCGTCGACCGGCAGCCAGCGGCAGGCGGTGATTCCCTCATCCTGCTGCGGCAACGGCTCGCCGGTGGGCGCTTCGACGAGAAAGAAGGCGCAGGTCTTGTGAATCAGTTTGCCGCGGAACCGGAAGAACCAATCGATATCCTGGATGTGGCCGTGGTTCACCAGGTCGGTGAGGCCGGTCTCCTCGGCGATCTCGCGCAAGGCGGCGGCCGAGGACTCCTCGCCCTCTTCGAGGTGTCCCTTGGGAAATCCCCAGTTGCGATAGGCGTCCTTGATCAGCAGCACGTTCCCGCCATGGGGAGCGCGCCGGAAGATCACGCCACCGGCGGAGTGCTCTTCGACGGGAATCTGCTTGGTCATCAGAAGACCGAGAAAGAGAAATATTTTCGCGGATTGCGCTGCATTTCCTGAAGCATCGAGCGCAACGTTCCCACCGTCTGCACCGCCTCGCTGTAGAGCATGGTGTCGCGCGAGAGGCGGCCCAGCGTTCCCTCGCCAGCTTCGACGCGGGCGAGGATGCTGTCGGTGTTCCTGATGATCCGGCCGATGCTCGCCTGCTGCGCGGCGGCGGCCCCCGACACCGTCTTCAGGTTGGCGGCGACCTGCTGCAGATCCGACGACACCGAATCGGTGTGGTTGAGGATGCGCTGAAGCTGCTCGTGGCTGGTCGCCGAATCGGCGCGGCGCAGGGTGCGCTCGAGCGACGCGGCGCCGCGGGCCAGCGATGCGGTGCCGGTGTCGAGGTGCTCGCCGATGGTCGTCAGCGACTGCTCCTGGTGCTGGACGATCTGGCTCATGCGCCGCGACAGGTTCGACAGATCGAGGAAGGCGCCCTGCAGGCGCCGCGCCGACGTCGAATCGAACGCATCCTGGACCCGGCCGGCAATGGAGGCGATGTCGCCGGCGATGCGGCCCGCCTGCGCGGTCAGCTCGCCGATGGCGGGAAGGGTCGCGCCCGGCCAGCGGTCGCGGCCCGCGCCACGGGCTTCGTCGATTTCGCGGCGGATCTCGGGGTCGTCGGGAAGGCCGTCCACCGGGACGATGTCCACCGCCCAGTCGCCGAAGAGCGTCGTGGACTGGATGATCGCGGCCGGCTGCGGCGGCAGCGACGAGCTGCCGCTCATCCGCAGCTGGACGTTGACCCAGTTCTGCGATCCCAGGGTGATGCGCTGGACGCGGCCGATGCGCACCCCGTGGACCAGCACGGAGCTGCCGAGCTGGAGGCCGCCGATGTTGCGGAAGCGCGCTTCGGCGATCTGGTCGTGCGCGCCAAAGCGGGCCTGGCTGAGCCAGACCGAGCCGGCGATCAGGATCGCCACCGCGCCCAGCACCACGGCGCCCACCAGCGTTTCGTTGGCGCGCTTCAACCGGCGGCCCCTTCGAGCTCGGCCATGTCGGACGCCGAGAGCCGTGCGCCGCGGGCGGGAACCACGCCCTCGATGAAGCCGCGCACGATCGGGTCATCGCTGCCGCGGATCGCGTCCACGGTGCCGACCTGCCGCACCTGTCCTTCGTACAGCATGGCGATGCGGTCGCCCACGCGGTACGCCGAGCGCATGTCGTGGGTGATGACGATGCTGGTCACGCCCAACGCTTCCCGGGTGCGGACCATCAGCTCGTCGATCACCGCGCTGGTCACCGGATCGAGGCCGGTGGTCGGTTCGTCGTAGAGCATGTAGCGCGGCTGGATCGCGATGGCCCGGGCCAGCCCCACGCGCTTGCGCATCCCGCCCGACAGCTCGGCCGGCATCCGCTCCTCGGTGCCCGGGAGCTCGACCAGCTCCAGCGCGTGCGCGACGCGATCCTTGATCTCGCTCTCCGGCATCTCGCGGTGGCGGCGCAATCCGAAGGCGACGTTGTCGTAGATCGTCATCGAATCGAAGAGCGCCGCGAACTGGAAGACGAACCCGATCCGCGAACGGAGCGCGGTCAGCTCGTTCTGATCCAGCGCATCCACCACCTGGCCGTCGACGCTCACGTGCCCGGCGTCGGGATCGAGCAGGCCGACGACATGCTTGATCGCCACGCTCTTGCCGGTCCCCGAAAAGCCGATGACGACCATCGTTTCCCCGTCGTTCACCGTCAGCGTGAACCCGCGGAGCACCTGCTTGGGCCCGAAGGCCTTGTGGAGGTCCTGGAACTCGATCATCCCGGAGCGTGCCGGAGCAGGGTTATCGCCCAGTAGGCATCG
>DASXPG010000185.1:0-12262 GCA_036493755.1 Gemmatimonadales bacterium
AGAAGATCGCGGCGTTCTGGATCCAGCAGATGGGCGTGGACGGTTTCCGGCTCGACGCGATTCCGTACATCGTCGAGGAGGGCTCCTGCCTCATGGGATGCGCCGGGACTCACGCCTTCCTCGCCGAATGGGCCGCGTACCTGCACGGCATCGCGCCCGAGGCCTGGACGGTCGGCGAAGCGTGGGGAAATCTGGATGCGGTGATGCCCTACTATCCCGACCAGCTCACCTCGTACTTCGGTTTCGAAATCGCCGATTCGATCGTTCAAGCGGTGCGCCGCGGCTCCAGCGGCGGCATGCTCTCCGGATACCTGCGCCTCCAGGACACGCTGCCGCAGTACCGATACTCGCCCTTCCTGAGCAACCACGACGGCACCAGGGTGATGACGCTCCTCCACGGCGACACGGCGCGGATGCGCGAGGCCGCGACGCTGCTGCTGACGCTCCCCGGCGTGCCCTTCGTCTATTATGGCGAAGAAATCGGAATGCTGGGATCGAAGCCGGATCCGATGCTTCGGACGCCGATGCAGTGGGCGCCGCGGCCCGGTTACGGGTTCACGACGAGCTCGCCATGGGAGCCGGCTCAATCCGATTCGATGACCACGACGGTTGCCGCGCAGGATCGCGATCCCGGCTCGCTGCTGAATCTCTACCGGCGGTTGATTCATCTGCGGCGGGACAACGACGCTCTCGTGGCCGGAATACTGATACCGCTGACGGGGGGCGGCGACCAGGTCATCGGCTACCTGCGAAAAGCATCGGGGCGTTCCGTCGTGCTCGTCGTCGGCAATCTTGGCGACATGCCGGTGACCGATGTGTCGCTTCAGGCGCAGGCCGGCGCTCTGCGGCCGGGAACCCCCAGCACCCGCGATCTGCTCGGTAGTACGAGGAGCCGGATGCGTATCGAGCAGGTCCCTTCGGGATCACTCGCGATCCACCTGAGCGAAACAGTCGCGCCGCACCAGATCCTGGTTCTGGAGGTCAAGAACTAGAGCATGTTGAATAGGCGCGCCGCTGCGGGACTGATCGCGTTTGCCTGCCTTGGCGCGGCGCCGATTTCGGGGCCCCGAGTTCAGCTGAAGAGCGGGATTGTGGCCGGCGAGGCCGCGGATAGTCTGCGCATCTTCCGAGGCGTTCCCTTCGCGGCGCCACCAGTCGGCGATCTGCGCTGGAAGCCACCTCAACCTGTCGGCCCCTGGACGGGCACGCGCGACGCCACGCACTTCGCGCCACGCTGCATGCAACAGCCGGTCTTCAGCGACATGATGTTCCGCTCGCCCCGCATCAGCGAGGACTGCCTCTATCTCAACGTCTGGACTCCCGCGGCTGCGCGGAGTTCCCACCTGCCGGTGCTGCTCTACTTCTACGGCGGCGGCTTCATCGCCGGCGACGCCTCGGAGCTGCGCTACGACGGTGCCAGTCTCGCCCGGCGCGGCATCATCGTCGTCACCGCCAACTACCGGCTCGGCATCTTCGGCTTCCTGGCCCATCCCGAGCTGACCAGCGAATCGCCGCATCACGCCTCGGGCAACTACGGCCTGCTCGACCAGGTCGAGGCGCTTCGGTGGGTGCGCCACAACATCGCCGCGTTTGGCGGGGACTCGACCCGGATCACGATTGGCGGCGAATCGGCGGGCTCGGCATCGGTGAGCGCGCTGATGGCGTCGCCGCTGTCGGCGCCGCTGATCGCCGGCGCGATCGGCGAGAGCGGGGCATTCATCGGCTCTGCCCTTTCCGTGGAGCCGCTCGCGCGCGCCGAGTCGTATGGAGTCGTACTGGCCCATGCCTTCGGTGCGGCATCGCTCGCCGAGCTGCGCTCGCTGTCCGCGGACAGCCTGCTGAGCGCGTCATCGCAAGACGGCGTGCACTTTCCGCGTGCGACGATCGACGGCTGGTTCCTGCCCCGCTCGCCGGAGGAAATCTTCGCCGCCGGCGCCGGCGCGCATGTCCCCCTGCTGGTCGGCTGGAATTCGCAGGAGTCGAGCTGGCGCGATCTGTTGAACAATCAGGAGCCGACGCCCGATCGCTATGCGGCGGAATTAGGGCGAGTATTCGGAAATCAGGCCTCTGAGGCGGCGCGCGTGCTTCCGGGCCGCACGCCGGCGGAAGTGCAGGAATCCGGCACCCTGCTCGCGGGCGCGCTATTTACCGGATACGGAACGTGGAAGTGGGCGGCGCTCCAGGGCCGAAGCGGCCAGCCGGTGTATCGCTATCTCTACGCTCGTCCGCGGCCGGCAGCCCGGAATCCCGCGGAGAACCCGCAACAGACGGGCGCGGTGCATTCCGCCGAGATCGAGTACCTGCTTGGCAATCTCTCCACCAACCAGGTCTATCTCTGGACGCCGGACGACGACTCGCTGTCGGCGCTGATGCAGGCGTACGCCGTGAACTTCGTGCGCACCGGCGATCCCAACGGCCCGGGACTGCCGAGGTGGCCGCGTGCGGGATCAGCGACCGCGGCGCAGGTCATGATTCTCGACGTGCACTCACACGCCGAGCTGTCCAGCCAGGACAGCGCCTACCGCTTCATCGATCGGTTCTACGGCGGCCGCTAGTGCGCCCCACGACTCGAGGCGCCCGGCGCGCGCCGCTCCAGCACCAGCGCGCCGAACGCGGGTAAAGTCACGGTAGCCCCACGCTGCGTCGTCCCGGTCAGCAGGTCGCGCGTGCCGTTGACGTCGGCGCCGCTCACCGTGAATTGGGCACCACTGTTCCGGGTATTCACGAGGACCACCGCGTTGCCGCGGCGATAGGCGATCACGTCGGCGGTGTCGGTTGTCGCCAGCGCCTGGAAATCCCGCGAGCGGAAGGCCGAATCAGTTTGCACCATCTGGATGACCCGGTGATAGAAAGCCCGTGCCTCGGTGGCGTGGGGCTGGTTCCAGTCGATCGGGTCGTGCTCGAAGAGGCGCAGCTTCTGCGGGCTCTCCACTTCCTGGCCGTCGTAGATCAGCGGACGGCCCGGCAGCAGCGCCATGGCGATGAACGCGGCGCGCGCGCCGGCCGGATTGGTGAACCGGATCACCGGCGGATTGTCCCAGCCGGTCTCGTCGTGGTTGGTGGTGAACCGCATCCGCATTCCGTCGTTAGGCATCGCCTGGGCGTCCGCCACGGCTGCCGCCGTCCATCCGGATGCCGGTCGGCCGCCCCAGACGTCCTTGAGCTTGCCGTAGGCTTCCCACGAGTAGGTCAGGTCGAATCCGAAGCGATGCATCTTGAGGTCGCCCCACTCGGCGAGCAACAGGATGGGCCGCTGCACCGATGCGCGCAGCGCCGGCACCGCCTCCTGCCAGAATTGGTCGGGAACGAAGCCCGCCGCATCGACCCGGAAGCCGTCGATGCCGTACGCGGTGAGCCACCAGCTCATGGTGGCGATCATCTCCCGGCGCATCGCCGGATTGTGGTAGTCGAGCTGGACGACGTCGGTCCAGTCGGTGAGGTGGCCGTCGGGATCCCGCGGCACGCTGGGCTCGCCGCGCTCGTTCTTGATGTAGAAATCGGGATGCTCGCGCACCCAGACGTTGTCGGGAGAGGTGTGGTCGGGCACCCAGTCGATGATCAACTTCATCCCGCGGTCGTGCACCGCGCGCACCAGGGCGCGAAAATCGTCCGGCGTGCCGTACGCCGAGTCGATGGCGTGAAAGTCGCGCGATGCATACGGCGAGCCGTAGGTTCCCTTGTGCCCGACGATGCCCACCGGGTGGATGGGCATGAGCCAGAGGGTGTTCGCGCCCAGCGCCTGAATGCCGCCCAGGCCGCGGATGAGTCCCTGGAAGTCGCCGGTCGGTGAGAAATCCTTGACGAAGACCTCGTAGATCACGGCGCGTCGCACCCAGGACGTGTCCGGCGCGAGCGCGTTGTCGGCGGCGGCCTGGGCGGATAGACCCAGCGGCAGGGTCGCCGACAGGACGAAGATCGTTGCGAGCGGGGCGAGCGACTTCCGCATCTCGTGCTCCTCGGCTTGGATCAATAAGGCCCGCGCTTGCGGGCGGTTGCTGACGGGTTCTAAAGTATCGGCGCAGCCCCACACCCGTAACCGGAGCTTCGGTTGCCTCGTCTCGCCTTGATTGCAGCGCTCGGTTTGAGCCTTCTGACGGCGGCGCCCGCCGCCGCGCAACGCCAGCATTACTCGATGGATCCCGGCTGGCGGTTCAATCTTGGCGATTCGCCGGGCGCCGAGCTGGCCGGCCTCGACGATCGCGGCTGGCGCCGGCTCGACCTGCCCCACGACTGGAGCATCGAGGGGACGATGCGCCAGGATGCGCCGGGCGGCGGCCGGATGGGATTTTATCCTGGTGGCATCGGCTGGTATCGCAAGGCCTTCCGGATGCCCGCCGGATCCGCCGGCGCGAAGTCGTCGCTCGAGTTCGACGGCGTCTACATGAATTCTGATGTCTGGATCAACGGCGTCCACCTCGGCAAGCGCCCCTACGGTTACATCGGCTTCGCCTACGACATCAGCGACCATCTCGTCTCCGGCGTCAATGTCGTCGCGGTGCGGGTCGACAACTCGGCGCAGCCCAATTCCCGCTGGTATTCGGGGAGCGGCATCGATCGCCACGTCTGGCTCACGACGACCAATCCGGTCCACGTGGAGCGCGGTGGCATCTACGTCACGACACCGCACGCCGACAGCGCCGGCGCCGAAGTAGCAGTCAGAACGACCGTGGTGAGCGAGCGGGCCGCGGCGCACGGCACGATCCGGTCGGTCGTCATCGACGACGCCGGCCACGAGGTCGCGCACGAAGAGACGGCCTTCGACGTCGCCGCTGGACAGCAGGCAAGCCTCGACCAGCACCTGAGCGTGACCTCGCCTCGGCTCTGGTCCGACGACTCGCCCGCGATGTATGCGCTGCGCACCGAGGTGCTCGACGGCACGCGCGGAGTGGATGCGGTGACGACGCCCTTCGGTATTCGCACCATCGCCTGGGAGGCCGACCGCGGCTTCCTGCTCAACGGACGCCACGTGAAGCTGCGGGGCGTGAACCTGCATCACGATGCCGGCGGACTCGGGGCTGCCGTTCCCGAGCGCGTCTGGGAGCGGCGGCTCGCGGCGTTGAAGGCGATGGGCGTCAACGCCATCCGCACCTCGCACAATCCGCCGACGCCGGAGTTCCTGAATCTCTGCGACCGGATGGGCTTCCTGGTGATGGCCGAGGCCTTCGATGAATGGACCATCGGCAAGGTCCCCGAGGGGTATCACAAGTATTTCGAGGAGTGGTCGGAGCGCGACGTGACCGACTTCGTCCACCGCGACCGCAACCATCCGTCGATCGTGCTGTGGAGCGCGGGCAACGAAATCGGCGAGCAGTCGACGCCCGCCGGTGCCGGCGTGCTGCGCCGGCTGGTCGGCTTCTTCCACCGCGAAGACCCGACGCGTCCGGTGACCACCGGCAACGACAACATCGTCGCCGACGGCCATCCGGCAACCCTCGCTTTTCTCACCAGCGAGGACATCGTCGGCTACAACTACGTCGACCGCTGGCACGAGCGCCGCGAGCTGATGGCCGACCAGGACCGGCATGATCATCCCGACTGGCGGATGATCGGCACCGAGAGCGGCAACATCTTCCAGAGCCGCGACGAGAAGTACTCGTTAGGCGCCGACTCGGCGTCGGTGCACGCGAACTACAACGGCGGCATGGTCCAGGCCGAGCGGCGCTGGAAGTGGGTGTCGCTCCACGACTATTTCGCCGGTGACTTCATGTGGACCGGCATCGACTACCTCGGCGAGTCGGTCTGGCCCTTCCGGGGTTTTCCCTCCGGGGTGCTGGACATCACCGGCCGGCCCAAGGACGCGTATTACCTGTACCAGAGCCAGTGGACCAGCCAGCCGGTGCTGCACCTCTTTCCCCACTGGAACTGGCCGGGGCGGGAAGGGCAGACCATCCCGGTGATCGCGTACACCAATTGCAACAGCGTCGAGCTGTTTCTCAACGGACGCTCGTTAGGCGAGAAGCGGTTGGAGTTCCCGGCGCAGGGAACCTCGGGCGGCTGGAACAGCTACGCGCTGCCGGTCGTGAATCCCACCACCGGCGATCTGCACCTCGAGTGGGACGTGCCGTACCAGCCCGGCGTCCTGCGCGCGGTCGGGAAGCGGCGCGACGGAACGGTGGCCTGCCACGACGAGATCCGCACCGCGAGCCCGCCGGCGGCGATCCGCCTGGTGGCTGACCGCGATACCGTCACCGACGCGGCGTCGGACGTTGCGCACGTTGCGTTCGAGATCATCGACTCGGCGGGGACGGTTGTCCCCACGGCGGCGAACGTGGTGCAGGTCACGGTGACCGGCGGCAGCATCCTGGCGCTCGACAATGCCGACCTCACCGATCGCGATCCGTATCGCGCCGGGCAGCGGCATGCCTTCAATGGCCGAGGCCTGGCCGTGCTGCGCGCTTCCTCGCCCGGTCAGCTGCACGTGAGCGCCAGCGCCGAAGGGCTGGCCGCGGCCTCTATCGATGTCCACGTCGTGCGGGGCAGCGCCGTCGCCGCGATTCCTCCGGCCCGATAAAGGAGCTCCATGAAGCGCAGGGCATTCGTTGAACGGATGACGGCTGCGGGAGTAGCGGCAGCAGTTCTCCCTCGGCATCCGGTGGCGGGACGCACGCCGGGGCAGCGCACCTTCCAGCGCCTGGATTCCGGCTGGAAGTTCAATGAAGGCGATCTGTCGGGGGCGCAGGCGGCGGTATTCGACGATGCGGCATGGGAAGCGGTCACGCTGCCGCACTCGGGACGGATCGAGTCCCTGGTGACCGGCCCGCCAGGGACACCGGGCGCGATCTGGCAGGGCCTCTGCTGGTACCGCCGCACGCTGCGGTTGCCGGCATCGGCGACCGGACAGAACGTACAGCTGTGCTTCGAAGGCGCGATGAACGTCGCCGATGTCTGGCTCGACGGTGAGCGCGTCGGCGGCCACATGGGCGGCTACCTGCCGTTCGTGATCGACCTGACCGAGCGCCTGCAGCCGGATCGCGATCACGTATTGGCCGTGAGGCTCGATAACCGCGACAACCCGATCACCGGGCCCAAGCCGCAGGCCCAGCTCGATTTCAACATCTATCACGGACTGTACCGGCCGGTTTTCCTGATCACGACCGACAAGCTTCACATCACCGACCCGCTTCTCGCGGACCGGCCCGCGAGCGGCGGCGTCTTCGTCACTTACCCGCGGGCGTCGCGCGAGTCCGCGACGGTGCGCGTACAGGTTCACGTGCGCAACGACTACGCCGATGCGCGCAGCGTCAGCGTACGCGCCGCGCTTGCCGCGCCTGATGGCTCATCCGCGGCGGCAGCGACCACGGTTCCGATGATGCTGAACCCCGGCACCGATGCCGATATCGCGCAGGAATTGGAAGTGGCCACGCCGAAGCTCTGGAGCCCGGCGTCTCCCGATCTTTACACCCTCTCCTGCGAAGTCCTGACCGACGCCGGAATAATGGATATTGAATCGCTGCGCATCGGCATCAAGCGCATCACCGTTTCGGGCGAAGGGATCCGCATCAACGGCGAGCGGATGTTCCTTCGCGGCACCAACCGGCACCAGGAGTATCCGTACGTCGGGTACGCCATGTCGGACGCGGCGCAGTACCGCGATGCGATGAAGATCAAGGCGGCCGGCTTCGACTACGTGCGCCTCTCGCACTACGCGCACTCGCCCGCCTTCATGGACGCCTGCGACGAACTGGGCCTCGTGGTGATGGACTGCATCCCCGGCTGGCAGTACTTCAATCCCGATCCCGCGTTCATCGACCTGCAGTACCGCAACTGCCGCGACCTGATCCGGCGGGACCGCAATCATCCCTGTGTGATTCTGTGGGAAGTCTCGCTCAACGAAACCGGGATGCCGCCGGCATTCGTCGCCCGCACCCACGCCATCGCCCACGAGGAATACCCTGGCGACCAGTGCTTTTCGGCGGGCTGGATGCACGGCTACGACGTGTTTCTCGATGCGCGCCAGCACGGCGGTTGCCGGCACGAGGTGAACAGCGCCTGCCTGGTCAGCGAGTACGGCGACTGGGAGTATTACGCGATGAACGCCGGCCTGGATCAGACCACGTGGCAGAACCTGTCATTGCCCGAGAGCAACAGCCGGCAGCTGCGCTGGCAGGGCGAGCGCGCGCAGCTCCAGCAGGCGGCCAACTTCCAGGAAGCGCATAACGACAACCTCGCGACCATCGCCTTCGCCGACGGACTGTGGGTGATGTTCGACTACGACCGCGGCTATGCCCCCGACATCGAGTCGTCGGGATGCGCCGACATCTTCCGGCTGCCCAAATACTCGTACCACTTCTTCCGGAGCCAGCGCGACGCAGCGGAGCGGGCGCCGGCTGAAGCGGCGGGCCCGATGGTCTTCATCGCCAGCGACTGGACGGCGACGTCCAATCCGGTGGTACGGGTCTTCAGCAACTGCGACAAAGTCGCGCTGCACCTGAACGGGCGACTGCTCGCCGAGAAGGGGCCCGACGCCGATCGCATGAGCAACCGGCTCGCTCATCCGCCGTTCACTTTCGACACCGGCGGATTTCGCGCGGGCGTACTCGAGGCGGTGGGGACACTGGCGGGTCGCGTGGCCTGCCGGCACGTCGTCCGAACCCCGGGCGCCATCGATCACCTGGCGCTCGCCGTCGATCGGGCGGGGCGGCCTCGTGATCCTGTGGGCAAAGACGTCCTCATCTGTCATGCCTCGTTATGCGATGCCCATGGCACCGTGGTTCCTGATGCCTGGGAGAATGTCGCCTTCGGCGTCACCGGCGGGGCCACGCTGGCCGGCATGAATCCGCTGGCGACCGACGCCGGAATCTCCAGCATCGTCATGCAGACCCTGCCGGCAACCGCGGCCGCGGTGCTCTACGGCCTGGCGCTGGTCCCGAGTGGCGGCACCGTTCGCATTCTGGGCGCGTCGCTGGCGCTGGATGCCGGTGCGCCGGCGTTCCGCCTCCGCTTCACAACGGACGGCACCGATCCCGGCCCCGCGTCGTTGCTCTCCCGCGACCCCGTTCCGGCGAATCCGCGGCTGCGTGCAGCCTTGCTCGTCGGTGATCGCGTCGTGGCATCGCTCGCGGCCGATACGCCGAAGTTCCGCGTCCCCGCCAGCGCGCCTCCCGACCGGCGCGACCCCTTCCGGCGCTAGAACGCTACCTCGGAGATTCTCATGCGCGCCACGGTTGTCGTCGCCATCGCCACATCGCTGCTCCTGGCCGCGCGCGAAGCGCGTGCTCAATCTTCGCCCTTCTACCTCGGCGCCGACATCTCGGCGCTCGGCGCGCCCGGCCGCTTCGGCCGGCCGCCCCGCACCTACCAGGAAAACGGCAAGCCCTCCGACGAGCTGACCATTCTCATGGCGCACGGCTGGACCGCCTTCCGCCTGCGCGTGTTCGTCTCGCCGGTCAGGCAGGCACCCGATAACTCCCTCGAGAACACCCTTCCGCTGGCCCGGCGCATCAAGGCGGCCGGCGCGCTTCTCCTTCTCGACATCCATTACTCCGACACCTGGGCCGATCCGCAGCACCAGGATATTCCCGTTGCCTGGCGCGGCCTCTCCTTCGATTCACTGGAACGGCAGGTCGAGTCCTATAGCCGCGAGACAATCCAGGCGTTCAAGGATGCCGGCGCCATGCCGGACTGGGTGCAGGTCGGAAACGAGATCACCCGGGGCACGCTGTGGCCGATGGGGCAGCTGCAGATTCCCGGCAACAGCGAGTACCTACCGCCCCAGCCGTACGGCTCGGTAGTGCAATGGAATCACCTGACGCGCATCATCGCGGCCGGCATTCGCGGGGTGCGCGAAGGGGCGGGGAACACGCCGCCGAAGATCGCGATTCATATTGACCGCGGCGGAGACTGGGCGACGACGGAGTGGTTCTTCGATCATCTCGCCGCGGCGCACATCGACTACGACATCATCGCGCAGAGTTTCTATCCGGAGTGGCACCACGGCACGCCGGAACAGCTGTGGCAGAACATGGCCAATTGTGCCCAGCGCTATCACAAGGATTTCCTGGTCACCGAGACGGGATACGGCAACTCGCACCGGCCCGATAACCCCGACATGCTGTGGCCGATCACGCCCGCGGGACGCCTCCAGTTCATGGCGGACCTGGTCAACACGGTGAAGGCGGCGCACGGGCTGGGCGTGATGTACTGGGCGCCCGAATACGATCTCTGGAACGAGGACGGCAGTCCGGCGCCCGG
The DNA here is from genome assembly GCA_036493755.1 of Gemmatimonadales bacterium. Lineage (GTDB taxonomy): Bacteria > Gemmatimonadota > Gemmatimonadetes > Gemmatimonadales > JACORV01 > DASXPG01. Next base: position 10,192 of record DASXPG010000185.1, read on the forward strand.
CGTCTTCGTCCTCGACCATCTGCGCGACCTGACGGCGCGTCCGGCGAGTCACGCGCCCGCGGCGGTCTCACCGTAGCCGGATGTTGCCGTAACTCGACCTGTACCTGGAGCAGCCACGCATGCGCGCTTCGCCGAGCCTAACGATATTTCTGTTGCTGTCGCTTGGGGCTGGCCCCGCCGCCGCGCAGGCTCGCCGTGCGCCCGGCACCGGGCCGGCGGATCGCGCGGTCTACCTCGACAGCAGCGGCGTCGTCCGCTGGCAGGACGACAGCGGCGAGGTCGCGCTCTTCGGCGCGAATTACGTCATCACCACCGCCTCCGACTACCGCGCCGCCGGCTACGTACACGGCGACCGCAAGCGGATGATCGACGAAGACATGGCGCAGTTCGCACGGATGGGCTGGGACGGTATCCGGCTGACCTTCTGGGGCGACTGGGAATCCTCCGACAGCGCCGGCAACCTGATCGCCAACGATCATCTCGATCTGCTCGACTATCTCATCGCCAAAGCGCGCGAGCGCGGCATCTACATGCTCTTCAGCCCGATCCAGCTCTATGGATCGAACTGGCCCGACGCGCTGCAGGACACCACCGAGCCCGGCTTCGGCCGCCATTTCGGCAAGGGCCGCATGGGCACTGACCCCGCGGCGATCGCCGCGCAGGTCAACTACCTCACCCAGATCCTGAATCACGTCAATCCGTATACCCATGTGGCGCTCAAGGATGAGCCGGGGATCGCCTTCATCGAGCTGGTGAACGAGCCCTGGCACCATCCCGAGGACATGGACGGGTCGATTCGTTATCTCAACGCGCTGACCGACGCGGTCCGCGCTACCGGCTGCTCCAAGCTGATCTTCTACAACGTGAGCCAGGATTTCCGCATCGGCGAAGCGATCCGCCGCTCGAGGGTGCAGGGCGTCACCTTCGGCTGGTATCCCTCGAGTCTCAACTCGGGCCACGAGCTGGCGGGCAACTACCTGCGCGGCGTGGACAGCTTCCCCGACATGCTGCGTCCCGAAATCGCCCGGATGCCTCGCATCGTCTACGAATTTGACAGCCCCGACCTGCGCACCGGCACGATGTATCCGGCGATGGCGCGGACCTTCCGCGCGGTAGGCACGCAGTTCGCCTCCATGTTCGCCTACGACATGCTGCACACCGCGTCCCGCAACCTCGGCTGGCAGACGCACTACCTGAACCTCGTCTACACGCCGCGCAAGGCGATGAGCGCGATCATCGCCGCCGAAGCGATGCATAGGCTGCCCAGGTATCAGTCGTATGGGGCATACCCGGCGAATACGACCTTCGGCGATTTTCACATTTCCGCCGACAGCAACCTGGGCGAGCTGCTGGCGCGCGACGCGTTCATGTATACGGGGAACACCGGCTCGATGCCGCCCGATCCAGCCGCCCTGACGCGCATCGCGGGGCATGGATCGTCACCGCTCGTGACCTACGGAGGAGAGGGGATCTACTTCCTCGACAAGGTCAGCAACGGCGTCTGGCGCCTCGAGGTGTATCCCGACGCGGTGCCGGTGCGCGATCCTTTCGAGTCGCCTAACGCGAGCAAGATCGTCACCCGCGCCATCAGCCGGTCCTGGCCGATGACAGTCACCCTCCCCGATCTCGGACCGTCATTCGAGGTGAGTCGCATCGCGCCCCGGGCCACGCGGCTCGGGACCCACGCCGAGAGAGGCCGTTTCGACGTCACGCCCGGGGTGTACGTCCTGATGAAGCCCGAAGCGGGCCTGGTCGAGAGAGGCCACCCGGAGTGGATCGGCCATATCCGTTTCGCGGAGTACCATGCGCCGCCGACCGATACCGCCCCGCAGACAGTGGTGTCGCTGCTGCCCTCCGCGGCGCTGGCGGGCCGCAATGCGACGATGCGGCTGCGCGTCGTCGGCGATGCGGCGCCGGATTCGGTGACGCTCTGGATCCGCCCCTCGGCCGGCGGATTCTTCCGGCCGGTCCCCATGCAGCCGTCGGGCGCATACGAGTGGACCGGCTCGGTACCGGCGGAAGCGTTAGCCGAGGGCCCGCATCAGCTGGTGGCGACGGTGGTGCAGGGACA
>DASXPG010000186.1:0-3477 GCA_036493755.1 Gemmatimonadales bacterium
TCGCGTCGTTCATCGTGGCGAGCATGCGTCGTCCCGAGATGCCCGCCGGCGTCATTACCCCTGCCAATCCGCTCGCCATCGGCGATACACTGGTCGGTCCCGCCACGATAACCGTGGATGCTACCGCCCAGGGCGAGTGGGCGTTCTTCGCCTTCAACCGGAACAGCGTATTGTCGGTCGCGGCGCCGGGTGACTGGGATCTCGCCTTCCGGCGCTTCTACGTCATCGCCAACGGGGGGCCGGGCTTTGCAGGCCGGGGCGGTATTGCCGACCTGGGGAAGGTGGCCTTCGACAGCGTGCTGCTGGTGCCCGATACCGGCTATGTCGTGAATGACCGCGACAGCGTCAACACCGCCATCAGGCGCTGGTACGATTATGGCTTCACGTCACATCTGCTGCCGTCGAAGAATCACGTCTACGCGATCCGCACCGCCGATGGGAAATACGCCAAGATGCAGATCGTGAGTTATTACTGCGGAGAAGCGGAGCCGGGATGTCTGACCTTCAAGTACGCCTACCAGGGAGATGGTACTCGGGTCTTCAAGGCCGGGAGCCAGAGACCGCGATAGGGCCACAGGCCTCAGTTGACGCTGATATCGAACGCCGCAGTTCGTACCGTTCCCCCTCGTCTGAATTCCACCCAGATCCGGTATTTCCCGCTGCGGGAGAATGCGTAGGGGAAACTGAAATCGCCGGCCGTTGCCGCCATCGCCATTGCGGCGGGCGCGGCGGCCAGCCTGGCTCGAATGGCTCCGCGCGCCGTATCAGCCGGCGTGAAGGCCATCAGCGCCTGCTGCGCGCCTAACGATACGGAACCCATCGGATGCAGGTGTACGAAGACCGACTGGTCGCTTCGCACCAGGGCCGCGTGTGCCGGCATGCCAAGGTAGGGCTCGACCGTTGCGACCTGGCCATGCGCATCCTTCAACACGAAGCGCAGCGCGCTGTCTTCGCCGACCTTCACCGCGCCGCTGTGCAGCCAGGCCAGACTCGTTCCGTCATCGAAGCGCACCGGGCTTCCCGGGGGCGAGCCGGCGAAGATGACGTCGTCCGGGTCACGCGGGCCCGCGTTCCCGCGTTCGTTGCTTCCCACGGTGAGCGACGACACGATGGTCTCGGCGAATCCCGTCTCGTGCACCACATCGCCGTAGACGTGATAGTGGCCGGCGGGAAGCGCCGGCAGCGGCGTGTCGAAGGTCAGTGAGTCGCGCTCCACGGGATGCAGATGCGCCATCGCGCCCAGATCGTCGCGAATGAGGAAGAGGTGCATCAACTTGCCATGGTCGGGGACGTACGGCGTCCAGCGCCGCGAGTATTGGGCGGAGTCAACGACCGTCAATCGCAATTCCCGGTGCGCGCTGTCGCCCAGCAAGCTCACCGTGCCGCGCGGGTTCCTGAAGACGCCCGAGGCGTAGGCCCGGTGTTCCGCGCCCCACCAGAATCTGCCACCCGTCAGGAACAGCACCACCAGAACCGTCGCGATCGCCCGCACCCGCCAGGAGCCGCTCACCCGCCCGTGATCGGGCGAGAGGCCGGGGGCGAGAGTCGCTTCGCGCGCGCCGGAGCCGATCAGCGTGACGAATCCGATCGCGAGGAAGACGCCGAGTGCGGCGAGCAGGACCGTCATCGGCAGGTCCATCCCCAGCACGGCTGTCGCGACGGCGCTGTAGGGCACCACCGCGGTCCCTTGGCCGCGCGCCCCCTCGACGTGCACCCGCACCGAGTAGGAGCCCTGCTGCATGATCCAGATCTGCGTGCTCCATAACGTGCTGTCGCCGGGCACCGGCGTCAGCTCGTCGGGGGGCGGCGCGCCCCGTTCGCCGCCATTCCAGATGTACGGCGCGGCGGTCACGTGCCTCACGCCACCCTGGACCCGCACGATGACCTCGGCGCGTGCGGGAATGACCTGCGGGGCGCGGATGATCACGCGCACCGCGTAGGGACCGGCTGACCCTTCGTAGAACGTGTCGGGGCTGCCCACGTGCGCCGTGCAGACCAGCCACAAAAGACCGATGGCCGTTGCCTGCTTCATCGCTGCACTTTCGCCACCCAGCTTCCCCAGACCAGTCCCAGGCGGCTCGAAACGGTGCCGACGAGGATTGCCAACGGCAGCCCTGACAACACCGAGAAGAATCCGGGATGCGAAAGCGGCGAGCGCTCGGTCCGCCAGAAGGCCGTTTCCCATGGACCCGGCCTCGAGGAGTAGGGATACTCCTGGCCGTGAAAGAGCCAGTTGTGGGAGTGGCCGGTGACCAGGTACGTCGACATCGGCCACTGCACAGCGAGCAGCAGCAGCACGAAGGTGCCGCCCAGGGCCAGTGATACCGCCCAGGGATTCCAGCCATCGAGCCGGCGGCTGACCAGGTCGATCCCCAGCGCCGGAACGATCAGCAGCACCGGGAAGTAGGGCGGCCACAGGTAGGTACGGGGATTGTAGATCGGCCCCAGCCGCGCCAGGGCGGGAACCTGGGCCAGGACCTGGCCCATGACGAACCACATCAGCATGAAGACGCCCGCCGACGCCGTCGCCGGATACCGGAGCCGGCCGACCTTCGCATGGCCGACCAGCATCAGCGGAAAGGTCCCCGCCCAGATCCGGTAGTAGAGGTCGAAGTGCTGCTCGTTAGGCCAGGAGTTCTCCAGCGTCCCGCAGCCGAAGATGAAAAGCAGCACGCCGCCGGTGATGGCGTAGAGCCAGGCGTCGCGCAGCTCATCGGGCTCGCCCGCCGAGCGATTCTGGGCCGCGGCGGTGAGCGCCAGCGCTCCGGCCACGATGCCCAGCATCCCCAGGAAGAGAACGGCGTGGGGCGGGCTGACGATCTTCACGTCGAGCCCGTAGGCGTTGTGCCACCAGTTATCGAAGGGCGCCGACGACAGCATCGCGAAGGTGCCCCAGATGGTGATCCAGGCGCCCAGTGGTCCGCGGAAGCCCCAGAATCCCACCGATGCCGCGCGCATCTCGGGCGTGCCGGCGAAGGTCGTGCGCAGCACGATGGTGCCGCAGAGAATGCCCGCCACCGATGCGCTCACATACTCGAGCATGTGGGGCGGGCTCCAGAAGGTGTCGCGCCCCACGCTCATGTGCCACGAGATGTCCCACATGAGCCCGAGGACGATACCCATGGCGCAGAACATGATCGTGGCGATGAACCAGGTCTCGGTTCCCCGCGCGGCGCCTCGGCGCTGCGGAGCGGTTAGTGCCTCACCGGCGACACCGAGAACAGCCCCGGGGGTCCCAACGTCACCACCCACGTCTCCTCCAATCCATGATCATCGATGCCCGCCACGGTCGCTCGGACGGCGCGCGGCTGTGGCGTCTGGAACTGCGGTTCCTTGAGCTGCCACGGCTCGGTGATCACCGAAACGACCGTGAAGACGCGCACGAAAGACCCGTCCGGGGTGGTCTCGATCCATTCGATCAGCAGCCGGGAAGGAAGCCGTCGTTCACCCTCACGCGCCACCAGCAACCGATAGTAC
>DASXPG010000187.1:0-2415 GCA_036493755.1 Gemmatimonadales bacterium
TCACGACGGGGAACGGGCGGCCTCAGAAAGCCCACCACCATGGACACCGACAGCCGCAAGGCCGAGCGCAACAGTTTCGCGCACCACCGCGCTTCTCGCCTTCTGGTCGAACGTGTGACCCACATCGAGGGCGGCGACGCCTCTCGCGTTGCCAGTCACGATGAGGCCGAAGGCACCGATCTGCTGTGCGCCATCGGCTTTCCCATCCAGGCCGGCACTGGCGAGATTCGGATATGAGCGTCTCCAAGGTCCTGCCGTTCCAGAAGCCGATCGTTCACTCCAGCGCCGTGATTTCCGAAAGCCAGCGCCTCGTCGCTTTTCCAAAATTCCGCAAGGAGTGGAGGACCAGCAGACCCGTCAGCCCGCCCTCGGTGAGCGGCTTCGCCATTCCTCCCACCGAGTCGATCTAGATCATGCCGCACTCACACTACGTGATGGACCTCTACTTTCACGACGACGCCCACCCCGACCGGCCGTATCACGAGGTGCTTCGCATCACCGCCGACGGCGACGAGGCAGCAGTCGCCGAGGGCATGCGCATCAGCGGCTGGCGCAAGCCGGAATCGTTCAAGGTGAGATCGATCCGCTCGTCCTCGCGCAACGGCGACAAGCTCATCTACGAATCCGCGCCGGATGGCGACAATGCCGGCGCAGCGATAGCACTGGGCTCGGTCGAGCCCCAGCCCGCCGAGGGCGGCTCCCGTTGATCCATACGAGATCTTACACGGTGGTCTTCCAGTCGCCGTTCACGCTCCCCGGGCTGGATCGCTCATATCCAGCCGGCAGCTACGCGATTCACGCCGACGACGAGCAGCTCGATTTGAGCTTTGCCGCGACGCGGCGCGTCGCTACGACGATTCTGTTGACCTCGGGTGCAACAACCCAGGCCTGGCCGGTGCAGCCGACCGACCTCGACGCCGCTCTGCAACGCGACGCGGCACCGAGATCGAAGTAAGCCAGGCCTCGGCGGTCGCCCGACCTGCACAGGGCGCGCCGGATGTGCGGACGCGCCCTGCAATAAGCTGGCTAGGTCAGCCGCGTCACAGCACGTAGACCACCAGCGTCGAGCCCGAACGGTCTGCGGCGACGACGTCGCCCGCGGTGTAGCCGCTCTGGCCGATGCGCGCGAGGATCGCGCCGTTGAGGCTACCCTGCAGGCCTGCCACATTCGAGTTGTCGGAGGCCGCAACCGCGACCCTCGAGACCGCCGCAGCGCAGACCGGCACCTTCACGATCCGCACGTCCGTGGCACCGCCGATCATGCCCTGGGTGTAGGTGTGGCGACCGAGGAGCGTCTCGATCTGCCGGGAATTCGGTGTGATGCACCCGCCCGAGCCGAGCGACGCCCGGAGGATCGACCCGCCACTGCCGCCGCTGCCACCAGCTCCGCCGAGGACGGTGCCGCCATCGCCACCGCCAGTCCCGCCGGCGCCGCCGCCGTCGCCACCACCACCCGTAGTGGTGCCGCCGATCGGGCCGATTCCCCCACCGCCGAACAGGCCGTCGAGCAGGTCAGTCGATCCGAGGCCGACATTGGCGGTGTCGGTGCTACCGTCGGAGCCGAATAGCGAGGCCCCCGCGCCGGTAGAGTTGCCCGTCGGGTCGATGGTGACCTGAGCCGGGTTGGTGGTGCCGAGCAGGTTGCCGGTGTTGACGGTGATCGCATTGTCACTGGCGCCCGATGGCGGGTTCGCGATCGTCACGTTGGTTCCATCGCCCGATCCCGTCGAGCCAGTGGCGCCGATGCCTGTTCCGAGCAGGCCCCCCTGGTTGCCGAGATTGACGCTGAGGGCGGTCGCCGGAAAAGTTGAAAGCAATACTGTTGCAATAGCGATTGTAGATACGGTCATGCGCGTATTCATTTGGCACTCCTCATCTTCTTCCCTACCGCCCCGTGATCCGCGATCACCGGCGATTGTCGGATAGATAGACAACGAGCCGGCAAATCTTCGGCTTCGTTACATTTCCAGTACTGGTTGCGCAGAGGCTAACAAGCCCGATGGCTTTCTCAGATCAACTTGAAAGTCGCAGCCAGATCGCGGGGTTGGTCTGAGCCGCGCGCAATTGAGTCAAAGTAAAGCCGGATGGCGGTCCTCAGAGTTCACGCGCTGCACAAGGCGCGCGGCGACCCTTTGTGCCGGCCAGAGGCCTGCGCTAGACAGGCACCGCGGCGCCTGATCCGCAGCGGAGATCCTGAACGCGATGGCCAGCCTCATTGCCCTTGCCAATTCCACGCCGCCTCGGGCGCTGGTTCCGATGGAAATTCTCATCAACCAGGGTGCGTCCGGTGGCAATCTCTACGTGCTTCAGAGCGGCGAACTCGCCGTGGAGCGCGACGGTGTCGAGGTCGCGCGCGTGTCGCGTCCCTATGCGCTGGTCGGCGAGATGTCTGTGCTGCTCGGCACCCCCAACAGT
>DASXPG010000188.1:0-7923 GCA_036493755.1 Gemmatimonadales bacterium
GGCCCTGCACATAAGATTCGGCAAGAAGAGCTTGTCACCTTCAGGAATAATCTGTAAGTTATTGGTGCAACGTCGTTTGCGATCTGTCCGCCACGCTCTTGTCATATTGGCTTGGGATGTGCACTAGGAGGGCTGATGAAAGACCCAGTCGTCGTCGCGCATAGTGATGCCAAAGCAGCTGCGCGCCAAGTCGATAACCAGGCAGGGTGGTCGTATCTGTTCGCAGCTGGACTGGGAATTACGATCGTCGCCCTGATCGAAGTGATACTGATGTTCTTGCCGGCTCGATGGTCGAGTCTGGATTGGGAGTTCGGCACGATTGCAGGGATGTTCGACAGTTTGCCGCTGATGACCGTCGGCCTTGGATCGATGTGCGCGGCGGCGGTGGCGAATGGCTGGAGAGCGGCGCGGATTTCGGTGGCTGTCCTGTCGTCGCTGTTGAGTCTGATGATTCTGGTGATGGCTCTGATTTTTGCGCTGGACATCCCCGCTGTGTTGCGCGCGGCGGATCTCAGCATGCAGTACTCGATCAAGCTGGGCAGTCTCAAGGCAGGTCTCGAGGCTGGCGTCTATTTCCTGCTGTACCTCGCGCTGGGCGTGTGGACCTGGCGGCGGATTCGAAGGACGAAGCGAGCTGGGAGGCACGCATGATGACCAAGGTGTTTACGACTCTGGCAGTGGCTGCGGTGCTTGGCGCGTCGACCGCCAACGCAACCGACTTCCGCGATTTCGGTCTCCGTTGTTCTCCCGGGGCGATGCGGACCTGCGTCAGCCTGAGCATCAGCACCACGATCGTTGGCCCGAATACCCTGGTCGACATCCGCGTCCGCAACTGGGCCGGCTCCTACGTCGGCGACCAGACGGGTGGCTCCCTCATTGGCCGTATCGGCATCGTGGCTCCGCCGAACATCACGTCGGCGAGCGGCCTCGTCGTTACCGGTCACAATGGCGCGAGCACGGTCGGCACTCCGGCCTCGAGCTGGTTCCTGCGCACCCCGGGCGGCCTCGGCAGCATGATCGAGCTGACCGCGGGCATCGCAACCCACAGCTCCGGCGGCGGCATTGCTGGCTGCCAGTCTCCCTTCGGCGGCTTCCCGTCGAGCTATTTCTCCACCTGCGCGAGCGGCTCGTACATCGACTTCTCGTTCAGCACCAGCAACGTCTGGTCGGCGAACAATGCTGAGCTGGCCTGGGTGGTGCAGAACATGAATACGCCCGCCAACGGCGGCATCGAGTGCGACACGGGTATCGGGACCGGCACCGGCCGCACGTACTGCGCCGGCGTTGCCCCGGAACCAGTGACCATGATGCTCCTCGGCTCGGGTCTGGCCGGCATGAGCGGAATGGGCCTGATCCGTCGTCGTCGTGGCAAGGATGTCGTCAACGGCTGAGCAGTATCAGCCGCTGGCGTTCGCGAGGGGCCCGGTCTTCCACACGCCGGGCCCTCTCGTTTTCCGGTCTGAGGTCTTAGCTTCACCCCGCACCGCATGACAACCCACTTCTTCACCGTCGACGTCGAGGAACATTTCCAGGTCCAGGCACTGGCGCCATACGTGTCCCGCGATGCCTGGGGCACGATGGAGAGCCGCGTCGAGGCCAATACCCGGCGCATCCTTGAGCTCTGCGCCGAGCATGGAGCGCGCGGCACTTTCTTCACCGTGGGTTGGGTCGCCGAGCGTCATCCCGCGCTGGTAAAGGCCATCGCTGCCGCAGGTCACGAGCTGGCCTCCCACACCTGGGATCACAAGCGGATACCGGAGCAATCCCGCGACGCCTTCCGCGACTCGGTGCGAAGGACCAGGGAGCTGCTCGAGGATCTGAGCGGAACGCCCTGCATCGGCTTCCGCGCACCCAGCTATTCGATCGTGCGCGGCTTCGAGTGGGCACTCGATGTGCTGCTCGAAACCGGCTACCGCTACGACTCCTCGCTCTTTCCCGTCACCCGTCCCGGCTATGGCTACAGCGGCGGCGCGCGAGACCCGCACTGGCTCGATCGCCCAGCGGGCCGCCTTGCCGAGGTGCCTCCCGCGACGCTCCGGCGCCTGGGAGCCAATCTCCCCGCCGCGGGTGGCGCGTACTTCCGGCTGTTGCCCTATGCGCTAGTCGCCGCCGCGCTGCGTCAGGCGGCGCATCGCAACAGACCGGCGACCTTCTATATCCATCCCTGGGAAATCGATCCCGGCCAGCCGCGCGTGAAGGTGCCGGCGCTGACCGCGGTCCGGCACTACGGCGGACTGGGCCGGACCGAGGGCCGATTAGCGCGCCTCCTTTCCGAGTTCAGCTTCACCGCCATTGCCCCGGGCTTCGGCCTGGGTCATTCGGCGGTGCCTGCATGAGCCTGCGTGTCGCCAGGTACACCGGCCCGTCCGCCGATTGGGATGCTCTGGTCAGGCGGAGCCCCGGATGGACGCACTTCCACCTCCATGGCTGGCGGGACGTCATGACCGAGAGCTTCGGCCACCGCTGTCCCTACCTGGGGGCGTGGACCGAGGCCGGAGCGCTCGTCGGCGTTCTGCCGCTGGTGCGGGTTTCGAGCCTGGTGTTCGGGCGTTTTCTCGTCTCGATGCCGTTCCTCAACTACGGCGGACCGTTAGGCAGTGACGAGGCGGTGCGAGCCCTCGCCGGCGAAGCGGTGCGGGAAGCGCGCGAACAGCGGGCCGGCCTCCTCGAGCTGCGCAGCCGGATATCGCTGCCGCTGGACCTGCCGGTGTCGCATCGCAAGATCACCGTGGTGCTCGACCTCGCGCCGGGCGAGCCGGACAAGGTCTTCGGGACCTTCAAAGCCAAACTGCGCAGCCAGATCAGGAAGCCGGAGAAGGAAGGCGTGAGCGTCCGCATCGGCGCCGACCAGGTGGCACCTTTCTACGAAGTATTTTCGCGCCACATGCGCGACCTTGGCACGCCGGTGCTGTCACGGCGGTTCTTCGAGAATATCGCGGCAAAGTTTTCGGAGGATGCCTGGTTCGGCTGCGCATACAAAGACGGCATGCCCGTCGCCTGCGGGGCCGGTTTTGTCTGGAACGGAGAATTCGAGATGACGTGGGCGTCGGCGCTGACGGCCTGGCAGAAACTGGCGCCGAACATGGCGCTCTACTGGGCTTTCATCGAGCGGGCGACAACGTTGGGACTCCGGCTCTTCAACTTCGGGCGCTGCACGCCGGACAGCGGCACCCACCGTTTCAAGCTCCAGTGGGGCTCGCGCGATGAGCCGCTCTTCTGGTATCAATCGGCCTCGGGAAAATCGGCAACCCCGTCCCCGGATGACGGGGCGTATTCGCTGGGTCCCAAAGTGTGGAAACATCTGCCGCTGCCGCTCGCCAACCTGCTGGGCCCGTGGATCGTCCGCTCTATCCCCTGAGCGACTGGCTCAGCTCTTCGATACCATCGTCTCGAAGCCGAACTGATAGGGCGAAATGTGCCAGGGCGAGACCGGGGTGCGCTTGAGCCGGAAGGCATCGTCGCGCCGCGTCACCGTGCCGCCGAACGCCGACAGGCAGCAGCTGAATCCGGCGCGGCGCACCAGCTCCCGGTTTTCCTCGGTAATCTGGTGCGGGCGGCCGTACGGATAAGTGAAAAAAGGCACGGGGGCGTCGAGCTCCCGGTGCAGGCGTTCTCCCGAGCCGACGATTTCCTTTTCCGCTTCATCACCTTTCACCACGCCGAGGTCGACGTGGTTCATGGTGTGCGCGCCGATTTCAAAGCCCTGGCTCTTGAGCGCCCGCACCTGGTCCCAGCTCATCCACTCCGAGCGGATTCCCAGCTCTTCGTCCCACCACGGCACGCGCTGGCTGCCGATGAAATCGGTGGCGATGAAGAAGCAGGCTGGCAGTCCCTGGCGCCGCAGCTCGGGCGCGGCGTCCCGGTGGTTGTCGAGGTAGCCGTCGTCGAACGTGATGACCAGGCAGCCGGCGACCGATTTGCCCGACGCGATCCGGTCGAGCAGCTCCTGGAGGGTGATGACGGTGAAGAATTTTCCGAAGAATCGCAGGAAGCCTCGGAATTCTCTCGTGGTGCAGCTGATGGGATTGCCGCCGTAGCGATCGTCGACGCGATGGAAGAGGGCGACGATCGCCCGGTCGCCGATGAGACGGCGGTGCAGCCCGCTGTGAAATGCGAGCCAGCCCAGGAAGGCCTTGATGCGCCGCTTGATCATCGGCGCTTGCGCCGACCGGCGACGCGGCGGCGCAGCTCTTTCATCGCGGCGCGGTCGGGGGAGCGATAGGTGCGCGCCTTGCTCATGTCCTGCGGTGTCTCCTTGACGGCGCCGGCCGCGATGTCCGCGACGGCGGCGCGCATCAGCCGTACGCCGTTGGGACGCAGCACCTCGCGGCGAAAGCGGTCGAGATACTCCACCGGATCCTCGCTCGGCGCGGTGTCGAGGGGGAAGCACTCCTGCCTGAGGATATGTCCGGCGTCGAGCGCCGCCGTCACCCGATGGATGGTAATCCCCACTTCGGGTTCCCCGTTATGCAGCTCCCAGAAGGCCGGCGCGGCGCCGCGGTATTCCGGGGCCTTGCCGCTGTGAAGATTGATCGAGCCCAGCCGCGGGATGCCGAAGAGAGACTCCTTCAGAATGTACGTTCCCGCCACCACGCCGAGATCGGGCGCCAGGGCGCGAAGTTGCTCCAGGGCGGCCGCATCGTGGAACTCCGGCACATCGAGGTGCTGGACGCCGGCCGGCAGCGGCGGCGATTCGTCGTGCGCCATGTCGGGCCGGCCGAACCGCGCGGCGGCGATGCGCCAGAACCCGGCGGCTCCCTGGGTGCGCCAGACATGCTTCAGCTTGCCGGTGAAGGTCCGGCGCGGCTGCCGGTAGGGCGCCGTCACCAGGGTGACGCGCGCGACGCCTGGCACGCCCACGAGCTGTCCGGCGACTTCGTAGCCGAGATCGCCGCAGGTCAGGACCATGACGTGGAGCTCGCTCATGCGATCACTCTCGCCGCAGCCTTCGGCGGTCTCAGAATATTCCGGAAGCGTACCAGGCGGTCACGGTGCGCCAGGAACGTCACCCCGGCGTACGTTGCGACGCCCGTGACCACAGCGGCACTCAGGCGGATCGCGGGACTCCAGGAGGCGGGGACGAGCGCGCGGATCCCCAGGACGGCGATCGCCATCGCGGCGGTGCCGGTGGTCGCCGGAATCAGGGTGCGCGCATAGTCCGAGGGCCGCAAGTTGATGGCCCGGCGCAGCGCGATCGCGAGGCTCGGCGTGATGATCAGCAACTGTCCGGCGATCCACGCCCACGCCACCCCTTCGGTGCCGCGCCACTTCGCCCCGAAGTAGAACATCACCGGAAAGAGCACGGCCCACGACGTGGTGAGCCGCATCTGCATCCGCGCATGCCCGGTTGCCTGGAGCATCGTACCCGCCAGCGGCGCGACCGAGCGCATCACGCTGGCGAGGGCCAGCAGTCGCAACGGCACCACGGCGGGCAGCCAGCGCTCGCCGAGAATGAGCGGGACCGCCAGGTCGGCGGTCAGCGCCAACCCGACCGCCAGTGGAAACGTCAGGAGCGCGATCCCCTCGGTCAGGCCGGTGATGTAGCGCCGCAACCCGGACGGGTCGTCCTGGCTGGCGGCAAAGACCGCCGGGGTCACGTTTCCGAGCAGCGCGGTGAGCCGGTCCACGGGAATGCTGGCGAGGTTCCATCCGATGGTGTAAGCGCCTAACGAGGCGGCGCCGAGCACCCGTCCCACGATGGCGAAGTCGGCGTTGGAATAGGCGTACCAGGAAAGCCGTGCGGCCGCCACATTGAGGCCGAACCAGATCGACGGCTCCAGGCTGCGCAGGTCTCTCGGTCTCGACAGCCGCTGGGGCCGGATCACCAGGGTCAGAATGCTGCCGATGACGTTGGCCAGTACCGCGCCCAGCGCGAGAGCCCAGGCACCCAGCCCCGCCACCGCGAGCGCCAGCGTCGCCACCGTCAGCGTGAGGGCCTGGACGCCGTCGATGACTGCCAGCTCCCGGAATCGCAGCTCCTTGGCGAGCGACGCGCGCGATGCCACGGCGCAGCCCTTGACCACCATGTTGGCGCTCATCAGCACCACCAGCCAGCGAAGCCTCGGCTGGCCGAAGAAAGCCGCCAGCGGGGTCGCAACAGCCAGCGTGAGTCCAACCAGCACGATCGCGAAGAGCAGCGAGAGGCTCCCCAGCTGCGCGACCTGGTCGGCGGTCAGATTCTTTTTCTGAACGATGGCTGCGCTGAGTCCCAGCTCGCTGACGAGGTCCACCAGGCCGAGGAACACCAGCGCCATACCGTAGAGCCCGAACTCGGCCGGGGCGAGCAAGTGCGCGATGATGATCATCGACGACCAGCTCAGGATCTGGGTGAACCACTTCACGCCGCCGGTCCAGGCGATGCCGCTCAACAACGAGCGGTCGAGCGTCTGCCCGCCCGGGCTGGTCGTCAGGCCGCTACCCTGCGGCCCGCGAGCAACGGCGCGAGCCTGTCGAGCAGCCGCCGGGCCTGCTCGCGGCGGCTGAAGCGCGTGTCGCGTGCGAGCGGCTCGGGCCGGCCGTGCGACTGGAATTCATGGAAGTGGTGCACCAGGAGAGCGGTCAGCGCATCCACGTCACCAGGCCACACCAGGTCGGCACCGATGTCGCTGCTGAAGAGGGCGCTGGCACTCGCCGGCTCGGCGAGCGTCACGACCCAGGCGGGGAAGCGGATGTACTCGAACAGCTTGGAGGGAATGGCCATCACGCTGTCTTGCGGCAGGCTGATCAGCACCGGCGCGGTCGCGAGAAACCGAAGTGCTTCGTGACGCACCCTCGGTGGATACAACCGGATGTGCGACGCTATGCCTTCGTCGGCGGCGATGGACTCGAGGGTCCGTCCGTCGAAACTCCGCACTTCCCCCATGAAGGCCACTTCCACGCGGGCGTCGGCCGGCGTGCGCGCGATCAAGCCGGCGACGGCGCGGAAGAGGGGGCGCGGATCGCGATCGAGGTAGATGTTTCCGGCATAGGCGATGCGAAAGACGCCGTCGGAGGTGGCCGGCGGCAAGGGCTCATCGTCGTAACCGTTGAGCACCGTGATGATTCGATCCGCCTGGGCCGGGTATTGCTGCTGCATCGTGAGCCGAGCGCGGTCGGTGTTGGTGACGACCAGGCTTGCTCTTGCAACGGCTTTTGACTCGTAGCGTGCTGCCAATCCCCACCAGAGCGGATGGGCCAGCGCCTCCGGGAGTCGCTCCCAGAGTCGCCACTGGTCCCGGAGGTCCATCACATAAGGGCAACCGAGTCGCTCGGCGATCCGGCGTCCGGCGTCATGCGCCATGTGGGGCGGTCCACAGCTGATCACGATGGAGGGCGGTTGGTCCCGCGCGATGGCGATCCCCGCTTCCACGACCGCCGTGGCCCAGGCGCCGTAGCGGGCATAATCGCCGGCCGCGAACCAGGCGCGCAGCAGATCGCGGGGCCGGCGGGGAATCCAGCCGACCTCGGTACGTGCGAAGGAATCGGGCGTGGCCGGTGCGCGCCCGGCCGCCCGCGATGGTGCCGGAAGTTCCGCGCCGGCAACCGGAGTGCGCAATCGACGTTTGAGAGCCAGCGCCTTCTTCTCGACCCGGTCGCGCAGCAGCCGCGGCTGAGTGACCCCGAAGATGCGGACGCCGGCGGGCAGCTCCGCCAGGCGGCTGTCATCGCGGCGCGGCAGCTCTGATGGGTCGGCAGTGAGCACATCGAGGGACCAGCCGCGTTCAGCAATGAAGGGTGCGAGCCGCTGCCAGCGAAGGGCACCGGTGGCGTCGCCGGGCGGAAAGTGCCAGCTCGCCAGGAGCAGGCGAGGAGTCCCCGCAGCGGCTGGAGTTGTGGCGTAGACCAGCCGCGGCGCGGCGCTCACCGGTGACTGGTGGCGCTGCCGAGAAAGGGCTGGAGTGCCTTCGCGAAGTCCTCGGCCATCAGACGATTGCCGTCCGCCGT
>DASXPG010000189.1:0-5428 GCA_036493755.1 Gemmatimonadales bacterium
AAGGTGCTGGAGAACACCATCCGGGCCTGGCTCGACCTGCCCGAGTGACGACGACCAGCCTCGCCGGCGCGCGCGAGGCCTGGCGCGACTGGTTGCGCAGCGAGCGTCGCCTCTCCGGCCACACTCTCATCGCCTACGAGCACGACATCGCCGAATTCGTCGCGTTCATGACGACGTATCTCGGCGCGCCGCCGACGCTTGCCCATTTGGCCAAGCTCAAGCCCGCCGAGTTCCGCGCCTGGCTGGCCGACCGCGCCCACAAGGGGCTGGCCCGCACCTCGACCGCGCGCGCCTTCTCCTCGGTGCGCTCCTTCTTCCGCTTCCTCGACAAGCGCGACCTCGCGCACAACGCCAGCATCGCCGCGATCCAGACGCCCAAGCTGCCGCGCTCGATCCCCAAGGCGCTCAGCGAGCGCGACATGGAGGAGCTGCTCGAGCAACCGGCCACGACCGGGCGCGACGGCTGGATCGAGCAGCGCGACACGGCCATCCTGTTGCTGCTCTACGGCGCAGGCCTGCGCATCGGCGAGGCGCTCGGCCTCTCCAAGGCCACGATCGACAGCCTGCTCGACCATGGACAGGACACGCTCGCCATGACCGGCAAGGGCAACAAGACGCGCCTCGTCCCGCTCTTGCCCGCCGCGCTCGAGGCGCTCGCCGCCTATCGCGTCGCCTGCCCGTTCATGAAGGCGATCGGCCCGCGCGATGCCTTCTTCCTTGGCGCGCGCGGCGCGCCGCTCGATCCCGCGATCGTGCAGAAGCGCGTGCGCGACCTGCGCCGCCAGCTCGGCCTCGCCGACTCGGTGACGCCGCATGCGCTGCGCCACTCCTTCGCCACCCACCTCCTGGCGGCCGGCGGCGACCTGCGCACCATCCAGGAGCTGCTGGGCCACGCGAGCCTCTCGACCACCCAACGCTACACCGACGTCGATGCCGCCCGCCTCAGCGCGGTCTATCGGGCGGCCCATCCACGGGCCAAGGTCCGCGGCTAGTGCAAAGTTGCTTTTCGTCGATCGCCCTCGGCAGGAGTCCACAAGAGTCCACTCGGGTGTGGACCGGTTGGATGCCGATGGCACAAGGGTTTCGGGCCAGGAGTCCACGAATCCACCGACTTTGTCCCCGTGAAAAAACACCTCACTCAGGGGGCGTGGGCTGAAATGCCGATGCCATCGGGATTTCAGGCCCAGGAGCGACAGCAGCAGGCGCAGCACGATCATCATCATGCGCGCGACACTGCATGATCACGCGCCGAACACCTATTACGGGCAATGGCCCGGGGGAAAAGCCGCTGTTTCCGGGCCTCGAACGCCGGCCATTGCCCATGATGAAGTCGCTGCGAGCGCCGGATTCGGCACCTTTGACGTTCCGGAGCGAGATTTCCCAGGGAATCGCTCGCCGCCGCGTTGGAAATTTGTGCGTCGACCAAAAAGAAAAGATATGCGGAGATGAGTCGCGCGCCGCTGACCGCTTTCTGAGATCGTATCCCGTCTGTCGCTGACGGGAGGGACATTCAATCAGCACAGCCAGATCAGCAGCCTCACCGATCCCAAGACCAACGTCACGCAATGATCCTACGACGTGCAGGGTCGGCTCACTTCGAAGCAGTACCCCGACACCAGCACCGTCACCTACACCTGGGAGACCACGACCAGCCGGCTGAAGTCGGTGACCGACGCACTGTCGCAGGTGAAGACCTACGCCTACGCCCAGGACGACCGGCATCACCTACACCTCAGTCAACCCGACGCCCAACGCCAGCTTCACCTACGACCCGTACTTCCCGCGCCTCACCGCGATGACCGACGGCACCGGCACGCGGCAGTACACCTACGTCCCCGTCGGCTCTCAGGGCGCCCTGCAGCTGCAGCAGGAATCCGGGCCGCTCCCGTCGAGCGCCGTCACCTCGGCCTATGACGCGCTCGGCCGGCTCAGCCAGCGCACCGTCCAGGGCGCCGGCGCCGAGACCTTCCAGTACGACGCGATCGGCCGCCTCTCGGTTCACACCGACGACCTCGGCAGCTTCACTCTCGGCTATCTCGGCCAGACCGGCCAGATCGCGAGCCGCCAGCTCGCCAGTTCCACCCTCGCCACCGCCTGGAGCTACCTCACCAACACCGGCGACCGAAGGCTTGCCGGCATCGCCAACACCGGCCTCACCGCCGGACAGTTCTCCAACTTCACCTACACCACGAGTCCCGAGAACTTCATCACCGGCATCACCGAGAGCAGCGACGCCTCGGCCGTCTATCCCGCCGCCGGCAGCCAGACCGCGACCTACAACAACCTCAACCAGCTCACCGACCTCTCCGGCCAGGCGCTGACCTTCGACGCCAACGGCAACCTCACCTCCGACGGCCAGCGCACCTACGCCTGGGACGCCGAGAACCGGCTGGTCGGCATCGCGTACCCCGGCGTCAGCGGCAAGGCGACCGCCTTTACCTATGATGGGCTCGGGAGGCGCGCGACCATCAGCAGCACGCCGCCGGGCGGCGGCAGCGCCTCGGTCACGTCGTACCTGTGGTGCGGGCCAAAGATTTGTCAGGCGCGCAACGCCTCGAGTGCGCTCATTCGCAGCTACTATTCAGAAGGCGAATACCTGCCAGGCACACCCGCGCAGACGCTGTACTACGGCATTGACCAGATCGGCTCGGTGCGACGGGTGTTCGCTAGCCCTTCAAGTGCGGGAGCCTATAGCTACGATCCGTACGGCTCACCGCTACAAGCAACCGCACCAACCACCGACTTCGTCTACGCCGGTATGTTCCTTAATGCTGATAGCGGGCTTTATCTGACGAAGTATCGCGCATTTGACCCCGTCGCAGGACGCTGGTTATCGCGGGAGCCTTTGGGTGAAGCTATCAGCGCATCTGGCAATTTATACCCATATGTCAGCGGACAGCCGATCGGGGCACGAGACCCAAGTGGCCTTCTTCCACAGGTACCCGGTTTCAATCAAGCGATATCCGATCTTCTGGGTCGACTTCCGCCGTTGTTCCCGCCTGCGTCTTGTGCGGCCCCGCCGGGCTGGCAGCCGCCGGGCATCGCACCGCCTAGCTCTATTCCTAATAGTTCGCCCATGACGGGCTCCGGAGATTCTCCCGCTTCTCCAGACATTGACCCCGCCGACGTAGCCGGAAAAACTCCTGAAGAAATAGACAAAATAGCAAAGGAGAAGGGACTGATACAGAAGGGACCAGATCCAATGAGCGGCAAGGGGGCGTACGTTGACCCCGTGACTGGAAAGCAACGAATACTAATCCACCCTGGCGACGACGCGCATGCACACGTTAACGATCCGTCCGGTCAGCGACTTGGACCATCGGGGCAGGTTGTTGCCCCAGAATCGCCAGAAGCGCATCTTCCGCTCAATACTAGTCCGTAGGATCACATGCACGATTGGACCCTTCTGTCAGTGCTCTTTGAATGGAGGGACGCTCGCGTAGTCGTCCATTTCAAGAGCGACCTAGGTGACGAGAAGCTAGTGGCAGTCTCGGTAGTTGATCTTCACGTTCCTCAATTCAGAGAATGGGGACAGAGTGTTAGCGTCAACAGCGTCAGAGGGCCGCTTGTTATAGAAAGCGATCGCCAATCGATCGAGATCGAAATGCAGTCCGGTGACGTCATCAGAATCATTGCATCATCGTTTGAAATGCCGCATGCGAAAGGAAAGTTGGTTGCACCTACGCCAAAGACAACCGGCTGAGCGGTGTCACCTATATGGTGCCGCGCTGACTACAGGGGCATGCTCCTCGCGAGAAACGCCCTCACATCCCCCACGAACGCCTTCCACGCCGCCTCGTTCGCGCCGTAGTGAGCGCCGCAGCAGCCGCCGGGCTTGCTGCGGTTGCCGACGCCCGCGAGGTAGCGCACCGGCAGGCCGAGGGCGTCGAAGCTGTGATGGGCGCCGGGATAGACGTGCGTCTCGAGGCGCTCGCGGCCGGTCACGATCTTGTCGAACAGGACCTGGCACTGGGCGACCGGCGTCCAGTCGTCGAGCGCGCCCATCGCACACCGATTCAAGTTCAGCCAACGAGCTGAGAGGGCTTGAGCTCAGTTATTCCGTGTTTGAAGTCGACACGCTGGAAGAGGTTTTCAGCTTGACCCAAGGTGAGATGGTCAACGTCCTTTATAGAGAATAGGCAGACGGGTCGATCATCCGCGGGCGCAGGTCCGCTAAGGGCGCTCGTAGACAACATGCAAGGCGCCGCCGGTCTTGGGCTCGCACCTGGCGAGCCTGAGCGGGAGCTCCCGGGTGCCAGCCGGAAAGAGCGGGATGCCGTCGCCCAGCACCAGCGGCACGATCGCCATCTCCAGCACGTCCAACCGGCCGATCTCGACGAGGCCGCGGATGAGCTGGCCGCCGCCTTCGATGCCGATCCGACTGAAGCCGCTGCCGTCGAGTGTGCGCGCCAGCTCTTCGAGCGAGCCCTGCCAGGCCTCCACCAGCGGCGGCGGATCGGCGAGCGGCTTCGATGTCACCACGAAAACCTGGCGACCGGCATGGAGCCAGGGCTCCATGGCGCGCTCAGTCTCGTAGGTGGCGCGGCCCATTACCAGGCAGCCGATCGCGGCATGATAGGCGTCGATGCCGAAGTCCTGGGGAGGATAGGCGTAGAGCCAGTCGAACGATCCATCGCGGCGCGCGATCTTGCCGTCGAGCGAGATGGCGACATGACAGTGCCAGAGCGGACGGGTCATGAGCTGATCTGCAAAGTCTTGGCGAGAAACCCCTTCACATCCCCCACGAACGCCTTCCACGCCGCCTCGTTCGCGCCGTAATGCGCCCCACAGCAACCGCCGGGCTTGCTGCGGTTGCCAACGCCCGCGAGGTAGCGCACCGGCAGGCCGAGAGCGTCGAAGCTGTGATGGGCGCCGGGATAGACGTGCGTCTCCAGGAGATCGCGGCCGGTCGCGATCCGGTCGAACAGCGCCTGGCACTGGGCGAGCGGCGTCCAGTCGTCGAGCGCGCCCATGGCGACCATCGTCGGCTGCGGCACCGTCAGCTTCGGGCCGAGCGGCTCGGCCAGGGCGCAGTCGGGATAGACCAGGATCGCCGCGCGCGCCGGCACGCGCGGGGCGAAGGCGCGCAGCGCAGCGACGCCGCCGCCGTAGGAGTAGCCCATGAAGCCGACCTGGCCGGCGCGCACGTACGGCTGCGCGTCGAGCCAGCGCAGCGACGCGTCGATGTCGTAGGCGCGCTTCTCGGCGTCGGCCTGGGTCGGCCAGTGGCGGCCGCACACGTCCGTCAGGCCGCGCGAGGAGAAGCTGTCGACCACCAGCGCGACATAGCCCCAGCTCTTGAGCAGCCCGGCCATCCGCGTGTTGTTCTGGCCGACGCCGCCGCAGCCATGGAACAGCGCGATGGCCGGCGCCTCCGCGGCGGAGGGCTTGTAGAGTTGCGCGGGGATGTCGATGCCTTCGCTCTTCA
>DASXPG010000190.1:0-20148 GCA_036493755.1 Gemmatimonadales bacterium
GCTTTGCCTCATCCCACGCATCGCATCTCGCTCGCCTATACCGTGCAAGACGGCATCCGCAGCCTGGATTGCTCGTGAGCGCTTCGCCCTTCGCGCTTCGCCCTTCGGCATTGCTGCTGTCCATCGATTCGGCGACCGATCGCCCGACTCTCGCGATCGGCGCGCCGGGGCGCTCGATCGATGAGCGCGTCATCCCGCAGCGTCACGATCTTTCGCGCGACATCGACAGCGCGGCGCGCGCGCTCCTCGAGGCCCACGGCGGTTCGGAATCGTTAGGCGGTGTGCTGGTCGCCGACGGGCCGGGCTCGTTCACCGGGCTCCGGATCGGGATCGCCTTCGCCAAGGGTGTCGTCGGTGCGCTGCGAATTCCGCTTTTCGCGGCGCCCTCGATGATGGGCGCGGCGCTCGGTGTTGCCCATGGACCGACCGTCGTGGAGTACGATGCCCTGCGCGGAGACGTCTATCGCGCCGTGTATCACTTTACCGCTGATGCGGTACGGACCATCCAGGCTCCTCAGGTGGTTCCCAGCTCGCCGCCGGCCGATCCGGGTTTCGCGCGTGCCTTCGCGGATCGTGCGTCGGCGGCAGCGCTGCTGGGACTGATGGGGCTGCCCGGCGGAGTGGAACCGGTGGAGCATCCCGGCGCCTGGCAGCCCTCCTATGGCCGGCTCGCCGAAGCCGAGGCGCGGCGGCTGGCACGACATGCCGGCGCCTGAGCTGCGGCCGCTCACCGATGCCGATCTCGATCGCGTCACCGCCATCGAGCGCGACACCTTCGCCGATCCCTGGACCAGGAAATCATTCGCGCAGATGATCGGCCAGCGTCACGTCCGCGCCATCGCGGCGTGTGAAACGATGCTGGTCGGTTACGCGCTGGGCACCATCGCCGCCGACGAGGGCGAGGTACTCAACATCGCGGTCGCGAAAGCATCACAGGGCAAAGGGGTAGGCCGTCTACTGCTCGAGGCGCTCCTTGAGGAGCTCCGGCAGGGGGATGCCGGCAGTGCCTACCTCGAAGTTCGGCGGTCGAACCAGGCCGCAATCGGACTCTATCGGGCAGTCGGTTTCCGCCCCCTTGGGGTGAGACCCGCGTACTACGCCTCCCCGCGGGAGGATGCCCTGACAATGGCTTTGGAACTTGGGTCACAAACCGCAAAGAAAGGGTAAAGGATCGCATGAAATTGGTTGACAAAAGCCGTTGTCATTTCCTAACTTGGGGTCTGTTCGTGGTTGCCGTGGTAAGAGCGAGGAGCACGCTATGAGTCGCAGTTTGAACAAGGTCATGTTGATCGGGAATCTGGGTGCAGACCCCGAAATCCGGACCATTCCGAGCGGGTCCCGGGTGGCCAGTTTCTCACTGGCAACCAGCCGGACCTGGAACTCCGCCGCCGGCCAGAAGCAGGAGAAGACCGAGTGGCACAAATGTGAGGTCTGGAACGCCCGCCGCGACGGCCCGGGTCTGGTCGAGGTGGTCGAGAAGTACCTGAAAAAGGGCGACAAGGTCTACGTCGAAGGGAGCATCGAGTACCGCTCCTACGAAGACAAGAAAGACGGCGTCACGAAGTACATCACCGAGATCAAGGTGCGCGATCTCGTCATGCTCGGTGGTCGGAGCGACGGGATGGGCGGCGAGGGCGGGGGGCGGCGTGCTGCCGCCCCCGCGGCCATGCCGGCGGGGAAAGAAGGCGGGAAGCCCAAGCCGGGCGACCCGTTCGCGGACTACCCGGAGGCACTTGATGAGGAGGACGACGATCTTCCGTTCTAGTCTGGCGGCACTCGCCGCCCTGACCGCCGGCGCGGTTTCCATTGCGACGGCACAGATCCCGGTTCAACGCTCGATCACGCAGGCCCAGCAGGCGCAACAGGGGCAGCGTTCTGCTCCCCCCGCGGCGCCGGTGCCCGCGGACCGGAGCGGCGCCGTGCAAATGGGCGGCTCTGGTGCGGTGCAGATGGGCGGAGCGTCGGGCGCGCAGCCCGTGTCCTCCACTCCCGCCACGCACACCGTCGCACCGGGCGAAACCCTCTGGGGTCTGGCTCAGACCTATCTCGGCGACCCCATGCTGTGGCCGGAGATCTACCGGCTCAACACCACGGTCATCGAAGATCCGCACTGGATCTATCCGGGCGAGGAGCTCCGTCTTAGCGGAGCGACCGCGGCGCAGCCCGCGGCCGATACGTCGGCCACGGCGGCGCCCAGCGCTACGGCGACTGCTCCCGCCGCCGACACGGCGGTCACGGTCTCGCCGCAGAGCCAGACGGTGACGCTGACGCCATCCACAGATTCGTCGCGCCAGGTCACGCCGGAGCAGCAGCAACCGACCGGTGTGGCGCCGTTGAACGGGCCGACGATCTTCAGCGAACGCCCGGCGCGCAATCGCAGCGCCCCGAGCATCGAGGTCGCCAGTGCGCGCGCCTATCGCGCCGTGCGCGAGGGCGAGTACTTCTCGTCCGGCTTCCTTACCGAGAATCAGCCGCTTCCCTCCGGCCGCATCGTGAACACCGCCGGAGAGACGCGCGGTCAGCGCGGCCATCACACCGCCCAGCTCTACGAGAGCGTCGTGGTCGCCCCGCCTCCGGGCGATCCTCCGCAGGCCGGCGATATGCTGCTGTCCTTCGTGCGCACCGAGGATCTCGGCGAATTCGGCCAGATCGTTCTTCCCACCGGCCTGATCAAAGTCACCGGACCAGCGGGAACCGGAAACAACCTGATCGCCGGCGAGGTCGTCCGGATTTACGCCCCGGTTGAAGACAGCCAGGAAGTCCTCAAGGTCCAGCCGTTCGTCAATAATTCGAATCTTCGCGCTGAGCCGGTGACGGGCGGCGTCGAGGGCCACGTCATTCGTCTTCGCGACGCGCGGAATACCGCCATGCTGCAGGACGTGATGTTCATCGACAAGGGCGCCAACGACGGCCTGCGCCTCGGCGACATCTTGCAGGTCTACGCGGTGCGCACCGACCCGGAGCATCCGGGAAGCTTCGAGCAGGATCAGGCGCGCGCCATCATCGTCAGCACACGGTCAAGGACCGCCACGGCGGTCATCGTCGAGCTCTACCGCGGTGATGTGTCGTCGCGGTCGCAGGTCCGGCAGGTGCGCCGGATGCCTTCCTGACGGCGAATCATCGTGTAGTCGTCACCGGCGGGGCCGGTTTCATCGGCTCCCACGTGGCCGACGCGTATCTCGCTGCGGGCTGGGATGTCACGGTCATCGACAACCTGGCCCGCGGCAAGGCCGAACAGGTGCCGCGTTCCGCCTCTTTCAAGCGCTACGATATCGGATCATCCGAGGCCCAGGACCTGGTCCGCAGCGGCGGATTCGAGGTGCTGGTCCACCTCGCCGCCCAGATCGACGTGCGCATTTCGGTGGCCGATCCCATCCTCGATGCCGAAGAGAATCTCCTCGCGCTGCTGAATCTCCTCGAGGGTGCGCGGCAGGGCGGGGTGCGCCGCGTGATTTTCTCGAGCTCGGGTGGCGTGGTCTACGGCGAGGGAACGCCGCCGCACATCGAGTCGGCCGCCAAGCTGCCGATCTCGCCCTACGGCGTGACCAAGCTCGCCGCCGAGTTCTATCTCCACGTGTATCGCACCCTGTACAATCTCGAAGCGATCTGCCTGCGCTATTCCAACGTGTACGGGCCGCGCCAGGATCCCCACGGCGAGGCCGGCGTGGTGGCGATCTTCGGGAACAAGCTGCGCACCAGCCAGCCGATCACCATCTTCGGCGACGGCAAGCAGACCCGCGACTACGTGTTCGTCGGTGATGTCGCCCGCGCGAATCTGCTCGCCGCGACCGCGACCCCGCCGGGGGCGGATGGCACGGTGGATCCCTGGGGGATCAACATCGGCACCAATACCGAAACCTCGGTGACGGCGCTGGCCGAAACGATGATGAAGGCCACCGGCGTCAACGTGCCCATCAGCTATGCGGCGCCTCGTCCCGGCGAGCTGCAGCGCAGCTCGCTCCAGATCGGCAAGGCCGCCAAGGTCCTCGGCTGGAAACCCGAAGTGCCGTTGCTCGATGGCCTCAAGCGCACGTACGACTGGATCGTGAAGGACGCCGGGTGATTCAGGCCGGGCGTGCGGTCCCGACGTCGCCGTGGGAGCTGGTCGTGACGTCGAGCACCGAGACCAAAGTCGTCCTGGCGGTGCTGGTCGTTTTCTCGCTGGTCTCGTGGTTCCTCATCGTCGCCAAGGCGTGGCAGTTCCAGCGGATCAAGCAGGCCGGAAGATCCTTCTTCCGGGCCGTGGCCCACGCCACAAGGCTGGCCGAGGCACGGCAGGCGGTCGGCATCCTTCCCCCCAATCCGTACACCCGCCTCTTCAATGAAGGAACCACTTTCTACGGCGAGCTGGTCCCGGGCGGGGTCGATGCCGAGGCGCACCAGGCGCCACGGCTGACCTCCAGCCAGCTCGAAGCGCTGCGGATGGTGCTCGAGACGCAGGTCGACGCCGAGCACGACCAGCTGGGCAAATGGATTCCGTGGCTGGCCACGTTCGGCTCGGTGAGCCCGCTGCTCGGACTGTTAGGCACGGTGCTGGGTGTGATGGATGCCTTCATCGGGATCGCGACGAGCGGCGCGGGGAATCTCGCCGCGGTCGCGCCGGGCGTCGCGGAGGCGCTGGTCGCCACCGTCGCCGGTCTCGCCGTCGCGGTGCCGTCGGTGATGGCGTACAACATCTTCACCGCCCGCCAGAATTTTGTCGCCGCCGAGCTGGAGGGTTTTGCGCGCGAGATGATCGTCACCCTGGCGCGCGAAGGGCGGCTCTAGATGCGCCGCTCGCGCCGCACCCGGGCGCATCTCAACGCCGACATCAACGTCACCTCGCTGGTGGATGTCGCTTTCGTGTTGCTCATCATCTTCATGATCGCGGCGCCGATGATGCAGGGCGGGGTCCAGGTGCGGCTGCCGGTCGCATCGGCGCGGCCGCTCGAATCGCACGAGGGGATCGTGGTGACGGTGAACCGGCAGGGCAGGGTGTTCGTGGACGAAGCCGGCTTCAGCTACGACGAGTTCCGCGCCGGCTTTCGCGCGCTGGTCTCGCGCCGGCGGCCCAGCGGCATCTATCTGCGCGCCGACCGCGGCGCGCCTTACGGCGACGTCGTCCGCGTCCTCGGCGTGATCCGCACCGCCGGCGTCGAGAATGTCGGCCTGGTGACGGAGCCCGAAGAGGTCCCGTGAAACCGTGGTCGGACCGCGCGGCGGGGTCCATCGGCCGTGGCGCGGGCGTAGCGGGTTCGCTGGTGCTGCATGGCGCGCTGGTGGTGTCGTTCGTTGCCCTGGGCCGGCAGCCGACGCATGCGCGCGCCCTGCCGGCGTACCGGGTCCAGCTGATCGCCGCGCCGCGGGCCGAGGTCGCTTCCGAGCAGCCGACGCCGGGCGAAGTCCAGCCGGCCGCGCCGGCCCCGGCTCCCGCGCCGCCACCGCCGCCGCCGCCGCCGGCGTCCAAGACAACGCCGAAGGCTGTCACCCATGCGCCGACTCGAGCTCCGGCTCCTGCACCAGCCCCAGCTCCTTCTGCCCCTGCTACGAGGCCCACCGGGAGACCAGCGGCGGCACCTGTGCCTGCCCATGCGCCTGCTTCTTCTGTCCCTGCGTCTGCCCCTCCTGCCACCTCTCCGAATACTTCAGTAACAGGAGGTACAGGCACAGATGCCGCGACCATCAAGACCGAGGGAGTCGATTTTCCCTTTCCGGGGTATCTACGAAATCTCGTAGCCCAGGTATACCGGCGGTGGCGACCGCCAGGCGGCAACACCGACCTCGAAGCGGAGATGCTCTTCTTCGTGCATCGTGACGGCTCCATCTCGGGCCTTCAGTTTGTTCGTCGGTCCGGGTCGTTCGCGTTCGATCTCGAGGCGCAGGGTGCCGTCGAGGCCGCGTCGCGTGCGAGCGCCTTCGGCACGCTGCCTACCGGCTACGGTCCCGATGTGCTGCCGGTGTCGTTCTTCTTCAGCCCGAAAGCGATCCGATGAAGTCTGCTGGTTGGCGGATGGCCGTTGGCAGATGGCCGTTGTCGGTTGGCCGTTGGCCATTGGCCGTGGTGCTTGCCGCCAGCTGCCAGCTGCCAGCGGCCAGCCTCCTGGCCCAGGACAGCACCCAGAGCGGCGTGCGGGTCGGCATCACCTATGCGCCCGGCACTCGGCCGTCGCTGTCGGTCGTACTCTTCGGCGCCGCGTTGCTCGACAGCGCCAGCGTCACGCTGGCGCGGGATCTGGAGCAATCGGATCGCTTCGAGATTCTTCCCGCGCCGTCGAGTGCGCGCGACCAGCAGCCGCCGGGACTGAACCTGCAGACGTTCAGCGCGCTGGGCGCGGCGTATGTGGTGACGCTGTCGGTCGCCGGAAGCGATGTCACCGCCGTGGCGATGGACACCCGAACGGGCCAGGAGGCGACGCGCGTACATCTCTTTGCCGCCGATGTCCCCGACAAGCGGCTGGCCGTGCATCGCGGCGCCGATGAGCTGGTCCGCGCGCTGACCGGGCAGCCCGGCATCGCCGCAACGAGCGTCCTCTTCGTGCACGAAGGCCGGGTCATGCGGGTCGACGCCGACGGCGCCAACGCGCAGCTGCTGCGCACCGCCGGGTGGCCGTCGCTCTCGCCGGCGTGGAGCGCCGATGGCCGGCTCTTCGCCTACACCGCCTATGTCCGGAGCGGCGAGCCGATCGTGGTCCAGGATTTTTCCGGGGCGCGGGAAATGATTCCGGGAACGGAGGATGGGCTCAACATCACGCCGGCCTTTTCTCCCGACGGCCGGCGTCTGGCGTACGCCCACGGTACCGAAGCGGGCACGGATATTTACCTTTCACAAACGCCCGGCCGTGACGTCCATGACTGGGGGAGGGCGGGCGAGCCGCAGCGGCTGACGGTGGGCCGCGGCGCGGACAATCTTTCGCCCTCATGGAGTCCCGACGGCGCGCGCATCGCCTTCATCTCCAATCGCGCGCGCACGCCGCAGCTTTACGTGATGGGCGCCGACGGCACCGGACAGGAAGTTCTGGCGCGGTTCGATTTCGGCGCAACCGGGACGACCAGCGCTCCGTCATGGTCCCCCGACGGTCAACAGATTGCGTTTCACCGCGAGGTCGCCGGCACGCCGCAGGTCTTCGTGCTCGACGTCGCGACTCGCGCGATCCGCCAGCTCACCGGCTCCTCGCGCAACGAGGATCCGGCCTGGGCGCCGGACAACCGGCACCTGGTGTTCGTGTCGTCCCGCTCGGGGACTCGCGAGCTGTGGGTCGTGGATGTCGAAACCGGACGGCTGCGCCAGCTGACTCGCGCCGGCGGCGCCAGGCTCCCGGCCTGGTCCCCCCGCACCAACTAAAGAGGTATGGGAATGCGCAAGCTGTTTACTGTGGCGACTGTTGCGACCGCGGCGACTGTCTTACTGGGTTGCCCGAAGAAGCAGCCGTCGATCGCGCCCGTTCCGGTGGCCGACAGCGCGTCGATCCGGGCGCGCGCCGATTCGCTCGCCGCGGTGCATCGCCGCGATTCGATCTCAGCCCTTGGCCGGGCCGATTCGCTGGCCCGCGCCCGGATGGACTCGATCTCCCGCGCCGCCGACGCCCACCGGGCCGATTCGGTGCGGGCGCAGATCCTGCGCGACAGCGCCGACGCCGCGAGTGCGATGCCCTCCGGCCTCGATCGCGTGGCCGACAGCATCATCGCCGCGCCGCTGCACTTCGACCTCGATCATTCGGAGCTGAGCCCCGAAGCCCAGCAGCAGCTCGAGTACAAGCTGAACATCCTGCGCGCGCATGCCCGGCTCGAGCTGAAAATCGAGGGCCACTGCGACGAGCGCGGCCCCGATGAATACAATCTCGCGCTGGGCGAGCGCCGCGCCGCGGCGGTGAAGCGCTACCTGGTCGAGCACGGCATCGCCGACGCGCGACTCACCATCATCTCGTATGGCGAAGAGCGCCCTGTCGATCCGCGCTCCAACGAAGAAGCCTGGGCTAAGAACCGGCGCGCCGAATTCCGCGTCACGAAGAGCGCGCGATGAGAGACCGGTCCGCAGTCGCCGCCGTCGCCGCGGTCGCCACAGTGATTCTCAGTGGTTGTGCGATGCATAGTGATATCGTGCGGCTCCAGAACCAGCTCGCCGACCAGCGCACCGCGCAGCAGCGTGAGGATTCGGTGATCGCCGCCAATGTGGCGGGGTTGGCGAGGCTGCTTCAGAGCGTGAGCGATTCGGTGCAGGCCCACCAGGTGATGCTGACCCAGCTGCGCGGCGATGTCCGCGTGGAGCTCTACAACGTCGAGCAGCAGCTCGTCGCCATCCAGGAGTTGACCGGCCAGAGCCAGCAGCGGCTCTCCGAGCTTCACACCCAGATCGAGCAGCGCCAGCGGGCCGACAGCATGCCGGCGGCTGTCGCTCCCCCCGCGGCGCCGGGATCGCCGCCGGCCGCACCCGCCGCGCCATCCGCCGCGAACGAGCCGAGCCCCGATCAGCTCATGGACCTTTCGATCCAGCAGCTGCGCCGTGGCAGTCCGGGGACGGCGCGGGACGGATTCGCCGAATTTCTGCGGCGCTATCCGACCAATCCTCGAGCGGCCGATGCGCTCTTCTTCACCGGCGAAGCCTGGACCGCCGACCAGAAGGCCGATTCCGCGGCGGTGGCGTATCGTGCGGTGATCCAGCGTTTCCCCCAGTCGCCCCGGACGCCGTCGTCGATCTACAAGCTCGGCCTCCAGGCCCTGGCGGGGGGCCGCACCCAGGAAGCGCGCGACGACTTCAATCGCGTCATCGGCAGCTATCCCACGTCCGATGAAGCGGCCCTCGCGCGCGAGCGCCTGCGGACGTTGCCGCCCCGATGAGCGAGGAGCCGACACAGCCGGAGCGCGGCCGCGGCGAGATGCCGTTCCTCGATCATCTCGAGGAGCTGCGCTGGCGCCTGATCAAGAGCCTGATCGCGGTCGTCGTCGGGATCGGTGGCGGTTACGCGCTGGTCACCCACATCGACGTCATCGCCTTCCTGAAGCATCCCATCGAGAAGTATCTGCCGGCGGGGCAGAAGCTGCTCTTCACCTCGCTCATGGATCCATTTCTCATCCAGCTCAAGCTGGCCATCGCGATCGGCTGCGTGGCGGCGCTGCCCGTCATCCTCTACCAGGTCTGGGCCTTCTTGCGTCCGGCGCTCTACCAGCGCGAGGCCAAGATTGTCATCCCCATGGCCTTCTCGGGGATCGTTCTCTTCGTCATCGGCTCGGCGCTGGGCTTCTACGTGGTGATGCCGCTGGCGATCCCGGTACTGCTGAGCTTCTCGACCGCGAGCCTCCAGCCGTTGCTCACCGCCACCGAGTATTTCAGCCTCACCCTGTCGATCGTTCTGGTTTTCGGCGCGGTGTTCGAAGTGCCGCTGGTGATGTTCCTGCTGATTTACATGCGGCTGGTCTCCTCGTCATTTCTCAAGAAGCACCACCGCACCTTCATCATGGTGAACGCCGTCGCATCGGCCTTGCTCACCCCCGGCGACCTCGTGGTGATGACGCTCATCGCCATGATTCCGATCCAGCTCTTCTACGAGCTGGCGATTGTGATGGCGATCGTGATGGAGAAGCGCCGGGCCAAGGCCGAGCGCCTGGCCGAGCAGCAGTCGGCGCAGGAGGATAGCGACAGCGTCCCGGCGGCCGGGCCCGCCTGATGCTCCGGCCGCGGGCCGGATGGTTGTGGCTGGCGGGCTTGCTCCTCACGGGGTTGCCCGCCCGGGCAACAGCGCAGATTACCCATAGTCAGACGATCAACGTCGACACGCTGCGCGGCCGCCGCGCCGATTCACTGCGAGGGCGCACCGATTCCCTGGGTCGCGATACCACCCACGCCCGCGGTTCCACTATTCCGAAAAACCCCAGCCGCAGCTTTCCGACACCGGATTCCATTCTCGCCGCCCTGCTGAAGCGCAAGGGATTTCAGCCCACGCGTTACATGGCCGATTCGGTGCGCCTGCTGGCCGACGAGAAACAGCTGCACCTCGCCGGCCACAGCCTGATCTCGCGGGAAGGATCGATTCTCGAAGCCGATACCGTCCGGTATGCCGAGACCAGTTGTGCCCTCGACGCCAATGGATCGCCCCGGCTCTTCGATCCGACGGGGACGATGATCGGCACGGGGATGCGCTACGATGCCTGCAACCACGCCGGCATCGTGCAGCACGCCACGACCGAAATGGCTCACGGCGGCGGCACCTGGCATCTTCGGGGCGACATCGCCATCGACAACCAGGAAGACCGCATCTACGCCGCCAACGCCACCATGACGAGCTGCGACCTAGTCGATCCACACTATCACTTCGCGGTGCACGAGGTGAAGTGGGTGAGCAAGCGGCTGATGGTGTCCAGGCCGGCCATTCTCTACGTGGCTGACGTGCCGGTGGCGTGGCTGCCGTTCGTCTTTCAGGATACCCGCCGCGGCCGGCGCTCCGGAATTCTCCCGCCCGAGTTCGGCATCAACGACATCGTGCGCTTCAATCCCGGCTACCATCGCCACCTCACCAACCTCGGCTACTACTGGGCGATCAGCGATTACGCCGATGCCCAGGCCTCGATCGACTGGTATGCCGACCAGTTCACCACGATCAACGGCCGCATCCGCTACCGCTGGCTCAATCACTTCCTCGCCGGCGGGCTCGCCTTCCAGAACATGCACATCGATGGCGGCGGCAATTCCATGCGGCTCTCGTGGAGCCACAGCCAGCAGTTCTCGCTGGCCAGCTCGCTGAACGCCAACCTCGACTATGCCACCAGCTCGAGCGTCATCTCCCAGAATGCCGTGGACCCGATCCTCGCGGTCGGGACCATCGACAGCCGGCTCAATTACCAGCATCGGTTCGCGTTCGGGCAACTCAACGTCGGCGGCAGCCGGACCCAGTCGCTCAACTCGCCCCAGGTGACGGCGACCTTTCCGACCCTGGCCTTCACGCCGAACCCGATTTCGCTGAGTCACCTGATCAGCTGGTCGCCGTCGATGTCGTTCACCAACAGCCTCCAGCAGAATTCCGGGTCGCCGATCGGCATCCAGCAGGGGCCGGGACTCTTCGACAGCCTGCGCACCGACAGCCGCACCACGTCGATGAACGTCTCGACGCCTTTCCGTATCGGACAATGGAGCATCAGCGCCGCGGCCAGCGTGAACGATGAGTGGAGCAACAGCCATTCGACGGTGATCGATACCCTCACGCATTCGGCGACGACGGCCGGCGAGGACTTCAGTACCCAGGTCGATTGGAACGCGGGCGTGGGACTGCCGATCCTGCTCCAGGGGCGGTGGAACGTGCAGCCGTCGGTGAACATGGTGAACACCAGCGGTGGCTCGTACCTGATTCGCAACCCATTCACCCACGGCGGCTTCGTGGCGCAGGGAAAGCGCTTCCAGTTCGGCGCCGGAATCTCGCCCACCTTCTTCGGCTTCTTTCCCGGGTTCGGGCCGATGCTTCGCATCCGCCACGCCTTCTCGCCGATCATCTCCTGGGCCTATTCACCCTCGGCCGACATTCCCCGCGACTACGCGATCGCGCTGAACCACGGCCAGCTGCCATTGTCCCTGATCCAGCCGGCGCGGCAGAGTGTGTCGATCGGATTGTCGCAGAGCTTCGAAGCGAAATTGAAGCCACCCGCGGCGCGTCCGGCGACCCAGAACGCCGGCCAGGGTGCCGCGGCCGGACCGCCCGGCGTGGTCGGGTCGCCGGCGGGACCACTCGACACCACCGCCGCCAACGCGCGCGACACGATGATGGGATTGCGCGGCCGCCTGACGGACTCGACCCGCAACGCCAACGGCGATCTGCTCGCCGCCCCCGAAGGCCGCAAGATCAAATTGCTGTCGATCCAGTCGGATGCCATCGGTTATGACTTCGAGCAGGCCAAGCTCGCCGGCCACACCGGCTGGACCACGCAGACCTGGGGCAACACCATCAGCTCCGACCTGCTGCGCGGATTTTCGCTGCGCTTCTCGCACGATCTGTGGCAGGGCCAGGTCGGCTCCGACACGGCGCGCTTCAAGCCGTTCCTCACCAGCATGGCGTTCTCGTTCTCGCTCTCGGGGACGGCCCTCAACGCGGTGCGGAAAGTCCTCGGCCTCTCTCCCCAGCAGGTGGGAGGGACGGCGGCTGATTCGCAGCTGACCGGCCCGTCGCCGACCAATCCCGGTGGCGCATTCTCGAACGCCTTCCGGCAGGGTCCGCTGGCGACGCAGTACACCCGGGTCGACCAGCTCAGCCCGGTGCGCGGCGGCCAGCCCTTCCAGGCGCAGCTCAGCTACAGCCTACAGCGCGCCCGGCCGGTGCTTGGTGTCGATCCCACCGTGACGGCGGCGTCGACCAATTCGATGCTCACCAGCAGCGTGCAATTCTCGCCGACGCCGCACTGGACCGTCTCGTGGCAGACATCGTACAACTTCACGCAGGGCCAGTTCGCCGATCACGTGGTGCGGCTCGACCGCGATCTCCACGACTGGCGGGCCACTTTCACTTTCGTGAAGAGCCCCAACGGAAACTTCCTCTTCAACTTCTTCCTGCAGCTCATCGACGAGCCCGATCTGAAATTCGGGTATGACCAGCGGAATGTGAGATAGAGCCAAGTACGAAAGAACTAAGGACGGAAGAGCCAAGAACCAAGTAAGTGTCCCCAACAGGGGACAGTCTTTATACTTGGCTCTTGGTGCTTAAGTACCTATCTGATAATTACTTACAGGCATTCGTGGTCCCGGGCATGGCTCCTGCTTTACAATGACTCGAACGCCGTCTTCAACGGAGCCAGATATGCGCCAGGTCCTCGGAATCGCCGCCATTGGTATGCTCGCGGGAGTGGCCGCTTGCACCGACTACGTGACACAATCGGGAGCGCCGCCGGCCCCGCCGACGGGATTGACCTATGAGCTCGAGCCATCGGGCGATCCCACCGCGCCATCCGGAATCATTCTGCGCTGGAATGCCGAGAACGATCCCAACCTGTCGGCCTACAACGTCTACTCGCGCGCCGACAGCACTGCGCCGTACGACCTGCGCGCCTCGACCACGTCGCCGAGTTTCCACGACGACGGAAAGCCGGACCTCCAGTACCGGGTCACGGCCGAGGCACAGGACCAGGCGGAGTCGGATCCGTCGGCGTCCATCACCGTCGACGAGCGGCTGCGTCTGCCGGCACCAACGGCGCTGACCAGCATCTCCCTCAACGCCGCGATCCACCTCGACTGGACCGACAACGCCTACCTGGCTGATCCGGCCGGGTTCTGGCACTATCGCATCTACAGCACCAGCTACGATCTCGACCACAACGCGTGCGGCACCAGCTGGTCGCTCGAGGGCACCACGGTGGCGCCGACCTTTCTCGTCGGTGCGATGGCCAATGGCCAGCCGCGTTGCTTCGGCATCTCGGCCGTGACCATCGAGGGCTTCGAGAGCCTCTGGTCGCCGCTGCGGAACGACACGCCGCGCCCCGATGCAAAGAGCCAGATCGTGTTTACGCAGGCCGGCGATGCCCTGCACAGCGGATTCCGCTTTTTCCTCGACGCCAACAATGACGGCCAGGCGAGTCCGCTCGAGCTGGGCATCATCACCACCGGGTCGAGCCCGCAGATCGACTTCACGATCACCAACGTCGGCGGCGTGCTGCAGCTCGCGCCGGTGCGGAGCAACACCCAGGTGCAGATGATCGGCACCACGCCGGTCACCGACATCACCGATATCGACATCGCACCCGTCAGCGGCTACAGCCATGCGGCTGTGCCGGCGCAGCCGGGCTTCGGCTACGTCTTCCAGATGGATGAAGGCGACGGGTTCTATCGCTACGGTGCGTTACGTGTCGTGGCCCTCGGCACGAATTACGTCGTCTTCGATTGGTCCTATCAGACCGATCCCGGCAATCCCGAACTACTGAGGCAGTATCCGGTACACAGAGTGCGATAGCTGGTTGTATGCTTAGGTCGTGACGATCGCCCCAGCCCGTACCGTCCGGGCGCCTCGCGGCTCCGCCATCTCCTGCAAGGGCTGGGTGCAGGAAGCCGCCATGCGGATGCTCATGAACAACCTCGATCCCGAGGTCGCCGAGCGGCCCGAGGACCTGGTGGTGTATGGCGGGACGGGGCGCGCGGCACGCAGCTGGGAAGCATTCGACGCCATCGTCCGCACCCTCCTGACGCTGAGCAACGACGAAACACTCCTGGTCCAGAGCGGCAAACCGGTGGGCGTCTTCCGGACCCACGAAGACGCGCCGCGGGTCCTCATTGCCAATTCGAATCTGGTCGGCCGCTGGGCCAACTGGGACGTGTTCCGCGACCTCGAGCGGCGGGGCCTGATCATGTACGGCCAGATGACCGCCGGCTCGTGGATCTACATCGGCACGCAGGGAATTCTCCAGGGCACCTACGAAACCTTCGGCGCGCTTGCGGCGAAACACTTCGGCGGATCGCTCAAGGGACGGCTGGTCGTCACCGGCGGTCTGGGCGGCATGGGCGGCGCGCAGCCGCTGGCCGCGACGATGAACGACGGCGCGATCCTCTGCATCGAGGCCGATCCCTCGCGCATCCGCAGGCGTATCGAGACCCGCTACATCGACCGCGAGACTGCGTCGCTGGACGAAGCGCTGAAGTGGACGGACGAGGCTCGCCGGAAGGGCCAGCCGCTCAGCGTCGGCCTGCTCGGCAACTGCGCCGAGGTGCTGCCCGAGCTGGTGCGCCGCGGCGTCGTGCCCGACGTGGTCACCGACCAGACCTCAGCCCACGACCCGTTAGGCGGCTACATCCCCGCCGGGTTGGACGTCGATGCCGCCGCCGAGCTGCGCGGCCGCGACCCCGCCGAGTACGTGCGGCGCTCGACGGCGTCGATGGCGGTGCACGTGAAGGCGATGCTCGACCTGATGCGCAAAGGCGCCGTCACCTTCGATTACGGCAACAACCTGCGCACCGTCGCCTTCGACGCCGGGGTCAAGGACGCCTTCGATTTTCCCGGCTTCGTCCCCGCGTACGTGCGGCCGCTGTTCTGCGAAGGGAAGGGGCCGTTCCGCTGGGTCGCGCTCAGCGGCGACACCAAGGACCTCGCCCGCACCGACAAGCTGGTCCTCGATCTCTTTCCCGAGAACCAGCATCTGCGCCGTTGGATCACGATGGCCCGGGAGCGCGTCGCCTTCCAGGGACTGCCGGCGCGCATCTGCTGGCTGGGGCAGGGCGAGCGCGCCGCGTTCGGCGAGCGGCTCAACGCACTGGTGAAGACGGGCGAGATCTCGGCGCCGATCGTCATCGGCCGCGATCACCTCGACACCGGCTCGGTGGCCTCGCCCTTCCGCGAGACCGAGGCGATGAAGGACGGCAGCGACGCCATCGCCGACTGGCCGATCCTCAACGCGATGCTCAACGTCGCCAGCGGCGCCTCGTGGGTGAGCTTCCATCACGGCGGCGGCGTGGGCATCGGCAACTCGCTGCATGCGGGGCAGGTGATCGTCGCCGACGGCACCGACGCGGCATCGCGGCGGCTCGAGCGGGTGCTGACCAACGACCCGGGGATCGGCGTGGCGCGCCATGCCGACGCGGGTTACGAGATCGCGATCGAAACCGCCGAAAAGAACGAGATCCGCCTGCCGATGCAGGAATGATGCGCTGGATCTTTGTGAACGCGTCGGCCGTCATGTGCGGGCCCGCGGAAGGCGGGCCCGTGCGTCATCCGACAGCAGACCATCTCGGCATTCGAACCGGGATCGGTGTCGGCATCGAGAGCGAGAAGAAAGGCGGCCCGTACACGGTCGCCATGCTTGCCCCCGACTACGACCTCCTCGATTGGCTGCATCACCTCTTCCCCCAGAAAGCGGACGAGTTCACCATCGATTGCGGCGGCCGCCTCATCACTCCCGGCCTCGTCGATTGCCACACCCATGCCGTTTTCGGGAAGCCGCGGCTCGAGGACCAGGCCCGCCGGGCGCGGGGCGAGGACTACAAGGCGATCGCCGCCGCCGGCGGCGGGATTCTCTCCAGCGTCGCCGATTTCCGGACCCGCGGCGAGGATGAGCTGGTGGCACTGACGCGGGCGCGGCTGGCCCGGCTCACCTCGTTAGGCACCACGACCGTCGAGGTGAAGTCGGGCTACGGGTTGTCGGCCGAGGCCGAGCTCAAGGCGCTGCGCGTGATCCGGCGCGTCGCCGGCGAGCTGGGCATCACGCTGGTGCCGACCTTCCTCGGCGCGCACGAGGTGCCGGCGGACTTCCGGAGCCGGCGCGATGCCTACGTCCGGCTCGTCATCGAGGAAATGTTGCCGGCCGTCGCGCGCGAGAAGCTGGCGCGGTTCTGCGACGTCTTCTGCGAGCCGGGGGTCTTCGCGCTGGACGAGACGGCGGCGATTCTGAGCGCCGCGTCGGCGCTCGGACTCAAGGCCAAGCTCCACGCCGATGAGCTCGACCCCGCCGGCGGAGCGGAGTTGGCCGCGAAACTCGGTGCGACCTCGGCCGACCACCTCGGCGCGGTGTCCGCCAGGGGGGTCGAAGCCCTCGCCGGCAGCTCGACGGTGGCCGTGCTGTTGCCGGGGACCCTCACCTTCCTCGGCAAGAGCCGACAGGCGCCGGCCCGCGCGCTGCTGGAGGCCGGTGCGATCGTCGCGCTGGCAACCGACTTCAACCCCGGCAGCTCCCCGACGGGCAATCTGCCGCTGATCCTCGCCCTCGCGGTGAGCCAGGGGCGCATGCAGCCCGAGGAAGCCCTCATTGCCGCGACCGTCAATGCCGCCTGGGCGGCGGGTGAAGATGACGACAGGGGCCGGCTCCGGGTGGGTGGACGGGCCGATCTGGTGGTCTGGAATTGCCGCGACTGGCGTGAGCTATCCTATTGGTACGGAATGCCCTTGGCCCGGGAGGTCTACGCCGCTGGTCGTCCTTGTCTTGGTCCTTTTGCAGGCATATCTTCCGCCGACTCGGGCGCTGATGAGCTTCTCTCGCCGCGCATCTTCTAGAATTCTGGACTCATGGCTGCCAATCTCGAAAAGTACAAAGACGCCGCTCGCAAGTTTGAGCTGAAGGAGCAGTGGGCGAAGGCCCTTGAAGTCCTCGTGAAGGCCGTCGAGGAATTCGAGAAGGCGCCCGACAACGAAGCCGATCTGGCGCTCTATAACCGCGTCGGTGATTTGTACGTCAAGACCAACGATCCGACCAACGCCATCGCGTACTATGAACGCGCGATCGACAAGTACCAGGAAGCCTCGCTCGTCAATCCCGCCATCGCGGTGTGCAACAAGGTGCTGCGGCTCAGTCCCGGCCGCGCCTCGGTTTATCTCAAGCTGGGAATGTTGTTCGCGAAGAAAGGCTTCGCCGGCGAGGCGAAGACCAACCTGCTCGAGTATGCCGACCGGATGCAGAAGGCCGGCCAGATCGAGGAGGCCTTCAAGGCGCTGAAGAAATTCGCCGAAATGACGCCGGGCCAGCAGGATGAAATCTGGTCGGTGCTTTCGCAGCAGGCGCGCGCCCAGGCGAAGACGCCGGAGGCGAAGGAACAGGTCGAGACGCTGCTCGCGGAGTTCGAGGCGAAGGACAAAGCGGCGAGCCAGCGCAAGAGCCGGATGAGCCGCAGCATGGTCACCGGCGAGGCGATACCGGAAGAGCACGGGCCCAAGAAGGGCGAGTTGATCTTCCTGGATATCGACGACGTCCCGACGCCGGGCCGCCGCAGCGGGTCCATGCGGCCGATCACCGGTTCGATGGCCCCCATCGCGCCGGCCAAGCCTGCGCCACCGCCGCCACCGCCACCGCCGCCACCACCACCCCCGCCGCCACCGCCGCCGCCGCCACCGCCGCCCGTAGCCAAGGCGCCTCCCGTCGATCTGCCGATGCTGGAGATCGAGACGACGTCACCGGCGGAAGAGGAGCCCGCTCCGCCTCCGCCGCGGAGCCGCCAGTCCCGCGCCGGCACCGGCGCCGCGGATGCCGGTCCGCCGATGCTCGATCTCGAGCCGACCTCGATGGACATCGAGCCGACGTCGATCGACGATGGGTCGCTGGGCCTCGAGCCCACGTCGCTGGACGATGGCCTCGGTCTCGAGCCGACGGCGTTCGGCATCGACCACGGCAGCGGCATGGCCGGCAGCGCGCCGCTCGATTTCGATCCGCCGCCCGCCGAAGCGCCGCCGGATGATTTGCCGATGCTCGACACCGGCATGGATGAGCCGGTTCCGGCATTTGAGGAGCCGGAGGCGCCGACCGCCGGCCTGCCGCTGATAGAAATGGAAGAGGAAGTCGTGGCGCCGCCGCCGCCGCCTCCTCCGCCCGCACCGCCTCGGCGCGTCACGCAGCCGGCGGCCCGGGTGTCGGTCCCTGCACCTGCCGCTGCCCCTTCTGCCCCTGCGTCGGCAGCGGCAGGGGCGCCGCCGCGGCCTGCGCCTGCTCCTGTACCTGCTCCTGTCCCCGAGCCCGAGCTGGAGGGTCCTTCTCCCGAGGAGATTGCCGCCGCCGAATCGGCTGCCGCGCAGAAGCTCGAGTTTCAGGACCTGGGCGACGTCGAGCCGGTCAGCGCGCCCACGCTGGCAGACCTTCAGGCGCAGGTGAAGCAGAACGCCGAGGACTGGGCGGTGCATCGTCTGCTCGGCGAGGCGCTCATCGAGCATGGGCAGCGCGAGCAGGGCATCGCCGCGCTCGACACGTCGCTCGCCGGGTACGATGCCGCCGAAGACATCGGCTCCGCGTCAGGCCTGGTGGACGAAATCCTGCGGCTCGATCCCAACAGCATTCGCCATCAGCAGAAGCGCGTCGAGCTGGCCTATCGCGCCGGCGACCGCGCGCGGCTGGTCGATGCCTATGTCGAGCTGGCGGATGCGTTGCTCCGCTCCGACGCGCCCGACAAGTCCATCGCCGTGTATCAGCGGGTGCTCGAGCATGATCCCGACAACCTCCGGGCCAAGTCGGCGCTCGAGTCGCTGGCGCCGCCGGCGCCCAAGTCGGCTCCCGGTGCGATCAAGCTGGCGCCATCCGCGCCCAGCCGCGGCGGCGACTACGTCGATCTGGGCAGTTTCCTGCTCGACGACGAGGGCCCGCGTGACCTGCGGATGCGCATCGAAGACGAAGAGCCGACCGGCGACGAGCAGAAGGATTTCCAGCAAATGCTGTCGGCCTTCAAGAAGGGGATCGACGCCAACGTGGCCGAGGAGGACTTCCAGAGCCATTACGACCTGGGCGTGGCGTACAAGGAAATGGGCTTGCTGGACGAAGCGATCTCGGAATTTCAGAAGGCGCTCCGCAGCCACGAGGGAAAGCTCAAGTCGTCCGAGGCGCTGGGCCTGTGCTTCTTCGAGAAGGGCCAGTTCGCGGTGGCCGAGACGATCCTGCGGCGCGGGCTCGATCTGCCGAGCCACGGTGACGGCGAGCGTGTGGGCCTGCTCTACTGGTCGGGGCGGGCGCTGGAAGAGCAGGGGAAGAAGCAGGAAGCGCTGGAAGCCTACAATCGGGTCTTCGGCGTGGACATCAACTTCGCCGACGTGAACTCCCGCGTTCATGCTCTCCAAGGGAGCGCCTAGATGACCTTCCAGGCGGCGGGTGTAACGCTCGCGGACGTGCAGCGGCCCATCATCGGCCGGCTCGACGGCGTCACCGCGGCGCTCCACGACATCGTCGCCGCCGATTTCCCGCTCATCCAGGAAGTGAACGGCCACCTGCTGCAGATGAAGGGCAAGCTGTTCCGGCCCACGCTGCTGCTGCTGGCCAGCGCCGCTTCGGGCGACCAGGATCCGCGCGTCGTCCGGCTTGGCGCCGTCATCGAGCTGATCCACCTGGCCACGCTGGTTCACGACGATTCGGTGGACCACTCGGTGCTGCGCCGCGGTATGCCGACGGTGAACTCGCTCTTCAGCCACCAGATCTCGGTCATCATGGGCGACTACCTGTATTCGCGCGCCATCATCGAGCTGGTGAAGCTGGGCGACCTGGAGCCGCTGCGGGTGCTGTCGCGGGTGACCAACGAGATGACGGTCGGCGAGATGCGGCAGCTGGCGCAGTACGACGCCCTGGCCTTCCGCGAGGAAGACTACGAGGTCACCATCCGCTCCAAGACGGCGACGCTCCTCGCTGCGGCCTGCGAGAGCGGCGCGTTGCGCGCCGCCCCCGAGATGCGCGCCGGGCTCCGCGCCTACGGCGACTCGTTAGGCATGGCGTTCCAGATCACCGACGACCTGCTCGATTACACGGGCGCGGAGA
>DASXPG010000191.1:0-18841 GCA_036493755.1 Gemmatimonadales bacterium
CTCGCCGATGCCGCAGGCTACGACTGGGACCACCTGGTCTCCGGACAGGTGCTGGCCGGTCCCGCGGTCATCGAAGGCAGCAGCGCCACCGCCTTCCTGCCCCCCGGCTGGGCCGGGCGGGTCAACTCGATCGGTGGCGTCGTTGCCGAGCCCGGTGATGCGCGGCCTCGTTAGGCGCACGTGCTAGGCCCCGTCGAGCGGGAAGTCCTCGCCCAGCTCTTCGCCTCGATTCCCGAGGAGATGGGCGCGGTCCTGGTGCGCTCGGCCCGCTCCCCCAACATCCGCGAGCGGCGGGACGCCTCGGCCGCACTCTTCTCGGCCGACGGCGAGCTGGTGGCGCAGGCGGCGCACATCCCGGTGCACCTGGGCGCCATGCCCGAAGCGGTGGACGCGGTGCGCCAGAAGGGCGCCCGCGCCGGCGACGTCTGGATCCTCAACGATCCC
Source organism: Gemmatimonadales bacterium (assembly GCA_036493755.1). Taxonomy (GTDB): domain Bacteria; phylum Gemmatimonadota; class Gemmatimonadetes; order Gemmatimonadales; family JACORV01; genus DASXPG01. Next base: position 445 of record DASXPG010000191.1, read on the forward strand.
TACACCGGCGGCACCCATCTGCCCGACATCACCATCATCGAAGCGGTGGCCAGCACCGGCCTCCAGCCGCTGCGGGTGTCGGGCCCGGGGACGATGCACCGCTCGGTCGCCGATCCCGCTATCGCCTTCGCGGTGGTTCGCGCGCATCACGCCGACGTCGGCGGAGCCAGGCCCGGCTCGATGCCACCGGGCGCGCGCACTCTCGCCGAGGAGGGCGTCGTGATTCCGCCGACCCGCCTCCTCGAAGGCGGCAATGTCGACGAGGAGGTGATGAGCCACATCGTCGGGCGGATGCGGGAGCCCGAGGTGCGCCGGGCCGATCTCGCCGCGCAGATCGCCGCCGCCGGCCGCGGGGCCGAGCGCTGGCGCGAGATGGTGGTGCGCTATGGGCGCGTGAACATCGAGAATGCCGTCGAAGACCTGCTGGGCTACGCCGAGAAACGGGCCCGGGCGGCGCTGAGCGGGCTGCGCGATGGCGTGTGGGAAGCGGAGGACGTGCTGGAGGGCGACGGGGTCACCGACACGCCGCTGCCGATACGGGTGCGCGCGACCGTCAAGGGCGGGTCGCTGAAGCTCGACTTCACGGGAACGGCGCCCGCCACCGATGGCAACGTCAATTGCCCGATGGCCGTCGCCCGCTCGGCGGCGCTATTCGTGGCTCGCTGCCTGATGCCCGAGGATGTGCCGACCAACGGCGGCGTGGCCCGATGCATCGAGGTGATTGCCCCCGAGGGATGCCTGATCAACGCGCGGCCTCCGCACGCCGTGGCCGCCGGCAACGTCGAGACCAGCCAGCGCCTCGCCGATGTCATCATGCTCGCCCTCGCGCAGGCCGGCGCCGCGGTGCCGGCGCAGGGCCAGGGGACGATGAACAACGTGATTCTGGGAACCGACCGCTGGACCTACTACGAAACGTCAGGCGGCGGCCAGGGCGGCAGCGCCTGGGGACCCGGACCGTCCGGCGTACATGTGGGGATGAGCAACACGCTCAATACGCCGATCGAGATGCTCGAAATGGAATTGCCGCTGCGCGTGGAACGATATGCGCTCAGGCCAAGGGCGGGAGAAAAGGGAGAAGGGGGAGAAAGGGGAGAGACGGGAGAAGGGACCAGGGGGACGGGAAGGGGAGGGAGGGGAGTGATAAGAGAAATTCGCGTGCTGGAGAGCTGCCACCTGTCCCTCATTACCGAGCGGCGCTCGGTTGCGCCACGCGGGCTCGCGGGCGGCGCGGACGGTGAGCTCGGCGTGAATCGCGTGAACGGCAAGATCGTCGGCTCGAAAGTGGCGGTGGACCTGGTTCCCGGTGACATCGTGACGATCGAAACGCCGGGCGGCGGCGGCTTCGGATCCACCTGATGGCTCCCGCATGATGGTGCATCTGGTGGACGGCACCTACGAGCTGTTCCGCCATTTCTATGGCGCGCGGCGCGGCAACCAGGGGCAGGACACGCGCTTCGGCGCGGTGATCGGTGTGCTGCATACGGTGCTCGAGCTGATCCAGTCCGGCGCGACCCACGTCGGCGTCGCGACCGACCACATCATCGAGTCCTTCCGCAACGATCTCTATCCCGGCTACAAGACCGGCGAAGGAATCGAGCGCGCGCTCTTCGCCCAGTTCCAGCCGCTCGAGGATGCGCTGGTTGCCATGGGCGTGGCGACGTGGCCGATGGTCGACCTGGAGGCCGACGACGCGCTCGCTTCGGCCGCACACCTGGCGGCGATGGATGACCGGGTCGAGAAGGTCTGTATCTGGACCCCCGACAAGGACCTGGCGCAATGCGTCAGCGGCGAGCGCGTGGTGCAGGTGATCCGCAAAGGACAGCAGATCCGCAACGAAGACGGCGTGCGCGAGAAGTTCGGCGTCGCGCCGGCGTTCATCCCCGACTATCTCGCCCTGGTCGGCGACTCCGCCGATGGCTACCCGGGCATTCCCGGTATCGGCCCCAAGGGTGCGGCCAGCCTCATCAATCGTTATGGCCCCATCGAGCAGTTCCCCGCCGATACACTCGCCGAACGCCGCGAGGAAGCACTGCTCTTCAAGCTGCTGGCGACATTGCGCATGGACGCGCCGCTCTTCGACGATGTCGACGAGATCCGCTGGCGGGGGCCGGCCGATTCCTTCGCGGCGATGTGCGGCCTGCTGGGAAATGACAGGCTGTGGCCGCGGGCTCAGGCCGCGAGCGCGCTCTCGAGCAGTGTCCGCACCACCGGCTCGGTGACGAGACGCGGATTGGCATAGGCTGCCTGGGTTGCCAGCGCCGCCGCCCGGGGAATCATCGCCGCATTGAAGCCCAGCTCCCGCAACGATTTGATCTTCAGCACCTTCGCCAGCTCGGCAATGCCGCTTACCGCGTCGTCGGTGCCCAGCGCCGCCGCGATCCGGTCCATCGCCTCGGGCGCGGCCGTCGCGTTGAAAGCGACGACGCAGGGGAGCAGTGCGGCATGGGCCTGGGCATGAGGCAACCCGAAGGACCCCGCGAGCACGTGGGCCAGCTTGTGTTGCAGGCCCATCGAGGTCATGTCGAGCGCGCGGCCGGCGAGGTGCGCCCCGGTCAGCGCTTCGGCCCGCGCCGCGCGGTCGTAGGGCGAATTGACCAAAATGGTCAGACTGTCGGCGAGGCGTCGGATGGCGTCCCAGGCGAGGAGCGACGAGACGGGATCGGCGTCGGGGGCATAGGCGGCCTCCACCGCGTGCGCGATGGCGTTCATGCCGCTGGCCGCCGTGGACTCGGCCGGCAGGCTGAGCGTCAGCTCGGGATCGTACAGCACCAGCCGAGGCGCGACCGCCGGATCGCGGCCGGTGCGCTTCACCTCGCCGTCGGTCACGCCCCAGATCGAGGTCATCTCGGAGCCGGAGTAGGTGGTCGGAATGGCGACCAGCGGCAGGCCGGTCTTCTGGGCGAGGGCTTTGCCGAGGCCGATAGCCGAGCCGCCGCCTAACGTGAGGCAGGCATCGGGCTCGACGCGCTCGAGGACGTCCCGCGCCGCCTGGATGGCCTCGGCGGGGACGTGGGGCCGCGCGCCGGCATAGGTGCCGGCCAGGTGCGGATTGAGCTGGGCCACGACGGCGTCCAGCTCGCGGGCGCGGCCCGGCGTGGTGAGCAGCAGGACGTGTCGCAGTCCCTCCCGGTCCAGCTCGGCGGCGAGCTGGGTGAGGGAGCCGGCGCCGAACACGACGCGCACCTGGTGTGTGGAATAGGCAAAACTCGGGTTGCGGCCTTCGGTCATGAGCCGGCCACCGCCGCCAGCAGATCTTTCGCGAACGCGACCTCGTCGTCATTCACCAGATGGCCCATGCCGGGGTAGATCCGCGTCGTGACCGTCGCGCCCATCCTCTCGAAAACGGCGGCACTCTCGCGCACCCGCGTCTCGGGGACGTGCGCGTCGCGGTCGCTGCACCCAAAGAACACCGGCGTGCCGCCAAAGGTGCCTTCGGCGCTCCACTCTGTACCCTCCGGACCGATCAGGCCTCCCGAATACATGATGAGGGCGCCGTACCGTCCCGGCCGCCGCTGTGCCGCGGTGCAGGTGAGGCAGGCGCCCTGCGAGAACCCGAGGAGGATGACCCGCTGCGCCGGAACGCCGGCTGCAATGGCCCGGCCAATCAGATCGTGAATGACGGCGACACCGGAGCTGATTCCCGGCTCATTGTTCGCGATGGGTGCCATGAAGCTCTGCGGATACCAGGTCCCGCCCGCGGCCGCCGGGGCCAGGTACGAGAATTCCGGATGCGCGAGATGCGGCTGGAGGTCGAGAATGTTCTTCGGTCCCGCGCCGCGGCCATGAATCATGATCATCGCCGCCCGGCCCATGCCTAACGGTTGCCCGGCGCTATCGGCCGGCTGGCCCCCGTGCGGTGGCGGGACTGCGTTCACGGCAACGTCACCGCCGGCAGACCGGCTGCGATCTCCTTCCGGTTCGGCTCCTCCCACGGCGGCAGCTTGAGTGCGCGTCCCAGCTCGGCCAGCGGCTCGTCGGTCACGAAGCCGGGGGGCATCGTGGCGATCTCGAAGAGGACGCCGTTGGGCTCGCGGAAATAAATGGACTGGAAATACTGGCGGTCGAGCACCTCGGTCACCGGAACTCCGCGGCTCACCAGCTCGCGGCGGATCTCGAGCTGATCCTCGCCGCTGGCCACCGCGAAGGCGACATGGTGTACCGTCCCCAGGCCGTTGATGGCGCCGGGCGCATCGGCGCCCGCGGCGATCTCGATCAGCTGTCCCGGCGCGGACCCGTGGATGCCCAGGCGGCTGGTATCATCCCGCTCATCGATCAGCTCGCCGTTCAGGATATCGCGCACGAAGGCGATCGTCGTCGCGGGTTCCCGCACCGTCAGCGTGACGCCGTGGATTCCCCGGATCGCCTCGGCATCGCTGATCCCCTCCCGGATCCAGGGAGGACGCTGATCCTGCCTTCCCGCAACCAGGCGGACGACAAGCCCCGATGGATCGCGCACTCTGAGCGCGTCTTCGCCAAAGGGCGTGCGCTCGTCATTGAATTCCACGTGGGTCGCGGTGAGCCGCGCGCGCCAGAAATCCAGCGCCGCCGCCGGAACCGAGAATGACGTCGTGGTGATCTGGCCGGCGCCGCGGGTTCCCGCTCGCACACCCATGTTCCTGTATGGAAACGTGGTCATGATCGTCCCGGGTGTCCCCGACTCGTTTCCATAGTAGAAGTGGTAGACGTGAGTGTTGTCGAAATTGACCGTCTTCTTGACCAGGCGCTGGCCGAGGAGGCCGGAATAGAAGTCGAGATCGTCCTGCGCGTCGCTCACCGTGGCGGTGACGTGATGGAGGCCCCGAACCAGGTCTGACATCAGCCCGTCGTCCCGACATTCAGGTGCGCCCAGATCGTCCGCGAATAGCGAAAGAGCACGGGCACGAGCATGAGCTGGAAAATGATCGCGACCGCGCTGGCGGCGCCGAGGCCGATCTGCGGTCCCAGTTTCGCGCGGCAGAGCAGGAGCAATACCATGAATGTCCCGAGTCCCATGACGTAGCTGACGTACATCGCGCCCTGGAAGTAGCCCGACTCACGCATGAATCGGTGGCCACACACCTGGCAATTGTCGTACATAGTGATGATACCATGGAACATGGATCCCTTGAGGCACACCGGGCAGCGCTGCGCGATCACCGCTTCGATCCGGCCAGGCTTCATTTCGGCGCGACGAGCAGTACGTCGAAACCGTTCAAGCCCGGGCCGCCGGTATGAAGGTGTAGCACCAGGCTTCGCCCTCGAGCACCACTTCGCCATCCTGTCGCCTGACCGCGATGCGCAGCTGCGTTACCGGTTTGCTGGCGTGTACGCTCAACACCTCGGCCTCGGCGGTAATGGTATCTCCGATGTACACCGGCGCCGTGAACTTCCAGTTCTGACTGAGGAATACGGTGCCGGGGCCGGGCAGGTCCATCGCGACCAGCGCATGGAGCAGGCCCGTCGTCAGGCCGCCCTGGACCACGAGCCGTCCGAACTTCGTGCCGCGCGCGAATTCCTCGTCGAAGTGGAGCGGGTTGTAGTCGCCCGACAGCTCGGCGAAGGATCGGACGTGCTCCGCTGTCAATGTGAGACTCCGAGTCGCGCGGTCTCCGGCCCTGATGGTTTTATTCATGACTCAACATGTTGGTCGTAAGCCAGCCGACGCTGATTCCGACGAAGGTCCCGCCGATGATATCGCTCACCCAATGGCTGTCGGTTACCACCAGAAGGAAGATGATCAGGAGCAGGATCGCTGCCCAGAGGGGGCGCAAACGGGGAAGCCGGAGCCAGAGCACCGCCAGTACGGCGCCCCCGACGGACATGGTACCCGACGGGAATGCATCGTATCCCTCGTGTCCGTGGAGAAAGTGAAACCGGTAGATGCGTTCCAGCGCCCATTCGGGATAGGTCTGGCTGCGTCCGAAGAGGTGCTTCAGGACTTCCGCCATCGCCAGTCCCCAGGCGATGGCCCAGCAGGCGACGACCGATGTCCGGTGCCGGACCGTCGCCGCGGCCGGCATGCGGAAACCCTGAACGCCAAGCCAGATCAAAGCGATGACCGCGAGCAGCGGCAGCGGCCGAAGCACGTCGTACGCGCCCTCGAACAGTGCGCCGTGCCTCAGATTGGTTTCCACGTACGTCGCGACGGGGCGATCCACGTACTGAATGCAGAACAGCACCGCGATCGTGGTGGCGATGAGGCCGATGAGCCACCAGCCGAGCGGTGAGCGTCTGCCGTCCATGGACCTCAACGATATGCGGGGGCACGGGCAAATGGTAGCGCGCGACTTCTCGTAAGGCGCGAACGCGCGAGGCGCGCGCGGTGTATGCAGACATCGATATGATTGCGAAGCGCGCTGTGACGCTACTCGCGGTACTCGTTGCCGGCGCGTGCACCGAATGGCAGGTCGCGGCGCCGAGGCCGGCGCGCGATCTGGATGCATCGGCCAGCGCTGCGCCGCCGGTCATCTTTTCCGGCGCCGGGAACATCGGAACCTGCGGGGGCACCAACGACGAGGCGACGGGCCGGCTGCTCGACAGGCTGCCTGGATTCGTCTTTACGCTCGGTGACAATGTGTTCGAGAACGGCTCCTCGTCGGAGTTTGCCAACTGCTACCAGCCCGCCTGGGGCCGCCATCTTTCGCGCACCTGGGCGACGATGGGCAATCATGATTACACCGCGGGTAATGCGTCGGCGGCGCTGGCTTACTTTGGCGCGCGCGCCGGATCCTCCGGCACGGGCTACTACAGTACCGACGTGGGCTCGTGGCATCTCGTCGTTCTCAACGATGCGGGCCAGTACGACCAGAACAATTCATACTCGCCCTGGGCACCGGGCTCGGCGCAGGAGCGCTGGCTGCAGTCCGATCTCGCCGCCAATGCGGGACGATGCATCATCGCCCTGTGGCACGTGCCGATGTTTCTCTCGTCGAATTCATCCGGCTACACCCGCAACTGGAACCACATCTACCTGTGGAACGATCTGTATGCGGCGCATGCCGACATCGTTCTGAACGGCCAGGAACACGACTACGAGCGCATGGCGCCCATGCGTCCCGACGGCACCCGCGACGATCAGGCCGGGATCCGTGAGTTCAACGTGGGAACCGGTGGAGGCGACGGGCAGGCGATGCCAACGGTCGCGATTCATCCCAACAGCCAGGTACGCGCCGCTAATCCGGGCGTGCTGAGCCTGACGCTGTACGCCGACCACTATGACTGGACTTTCATTTCGGCGCCGGGTTGGAGCTTTGGTGATTCCGGCTCGCAGCCTTGTCATAACGCGGGCACCAATACGCCGCCACCGCCACCGCCACCGCCACCACCTCCGCCGCCGCCGGCGCCGCCACCGCCACCGCCAACGCCACCACCTCCGCCTCCGCCTCCTCCCTCAGGCGGCGTGGTATTCGCCGGCGCGGGCAGTATCGCGACCTGCAACAGCAACAACGACGAGGCGACCGCGAAGCTGATCGATTCGCTATCCGGCTACGTGTTTACCGCCGGAGATGACGCCTTTCAGCATGGCGCGGCGTCGGATTTCAGCAGCTGCTACCAGCCGACTTGGGGTCGCTTCGTATCGCGCACGCTGCCGGCCCTGGGCAATCACGATTATGACCAGGGCAACGCGAACGGTGCCTTCGGCTACTACGGCGGGAAGCTCGGCTCGCAGGGTTACTACAGCAGCGACATCAACGGCTGGCACATCGTGGTGCTCAACGACAACATCGCGTTCGGTGCGGGGTCGGCGCAGGAACAGTGGCTGCGCGCGGACCTGGCGGCGCATCCGTCGCAATGCACCATGGCGATCTGGCATCAGCCGATGTTCTTCTCGTCCACGGCGGCGGGATGGAACTCCCGCAGCGCCTACAAGCCCATCTGGGATGATCTCGCCGCGGCGGGAGCCGACCTGGTGGTGAATGGACACCAGTACGATTACGAGCGCCTGGCGCCGATGCGTCCCGACGGAACGCGCGATGACGCGCTCGGGATCCGCGAATTCAACGTCGGTACCGGCGGCTACGCCGTGGAGATGCCGACGGCTCGGCATCCCAACAGCGAGGTGGTCGGAGCGACGCTCGGTGTGCTCAAGTTGACGCTCTACGCCGATCACTACGACTGGCAGTTCCTGTCCGTGGCCGGCCAGTCCTTCACCGACTCGGGCAGCAACGCCTGTCACTGATCATCGTGCGGAATCGGCTCAAGCGCCGCCAGTGGTGTAGTCAAACTGGTAGGAGTGCTTGCCGCTCTCGATGATGATGTTCATCTGTCCGGCGAGACCCGTCAGCCCGTCGGTTCCCGAGTCGGGAACCACTCGAAGAATCAATTCGCCCACGCCGCGATTCATGATTCCAAAGTGCTGGCAGATGAAGGTTCCGCGCTTGCCGTGGAGCGCGCCGGTGATCTGCTCCAGCGCGACGTAGCCGGCGGATCCTTTGACGGCGGTGCCGGCGGCGATCATTGTCCCGCGGCTGATTGCCTCGAGGTCGCCGCTGAACACCTTGTCCAGTGTCATGCGTCCGTAGAAGGCATCGGCGGGGTTCTCCCCCGGCGGTTGCGGGGTCACTTTGACATCGAAGGTTCCGGTAGCGCGTTGGCTCATATTCAGAAGATGCAACGCCGATGCCCGGGATGTTAGGTTCAGCGCGGTGACCGAGTTTCCCCTGACGCCGCCGATCGAGCCGATGCTCGCGCAGCTCGCCGAATCTCTCCCCTCGGGCGGCGACTACCTGTTCGAGCCCAAGTGGGACGGCTTCCGAGCGCTGGTCTTCCGCGGCGCAGACGACGTATTCATCCAGAGTCGCGACCGGCGGCCCTTCGACCGCTACTTCCCCGAGTTGCACGACATCTTTCTCGAACGCCTCCCCGCGGACTGCGTTCTCGATGGTGAGATCGTGATGCCGACGCCGCACGGCCTCGACTTCGAGTCGCTCCAGATGCGGCTGCATCCGGCCGCCTCACGGGTCGCGAAACTGGCGAAGGAGACGCCGGCGTCGTTCGTCGCCTTCGATTGCATGGCGGAGGGCGGCGAGTCGCTGATGGAGGCCCCGCAACATGAGCGACGTGCGCGACTCGAGAAGCTCCTGAAGCGCGCCAGGCCGCCGCTCTATCTGACCCCAATGACCAGGGATCGCGCCGTCGCCGCCGATTGGTTGAATCGCTTCGAGGGCGCCGGCCTCGATGGCGTCGTGGCGAAGGCCTCGGCCCTGATCTATCAGCCCGGCAAACGGGCCATGATCAAGATCAAGCACTCGCGCACCGCCGAGTGCGTGGTGGCCGGATTCCGCTGGTACAAAACCGATCCCACCGCCGTTGGCTCGCTGCTGCTTGGTCTTTACGACGGGAAGGGAAGGCTGCATCACGTCGGCGTGACGTCGTCGTTCACGATGGCGAAGCGCAAGCAGCTTGCCGCCGAGCTGGCGCCGCTGCGCACGGATGCGCTGAAGGACCATCCCTGGCGTGACTGGGCAGGTGCCGAGGCCGGGTCGACCCGGATGCCGGGCGGCCAGAGCCGCTGGAGTGCGGGGAAAGATCTCAGCTGGGAGCCGCTGCGGATCGAGCGGGTCTGCGAAGTGAAGTACGACCATCTCCAGGGCGATCGCTTCCGCCATGCGACGGTCTTTCAGCGTTGGCGGCTCGACAAGCCGGCGGAAGAATGCCGCTACGATCAGCTCGAGGTGACGCCCGCCTTCGAGCTGAACGAGGTTTTTAGAGCCTAGGTTTTCGGCTTCCGCCGCCTGGAGGGCTGCACCCGTGCTGGTTCTCCCTCCTGCTTCTGGTAGTGCGGGGGCCAGGGCGCGTCTCCTTCGCCGGCCCGCTCCTGTTTGTCGGACACTTCCAGCAGCGCCTCGAGCGATCCCTTGCGCTCGTCGATACCGGCGTGCCGGTCGCCGACTTGAGCGAAGCGAGCCGGCATGGTCGCGATGGTGAAGTCGGCCGGCGCGCAGTCGTCCACTTCGTCCCACGCCAGCGGCGCCGACACCGGCGCGCCCGCTTTCGGTCTGACCGAATACGCCGACGCCACGGTCCGATCCTTGGCGTTCTGGTTGTAGTCCACAAACACGCCGTGGCGCTCTTCCTTCCACCACTTGCTGGTCGCCAGATCCGGAACGCGGCGTTCGATCTCGCGCGCCAGCGCCAGCGCCGCCCGCCGCACCTGGTCGAAGGTCCAGCGCTGCTCGATTCGCACGTTGATGTGGATGCCGCGAGAGCCGGAAGTCTGGGCCAGCCCGTGAGGCCGAAGTCTTTCAGGGTCGCATCGGCGACATGCGCCACCTGCTGCACCTGCGGCCAGCCGATTCCCGGGACCGGATCGAGATCGACCCGCAGCTCGTCGGGATGATCGAGATCCTCGGCGCGCACCGGATGCGGATGCAGCTCGAGCGAGGCGAGATTGGCGAACCAGAGCAGTCCCGCGGCGTCGCGCAACACGACTTCATCGGCGGTACGGCCCGAGGGAAATCGAAGCGTCACTACTTCGATCCAGTCGGGCCGCGCCGTGGGAGCGCGCTTCTGGTAGAAGAATTCCTCGGCGATGCCGTTGGGATAGCGCTTGAGCATCGTTGGCCGGCCCCCCGCGCCGCGCAGCGCACCATCGGCGACGGCAAGGTAGTAGCGCGCCAGGTCGCGCTTGGTGTAGCCCTCCTCGGGGAAGAGCACCTTGTCGGGATTGCTGATCGCGACGTCGCGACCGGCAACAGCGATGATCTCGGAGTCGGGCTGCTTCGCCATCAGCCGGTCATGCGCTCCGCCTCGCCGTCACGACGTGGCCCATGCCGCCGACGACCATGCCGTCGCGCCGGTCCGAGAAATATTTCCGGTTCAGCTCGGCGTTGCCGAGGTCCTGGATGTTGCCGAGACCGATCCTGATCAGACCCTCCGCCAGCTCGGCGGGCCGGAACGCCGTCTTGAACGGCTCGCCCAGGAGTGCGACGCGCTTGGCGAGCCGCCGGTAAATGTATTTCTGGAAAAACTGGAATGGCCCGGGCCGGGCGCCGTAGTCGAAGGTGATGCCGCCTTCTTTTCCGACGGCGGTGGCGACGAACTCCAGCGTCTTCCAGACCGCGTCGGCTTCCAGATATGGGGTGACGCCGAGCCACGAGAAAAAAGCGGGACGGTCAGGCAGAAAGCCGGCGTGCAACAGCTCGACGCCCAGCTCCTGCCGGCCGAAGTCCACCGGCACGAAGGTCGCCGTCGCCGGCTCCGGGATGCCGACTTCACGCAGGCGCCGGCGTTTCCAGATCTGGCTGTCGGGGTGATCGACTTCGAAGACCCGCAGCTCGCTGTTCCGGTTGCGCAGCGCGAAGGTGTCGAGGCCCGCGCCGAGAACCACGTATTGCTTCGTACCCGATGCGACCGACACGGCGAGCGCATCCTCGGCAATGAGACTCCGGACAGCGAGAAAGGCGCGCAGCACGCGGACGAATCGCCCGCGGTTGAAGGACCCCGGATCGGCTTCGAGCCTGGCGCGCGCTTCCGCGCCGATGATCCGCATCGCGAAGGGATCGGGGAAGATGAGCGGCTGATCGAGAACCTGGTGCGCGGCGCGGCGGATCGCGACCCGGGCCGCGGTCCGGCTCGGCTGTCCTTCACGCATCGGCTGCCTTCGGCGCCCCCAGGTACGCGTCGGATCCCGCTTCCTTTGTGAAGCGCGCCTGGACGCCGGGCGCGACCCGCTTGAAGACCTCGCCGGATATGATAATCCCTTTGGATTTCAGTCTCGCGGCCGCGTTCACCGCCTTGCCCAGCACGTCGTAATGGCGATCGGTCCCGATGCCGAAATGTCCGGCGGCAACCGACCCGAAATTCATCTTCACCACCAGTATGCATTGCCAGCCATGCCCAGCCATGAATCGATCGGCGGTGTCCTTGAGGTCGAGCATCCCCGCAACCCCGCGGTCGATGTGCTCCGGGGGAAACACCGCGAGCAGCGCGTCGCCGATGAATTTCACCACGCGGCCGCCGCTCGCCGCGATGGCGCCGCCGGCCAGCTCGTACCAGTCATCGAGGACGCGCGCGACCTCGAGGTCCGGCTGCCGCTCGACTTGCGCCGAGTAGCCGCTGAAGTCGGCGAAGACGATCAGAAGCTCGGTATCGACGATGTCGGTCATTCGCGCCCGCCTCTTAGAGGTAGCTCAGCCACCAGTCTTTCCTTCGGGCCTTGAGTCCGGCGAACCAGCGGCAAACTGGATAGAGGCCGATCACGATGGCGATCCAGACCGCGTAGGCGACCCAGAGATCGTAGCCGAAGCCGGCAGGGTAGAGCTCTTTGGGTCCGCCCATCGACGGCGACGGGTGCCAGACGAAGCTCCACGCCGCCGGGCCATACCGGATCAGCGCCAGCAGAACCATCGCGGCATGCGCCGCGTAGAAGTGCAGGATAAAGAAGAAGAGCGGCACGCGCCCGAGCACCACCATCGGGTTCACCGGCGTCAACGGGTGGCGGTCGAACCAGGCCAGGAGGAGAAGGCCCGGGCCGATCGTCATCAGCAGGAATGCCAGTGACGGGGGATACTTGGTGGTGTTGAGAAACGAAAGTACGGTGAAGGTCGCCGAGTGCTGCGGCGACCAGGGCTGCGGATCGCCGTAGACGTTGAGAGCGCGCAGCGCGATGAAGGCGACACAGAGCGCAATGCCGGTCCGCGCCAGAAACCGTTGGCGCGCCGCCGGCTCCAGCAGGAATACCTGGCCGAGGCAGAATCCGAGGGCCATGACCGCGGCCCACGGAATCAGCGGATACGCCACCAGCACAACGGTGCCGCCGACGGTGAATACGCCCGACTGGTGAAGCAGATTCCAGATCCAGGCATATGAGCCGAACTGCGCGGCGCTGAATCGGTCGAGGATGTTGTGCAACGCGATCGTCGCGACGCTCACGGCGGCGAGCACGCGGAGCGGCAGCCAGATCAGCGCGGCCAGCGTGACCATGCAGAGGCCGAGCACGTAGAGGACGATCAGGAATACCGGATAGCTCTGCGCGATGTCGAAGTCGTAGGCCAGCCGCATCACCGTCACCTCGAGCACGATGAGCCACAGGCCGCGGGTGAGCAGGAAGGTGGACAGCTCGCGGCGGGTGCGGCCCTGCTGCCACCAGAGAAACGCGCCCATCCCCGCGGTGACCATGAACATCGGCGCGCAGATGTGGGTGACCCACCGGGTCATGAAGAGGATCGGCGTGGTGGTCGCCAGATTGGTAGGCGACTCCGACGCGGCGGCGCGATGGATGAAGTCGCGCACGTGGTCGAGGGCCATGATGATCATGATCAGGCCGCGCACCGCGTCGATCGAGGTGAGGCGGCGTGTCATTGCTGCAGCGACAACAGGTTGCCGTCGGGATCCTTGAACCAGGCCACCCTGGTCCCGCTCGGCGCGAGCCAGACTTCGTCGTCGCTCAGCAGCTTCAGGCCGAGGGTGTCCTGGTAGAATGTCTTCGCCCTGGCCGGCTTGGCGGTGGCGAGAAATGCGACAATGTCTGCGGCGCCGAGCATTTTGCGGACGGTCCTCGGGTTCGGTTGAACTGAGAATACGAACCCGGCGCTTGGGCCGCCAGCGCCTCAGGGTGAGCAGTCGGGCGCGAGCCTCCATTGTTGAACGTCGACCGTCGGGCCCGCGGGCAGAAACCGGAAACTGGCCGTACCGCTGTCGGCGCGGACGCGCAGCTCCAGCATCTTGCTCGGATCGCCGCGCCAGATATTGGTCCCCACGATCACCATGCTGTCTCGCAGGCCGGCGCGATGGGCGGGGCCACCGGGGCGCACGCCTCGGGTGGCGTGCGCGGCGAGTGATGCGTCGACGTCGAAGCCGGGATCCCAGGTCGCGCGCTGCTCGATCGTGGCGCGGCCGCAAGGCCCCAGCGCGTCGGGCGGCAGGGTGATCGGTCCGCCGGCGATCGCGGAGTCGACTTCCTGGCGAACCACCTCACCGCGGACACCTCGGCTAAAAGAGGTGATCAGATTGTCGGCCGTCACGCCGGACGGATGGGTGCGGGCAGTGCTCACCATGGCATGCAACGTCTCATCGAGGGAGTCGCGGCCCCGCGAGTCCCGGCGAATCAGTGCATCGAGCTGGAGTGCCAGCATCTCACCACGGAGATAGGGCTCACGCTGCATCGCGCCATTGCGCCAGAAGCCGCTGACGATCGCCGCCCAGCCCGAGTCGCGTGCGGTTGAAGTCTCGTGTTCCAGCAGCACGTGGTTGATGGCGGCGACGTACGACGAATCGGTGAGGAGGTGGCTGGTTCGGAGCGTGCGGCGGGCGGTGAAGTCGGTAAACCCTTCCATGAACCATGCCAGCTCGCCATCGGCAATCCCGGGCGCCGGATGGATGGTGCCGCCGATCCACTCGTGCATCAGCTCGTGCGCGAAAAGCCCGATGACGCCCGCGTCCATCGTGCGCGTCGAGTCGATATCGGCGACGAAGGTATTGGTGAGACGGGTGCCGGCGAGCGTGCCCCGCGGCGCCACGCCGATGGAGACGACATACTCGTCCGGCGCCGGCCCGCCCCAGAAGGTCCGCTCCGCGGCTACCACCTGCTGCACTCCGCCGGCCAGGATCGAGTCCGGAATCGACAGGCGGCCGCGGACCAGGATAATGAGCCGGCGGCCGGCGATGCTCGAGGTCCATAAGCGCACGGCTCCCGGCGCGGCGCCGAAGGTGTACAGGGCGTGCTCCAGGTCGCCGATACGCGCGTGGGCGACGATGATCGAGTCGCCGGGCGCATGCCGTGCGCCGAACGACGTGGCGATGGGCGCGCTGTCGGGAACGCCGGCAAACACGAGAGTCGCGCGAACCGGCGTCCCGCGATCGACATCCGGAAGCACCAGGGCGTCGTAGCCGACCAGTTGCACCCAGCCGCGTCCGATGTCCGAATGATTGTGGGCGTCGCGCGCCGACCAGGAGGGCACAGTCCCCTTGAGCCGCCAGGTGATGGCGAAGGGACGACGCCCCGCGCCGGCGATGCGAACGCGGTCGGGCCCGTCCGTCTGAATCAGCTGGACACCTGGTGTGGCCGATGCCAGGTCCACGACATTGCGGAACAGCTCGGTGCGGCCGGCCCACTCAGAAGGCAGTCGGAGCGAGTTGATGGAGTCGGATGTCGCCGCGATGTCGAGGCGCAGGTGTACCGGCGTCGCGGTGTCGCCCGGTACGGACGCGATGGTCAGTGTGATCCACAGGCTGCCCTCCGAAGCGGGCGAAGGAGCGGACGAGCCGGATTGGCGATGGCAGGCGGTGCCCGTCAGCAGCGCCATCAACGCGGCGCTGCGCAGGCATCTCGGGAATCCAAGCGTCACGGCGAACTCCGAAGTGGGCTGCTAGTTGGATGCGAAGCCGGGCCCGGAGGTTGCCCGAGGATAATCAGCGCCTGCGCGCGCGCGGTTGTTCATCGCCAGTCCCGTCGCGGGGAAGGGCGCAGACCGAACGAAGTCCCGAGCCAGGCCACCGGATGGGTGCATGCCGTGGCCGCAAGAGCGTAACACTTCGGCGTCTGGTGTCCCAGCGCGAAGCCGAGGAAGAAGTGGGCCTCGACGTGCGCCCGTTCCGGAATGTCCGGCTCATACGACACAGTGGTGAGCGCCACGACACTCGACCCGCGCTCGCGGGAAGCGCTGCGAACGAACGCGCCGCCCTCACTCACGCTCAGCGTCCCATCCCCCAGCGGCCACCCGATCATCGCGTACGGGATGACCCCGCGGCGCGGGGCTGTCGTCAGCACCTGCAATCCAAGGCCGGACCAGGTGCGGCCGAAAAGGCGACCCGGAAACTTGGTATAGATGTCGAAGCTCGAGCCCGAGGTGACCGAGAGCTGGTAGGTCAGCCGCAACGACGCGTCGTCAGGCTCCGTGCCGCCCCACCCGGCGGCGATGTGCCCTGCGGCGTCGGGAAAGAGGATGGTCCGGGTGGTCGTCGGCGAATCCGACTGGAGGATGCTCAGAACGCTCGAGCCGCCTAACGATACACCGGGCGCCGGCCGGACGCCGTGGGTCAGGACCGGGTAGGTGCATCCTGCCACGCCCAGAAGGCACACCACGCCCGCCAGCGCCGGCCGGCGATCAGGGATCATCGGCCCGCTGCTTCAAATCCTTGCGGAAGGTGCAGACCCGGCTGGTCTCTTCGAAGCCGAGCGCCTTGTGGGCGGCGAGGCTGACGGTGTTGTCGATCAGGGCGTCCGAGCCGAACTCGCTGCAGCCTTGCGAGACGGCCCAGGCTTCTGCGGCTCTCACGAGGGCACCGCCAACGCCCCGCCGGCGAGCCTCAGGCGCGACGAACCAGCCCTCGAGGTAGCCGACGTGATCGGTATCGCAACCGTCGACGATGTTGCGGATGGATAGCTCGACGAATCCCAGCGCCTGGCCCCGCTCGACCGCCAGCAGCACTTCGCGGGGCTCGTGCGACCGGCCGGAGAAATACCGGTCGATGTCCCGGCGATGGTCGGCAGCCGAGCCCTCCGGCCACAATCCCAGTCGCATGGTGAGCCAGGAATCGGAATCCTTCGGAGTGGCCGGGCGAATGTCCATGCTGCCTGACGAGTCTACTGGCAGCTGCCCGCCGCGGGGATGTAACCCTGAATGGCGACGAGCGCATAACCCGACCGCCGGGCGCTCTCCGCGCCCTCCGGAGTTGCCGTGGTGAAGTTGTCGCCCCGCTGGGTGTTGTAGTAGAGGTTGAGCGGGACCGTCCCTTTTCGGGCTTCGCTGTAGACGTATCCCTCGATGCGCACCAGCGTGTACCCTGCCGGGTTTGTCATCCCCTTGCCGAGGATATTCGTCGTCGTAGCGAAGTTGTCGCCTCGGCCGGCACTCCAGAACTGGTAGAGCGGCACCGTGCCCGGGTCAGGCGCGGTGAGGACGCACCCCTCGATCCGGACCGCGGCGTAGCCGGCGTGGGCGGCGGCCTGTTTACCCGCGGCCGTCGCGGCGGCGTAATTGTCCCGCCGCCCGGCGTGCCAGAACTGTTGCAGGGACGACATGGCCTGGGCGCTGAGCGCGTGCGGGAGCGAGCTGAGTGCCACGCCGATGAGGGCGATGACCGGGATCCGGAGAGTTGCCATCCGTCGAAGGTTTGTGCGGGGTGGGGCGTTGTCAAGCTGCGGGACGGCAATCGGGACGCCCCGTCACTCGCTGCGCCGGAAGAAGGCCGCGTCGAGCGCATGGCTCAACCACACAATCATGACGAGGCCGAGCAGCTCGGCCGGCGCGAGCCACGGCTCCTGCGCAACGCGGGGGAGCGGGACGAAGAAGAGAGCGAGGCTGGCGAACCAGAGCGCGATCCAGACGCGCAGTCCTCGGCGCAGGTCAAAGAGGATCGCCAGGCCGATCCAGCCACCGAAGACGAGCTGGCCGCAGAAACCAACAAGATGCAGCTGGTTGACCAGCGGACTATTCGGGCCGACGTCGAAGACCTGCTCCGGATGCACCAGGAAATCGAAGACATTCGAGAGCAGGACGCTCACCACGAGGATGGCGATCCCCAGCACGAATCGCCGCATTTCGAGTGAGTAGTCGATCTGTGGATCAACGGGGTTCATGGATTCTGCGAACCCAGACCATGAATGGCAACCGCGACACCGTCTCGATATCCCAGCCGAGTTTGTCCACGCAGGCCGTGCATGCGATGATCGACGAAGTAGGTCGCGTAGTTCGCGGTGCTGACGTGATTGTAGGGATCGAGATCCGAGTACCGGATTCGATGGGTGCTCCTGAACACGATGGCGGCTGCGGACATACCACTTCCTCTCACGCTGTTGTGGAGCCTCGCTCAGGCAGGCCGTTCGCTCCGACTGGCATGCGCAGACCCGAATACCAGCAGCCCGATCGCCAGGCCATCCATGCCGCCGACGGCGACATAGCCGAGGACGAGTCCGACGTTGTCCCGGTCCGCGCGAAACCCGTTGAGAACGGCGCATACCGCTGCGATTCCGACCAGGACAACCGCGATGCGCGTGATTCGTGAGACATGGGCCGCGGTGAAAGCGCGGGTCCCGGGTGGATGGCGCCTGAGCCAGGTGACAATCCAATAGAAGATGATCAACAACCCCACCACCGAGCTGATATGCTGCAGCCAGCGGTACGCAGGATAGTCCAGCGGGCCGATCTCGATCGTCCTGCGCAGCAGGCCCGAGTGCCCGACGAACCAACCATAGCCATGGGTGAATGAATCCCAGGCGAGGTGCGAGAGTGCACCCAGCATAATGGCGAGCGCCGCTGGCGCGTACGGTCTCGAGGGTGCAGTGAGTTCACCCGCCAGTGGTGGCGGGAGCAGTTCGACCAGCGCAGGCCTGACGAGCAGCCGGTACGCGATCCAGACGACCAACCCGACTGGCAGGCAGAACACGAATATGCCCGTGAGAGAATGGCTGATGTTCCCTTCGGGCCTGAGGCGCAGGAGGTACTCGAAATCCGGGGACATCGTGCCGATGACCAGT
>DASXPG010000192.1:0-11469 GCA_036493755.1 Gemmatimonadales bacterium
GATCGAGCTTCTCGTGCAGGTGGGCGACCTCCATCTCGGCCTTCACGTTGACTTCGTACTCGACGTCGGAGCGGACACGATCCTTGGACGCCTGCCGGTTCTGGCTGATCAGCACCAGGCAGGAGAGAAAGATCGCTTCCAGCGACACGATCATCGTCAGCAGACCGAAGGGATACGGGTCGAACTGCGTGAAGCCGGGAACGCCGGTGGTATTGATCAGCACCCAGATGACGAACCAGACCGCGTGCAGCAGCAGGAATGTCACGCTGCCGCTGAACCAGGCGCACCAGTCGGCGATGCGCTGCACCGTCGTCAGCTTCTCGTCGGCTTCCATATTCACGTTGCGTGCGACCCGCGAACGGAGCAGGTCGTCGGCGCGCCGCGTCTCGGCGCTCATGTGCGCCAGGATGTCGAGGGCGAGGTCCGGGGTCCGGCGGATCAGGCCGAGGAGGTCGTCGCGGTCGAGAACCAGCAGCTCGCCGCCCTCGAGCACCCGCGCGGTCGCGGTGCGCGGGCGACCGTCGAGCAGCGACAGCTCGCCGAAAGCATTCAGCGGGCTGACCTGGTGGAGGATGATCTCCTGGCCGGCGTGGTCGTTGACGAACAGCTCGACCAGGCCGCGGCGGACGACGAAGAGGGAGTCGCCGGGGTCACCCAGGCGAAAAAGGGTGTCGCCGGTCCGCATCGGCCGCAGGTCCATGGACCCGGCGAGGCTGATGCGCTCGTTGGCATCGAGTGCCCGGAACAGCTCCACGCCCTCGAGAAGGGCGGCATCCACCGACATGGGGACTCCCGATTGAGTCGGGAGAATCTATAGCTTAGGGTCCGTTCCCCCTACACTCCCCAGCCCCGGAGATGACGTGGAAGCCCGCCTCGCCCCGTTGTACGAGATCTTCAAGTTCAACAGCCGCTTCTTTCTCAATTCGCTGGACGGCATGGACGACGACCAGGCCGGCTGGCGCGCGCGTGACGACAGCAACAGCGCGGCCTACATCGCCCTGCACCTCCTCGATTCCCGGCACAACCTGGCCCGGCGCATCGGGATCGAGCGCGAGCATCGTCTCGGTGACGTAGCGAAAGAGGCCAAGGGGAAGCCGAATTTCACCGGCCTGCCGGCGCTGGAAGAAATTCGCGATGAGTGGAAGAGCGTGACCGGCGACGTCCGCGCCCGTTTCGCGCAGCTCACAACGGCCGATCTCAACCAGGCCTTCGAGACCCAGATCCCCCTCGAAGACCGGACGATCCTGGGCTATCTCGGCTTCGCGATGATGCATGAGGCCTACCACGTTGGGCAGCTGAGCATGGTTCGAAAGCAGGTCGGCCTACCCGCCATGGCCATGCGTTAGGTACGCTTCTTGCTAATTCGAACGGCGTTGAACCCCGGGGAGCAGCAGTGACCGCAACACGGACGGATGGCGCCCTCATCCGGGGCGCCGTGAGCGAGTCCCAGCGCGGCATCCTCAGCCAGGATGCCGTGGATTTTCTCGTCGGCCTCCACCGCGCCTTCGAGCCGCGGCGGCAGGAGCTGCTCGCGGCGCGGGTGCGCCGCCAGCGGGAAATCGACGGCGGCGACCGGCCCGATTTTCTCCCCGCGACCCGCGGGATCCGCGAGAAAGAATGGCGCGTCGCGCCCATTCCGAAAGATCTCGAGGATCGCCGCGTCGAAATCACCGGCCCGGTCGAACGGAAGATGCTGATCAACGCGCTCAACTGCGGCGCCAGCGTTTTCATGGCCGACTTCGAGGACGCCAACGCGCCGACCTGGACCAACAATCTCGAGGGCCAGGTCAATCTGCGCGACGCCGTTCGCCGCACCATCGCGTTCACCGGCGCGGAGGGGAAGCAGTACGCGCTGAATCCGAAGACCGCCGTCCTCTTCGTCAGGCCGCGCGGCTGGCATCTTCCCGAAAAGCACTTCATGGTGGACGGCGCGCCGATGAGCGGCTCGCTCTTCGACTTCGGCCTGTTCTTCTGGCACAACGCGAAGGAGCGGGTCGCCCGGGGCACCGGGCCGTACTTCTATCTGCCCAAGATCCAGAGCCACCTCGAAGCCCGGCTCTGGAACGACGTGTTCGTCCATGCGCAAAAAGCGGTCGGACTCCCCAACGGCACGATCCGCGCGACCGTCCTGATCGAAACGATCCACGCCGCCTTCGAGATGGACGAGATTCTCTGGGAGCTGAAGGACCACTCGGCGGGACTCAACTGCGGCCGCTGGGATTACATCTTCTCGTTCATCAAGACCTTCCGCACGCGTCCGGAGTTCGTGCTGCCCGACCGCGCGCAGGTCACGATGGACAAGGGCTTCCTCGCCGCCTATGTGCGGCTGCTGATCAGGACCTGCCATCGCCGCGGCATCCACGCGATGGGCGGCATGGCGGCGCAAATCCCGATCAAGAACGATCCCGGCGCCAACGAGATGGCGCTCGAGCGGGTGCGCACCGACAAGCTGCGCGAAGTGCTCGCCGGGCACGATGGCACCTGGGTCGCGCATCCCGGGCTCGTGCCGGTCGCCAAGGCGATTTTCGACGACCATATGAAGACGCCTAACCAGATAACGGCGACACGAGAGGCAGGAGAGACAGGGGTGACGCAGAAGGAGCTGCTCCAGGTTCCCAAGGGGAGCATCACCCGCAAGGGCTTCAACACCAACGTCGACGTGGGCATCCGCTACCTCGAGGCCTGGCTCTCGGGCAACGGCTGCGTGCCGATCTACAACCTGATGGAGGACGCCGCGACCGCGGAGATCTCGCGCTCGCAGGTCTGGCAGTGGCTGCGCCATGGCGCGCGGCTCGAAGAGGGAGAAGTCGTCACCCGCTCGCTGGTCGAGTCGACGATCAAGAGCGAGCTCGCGCAAATCGAAAAACAGCTCGGCCCCGCCTTCGCCCAGGGCCGCTATACCGAAGCCGCAACGATGTTCGAACAGATGATGACCAGCGCCGACTTCGTCGAGTTCCTGACGCTCGCGGCATACGACCACATAGAGTGAAAGAGGCCGTCATGGACCGCAAAGCATTCGCCACCGAGCTCGGCAAGGCATGGCAGGGTCCGCGCTGGAAAGGGATCAGCCGCACCTACACTCCGGACGACGTCTGGCGGGTGCGCGGCAGCGTCCAGATCGATCACACCCTGGCGAAGCGCGGCGCCGCCAACCTCTGGCGGCTGCTCCACGACGAGCCGTACGTGCACACCCTCTCCGCCATTACCGGCGGGCAGGCGGTGCAGCAGGTAAAGGCCGGCCTCAAGGCGATCTATGTCTCGGGGTGGCAGGTAGCCGGCGACATCAACACCGCCGCCGAGACCTATCCCGACCAGTCGCTCTATCCCGCCGATTCCGTGCCGACGCTGGTCGAGCGCCTCAACAACGCGCTGCTGCGCGCCGACCAGATCGATCACCTGCGCGGCAAGACCGGAATCGAGTGGGTGGTGCCGCTGGTCGCCGACGCCGAAGCCGGATTCGGCGGGCTGCTCAACGCCTATGAGTTGATGAAGCACATGATCGTCCGCGGCGCCGCCGGCGTGCACTTCGAGGACCAGCTCGCCTCGCTCAAGAAGTGCGGCCACCTGGGCGGCAAGGTGCTGGTGCCGACCAGCGAGTTCGTCACCAAGCTGATCGCCGCGCGCTTCGCCGCCGATGTCGCCGGTGTGGACACCGTTCTCATCGCGCGCACCGATGCCCTGAGCGCCACCATTCTCGCCAACGACATCGACCCCTACGACAAGCAGTTCGTCGTCGGCGAACGGACCCACGAGGGATTCATCAGCGTGCGCCCCGGCATCGAGCAGGCGATCGCGCGGGCACTGGCCTACGCGCCGTACGCCGACCTCCTCTGGTTCGAGACCGGCACGCCGGACATGAAGGAAGCGCAGAAATTCGCCGAGGCGATCCACGCCAGGTTCCCCGGCAAGATGCTGGCCTACAACTGCTCGCCCTCATTCAACTGGAAGCTCAAGTTGAAGGACGACCAGATAGGCGGCTTCCAGAAGGATCTGGGCCAGATGGGCTACAAATTCCAGTTCGTCACCCTCTCGGCGTTCCACTCGCTCAACTACGCGATGTTCGAGCTGGCGGCGGGCTACAGGGATCGCGGCATGGCGGCCTACTCGGATCTCCAGCAACGCGAATTCGCCGCCGAGAAGGACGGCTACGAGGCGGTGCGCCACCAGGAGTTCGTCGGCGTGGGCTACTTCGACGAGATCACCGAGATCGTCACCAGCGGCAAGGCCTCATCGCTGGCGATGAAGGGCTCGACGGAAGCCGAGCAGTTCCACGCGGCGGAGAAGCACTGACCGCCCCGAAGAAGCCCCCGCAGGACCTCGGCTTCGGCACCGTCGTTGCCGGGGCCACGCGCCGCCGGTTCCTCAACCGCGACGGCACTTTCAACGTCCGCCGGGTCGGGCTGCCGCTCGCCGAATCGCGGTCGATCTATCGGTATGTGCTGGAGATCTCGTGGGCGCGGTTTCTCTCCCACATCCTCTTCTGGTATATCGGCGTCAACCTCATCTTCGCGGCGGTTTACCTGGCTTGCGGGCCGGGGGCGCTCGAAGGTCCCGAGGAATTCGGCCTGGGGATGGGCGCCCACATCGCCCGCGCCTTTTTCTTCAGCATCCAGACGCTGGCGACCATCGGCTACGGCCGCATCGCGCCGATCGGCTTCGCGGCGAACGTGGTGGTGGCGGTCGAATCCATCGTCGGGCTGGTGCTCTTCGGCCTCATCGCGGGCGTGGGATTCGCGCGCTTCTCGCGGCCGCGGCCCAGCGTTCGGTTCAGCGAGAAGGCGGTGATGGGGCCCTACCAGGGTTTCAGCGCCTTCATGTTCCGCCTGGTCAACGCGCGCGACGCCGAGTTGTACGAAGTCGCGGCGGAAGTCGCGGTGGCCAGGCTCGACCTCCGCTCACCGGGCAACCGGCTCTTCGACAATCTGACGCTCGAGCGCCAGTCGATCTCGCTCTTCCCGCTCTCCTGGACCATCGTCCACCCGATCGACGAGTCGAGTCCGCTCTGGGGCGTGACCGAAGAAGAGATGCGATTGAGCGAGGCGGAATTCCTGGTCCGCCTGACCGCCTTCGAAGAAACCAGCGGCCAGACGGTGCACATCAGGACCAGCTACAAGTGGGACGAGATCGTGTGGGGCGCGAAGTTCGTGAACATCATCGACCGCAACCAGCCCGACGGCATCATCAAGGTCGACGTCCAGAGGGTCAACGACGTCGAGAAGGTCGCGCTGCCTGCTGCCGCCCTTACTCAGCCTTCCAGGTCCGTCCCTGCCGCAGGAGAGCGTTGAGATCGCTCTTTGCCGGGCCGGCCGCCTTGACCTGCGCGTACACCTGCGAGTCGTAACTCTCGATCGGATTGCAGTACAGCACGCCGATGGCCACCGGGAATTCCGGTCCCTCGAGGTGCGCCAGCATCTGCGCCATGACGAAGTTCTTCTCGTCGTGGACCATGATGTCATCCAACGTGACGCCGTCCTGCCCGATCGTCACCACCTCGAGCTCCAGCTTTCCCGGCTTGAGCCGAAGGCCCTTCTCGCGACTCTTGCCGAAGACGAGCGGCAGCCCGTGCTCCAGGTGCAGCTGGTTGTCGGCGGCGACGTCCTTCTGGGTGAAGCTGTCGAAGACGCCGTCATTGAAAACGACGCAATTCTGGAACACTTCGATGAACGACGCGCCGCGATGCGCGTGGGCGCGTTTGAGCACGCTCACGAGGTGCGGCATCGCCATGTCGGTCGATCGCGCGACGAAGCGCGCGCCGGCGCCCAGCGCGAATTCACAGGCGCTGACCGGATTGTCCACCGAGCCCATCGGCGTCGACGGCGACTTGGTCCCGCGGCGCGAGGTCGGCGAGTACTGGCCCTTGGTGAGCCCGTAGATCTCGTTGTTGAAGAGGATCACCTTGAGATCCACATTGCGGCGCAGCACGTGCATCGTATGGTTTCCGCCGATCGACAGCGCGTCCCCGTCGCCGGTGATCACCCACACGTCGAGCTCCGGATTCGCGAGTTTCACCCCGGTCGCGATCGCCGGCGCGCGGCCATGGATGGTGTGGAATCCGTAGGTGCTCATGTAATACGGGAAGCGCGAGCTGCACCCGATCCCCGACACGAACACCGTCTTCTCCTTCGACACACCCAGCTCGGCCAGCGTCTTGTGCACGGCCTTGAGGATGGCGTAGTCGCCGCACCCCGGGCACCAGCGGACTTCCTGGTCGGATGCGAAATCTTTCGCGGTCAATGCGGTGGTCATATTGCCTCCAGCCTGGAGCGAATCGCGTCCAGGATCTCCGAGCTCTTGAAGGGCTTGCCGGTCACTTTGTTGAGGCCTTCGGCGGGCACCAGGTAGGTGCTGCGCAGCATAGTGACGAGCTGCCCGTTGTTCATCTCCGGCACCAGGATCTTCTCGAATCCCTTGAGCAGATCGCCGAGATTGCGCGGGTACGGATTCATGTAACGCAGATGGATGTGCGACACGTCGTAGCCGGCGGCGCGCGCTTCCTTCACGCCCTGCTGGATCGGCCCGAAGGTCGAGCCCCAGCCCACCACCGCGAGCTTGCCGCGGCTGGGACCGAGCGCCACCTGCTGCAGCGGAATGTCGTTGGCGATTCCCGCGACCTTGGCGGCGCGCACATCGGTCATCTTCTGGTGGTTCTCGGGATCGTAGGAGATGTGGCCCGATTCAAAAGCCCGCTCGATTCCGCCGATGCGATGCTCGAGCCCCGGCGTCCCCGGAACCGCCCACACCCGCGCCAGCGTCTTCTCATCGCGCAGGAAGGGATGGAAACCCTCGGGATCCGTGCGGAAGCTGACCTTGAACTTCGGCAGCGCGTCCACATCGGGCACCAGCCACGGCTCGGCGGCATTGGCCAGGAATCCGTCGCTCAGCAGGATGACCGGCGTCATGTAGGTCACCGCCAGGCGCACCGCCTCGATCGCGGTGTCGAAGCAGTCGGCCGGCGTCGCCGCGGCGATAACCGGAAGCGGCGCGTCGGCGTTGCGGCCGTAGACGGCCTGGTAGAGATCCGATTGTTCGGTCTTGGTCGGCATGCCCGTCGACGGACCGGCGCGCTGCACGTTGACCAGCACCAGCGGCAACTCGGTGCCGATGGCGAGACCCAGCGCCTCGCCCTTGAGCGCGACGCCGGGACCGGAGCTGGCGGTCACGCCTAACGAGCCGGCCCAGGATGCGCCGATCGCCGCGCAGATCGCCGCGATCTCGTCCTCGGCCTGGAAGGTGATGACGCCGTAAGGCTTCATGTTCGCGAGGGCGTGCAGCATCGACGACGCCGGCGTGATCGGGTAGCCGCAGTACACCAGCTTGTCGATTCCCGCCGCCTGCTTTCCGGCGAGCAGGCCGTACGCGATCGCGTCGGCGCCGCTGATGGTGCGATAGAGACCGGGCTTCACCGGCGCCTTCGCCACCACGTACGAGTGAACCTCGCGCGACAGCTCCGCCGTCTCGCCGAAGGCGTGGCCGGCATTCAGCACCGCGACGTTGGACTCGGCGATCTCGGGCCGCTTGGCGAACTTGCGCATGATGCCGTCGATCGTCGCCTGGCGGTCGCGACCGTACATCCACAGCATCAGACCCAGCGCCCACATGTTGCGGGTCCGGAGCGCTTCCTTCTGGCCCAGGCCGAACGGCTTGGCCGCTTCCATCGCCTGCTTGGTGATGTCGAGCTTCAGCACCTGGTACTTGGCCAGGGAATTGTCGTCGAGCGGATTGGCCTTGTAACCGGCCTTCTGGAGATTGCGCTCGCTGAAGGCACCGGTGTCCACCACCACCAGCCCCCCGTCGCGCAGATCCTGCAGGTTGGTCGTCAGGGCGGCCGGATTCATGGCCACCAGCACGTCCAGCTCGTCGCCGGGAGTGAGCACGTCGGTCGAGCCGAAATGGATCTGAAACGCGGAAACCCCGAACGTCGTCCCGGTGGGTGCGCGTATCTCTGCCGGGAAGTCGGGGAAGGTCGTCAGATCGTTGCCGGCGAGGGCGGTTTCCACGGTAAATTGGGCGCCCGTCACCTGCATGCCGTCGCCGGAATCGCCGGCGAACCGGATAACAACAGAGTCCCGGGATTCCCGGGACGTCGGAGCTGCGGCCGAGGTTGTCATGGGAAGCCTGAAAACTACCGAAGGCACCGCAGCCGGGCTAGGCTTCTGAGGTGAGGCGAGCATGATGTTCATGACCCCGTGGGTCTTGATCCTGATTACCCTGAACGCGCTGGTGCACCTGGTGCTCATGGTGCAGCCCGATCTCGGCAACTACCTCGCGCTCCAGCCGCGGTACCTGCCATACATGCCGTGGACTGCCATTACGTACATGTTCGTCCACGCGCCGGGGATCACGCACATCCTCTTCAACATGGTGGGCCTCTACTTCTTCGGTCCTCCCGTCGAGGCGCGGATCGGCGGTCGCCGCTTCCTGACGCTGTACCTGATCGCCGGGATTTCGGGTGCCATCCTGTCAGTCCTGACCTCGCCGGCACCGATCGTCGGCGCGTCGGGCGCGGTCTTCGGGGTGATGCTGGGATTCGCCTGGTTCTGGCCCCGGCAGGAAATCCTGATCTGGGGGATTCTCCCGATCGAGGCGCGGTGGCTGATCGTGATGATGACCGTCGGCCAGCTGGTGCTGCTGCGGAGCGGCGACAACATCGCTCACTTCGCGCACCTGGGAGGATTCGCGGGCGCGTGGATCTACCTGAAGTACCTCTCCCGGAAGCCGGCGATGGCACAGGCCTCGTGGCGGAAAAAGACGGCGCCGAGGATCACGAAGAGCGGCGACAGCATGGATCGCTGGCGAAAGATCAATGCATCGGCGCTGCACCCGGTGAATCGCGAGGAATACGAGCGCGTCATCGCCAAGATCGATTCGCTGGGGACGGGATCGCTCACCCACAGCGAGCGGGAATTTCTCGACCGCTTCAGCCAGGCAGCAGGATGAGCTTTCCGCTCGTCGTACCGCTCTCGAGGTCGCGGTGGGCGTCCGCGGCATCCTTGAGCGGGTACGTCTGGTAGATCCGCAGCTTCAGTTTTCCGGCACCTATCCAGCCCAGCACCTGCCCCGCCCGGGCGGCGAGCTCTTCCGGCGTCGTGATGTAGTCGGCGAGCTTGGCGCGGGTCATGTACTTCGAGCCATCCGACAGCACCAGGGGATCGATCGTGCCGATGCCGCCGCTCGCCTGGCCGAAAAGACAGAGCAGCCCGCGCGGCGCGGTACTGGCGAGACTCGACTGCCAGGTGTCGCGGCCCACGCCGTCGTAGACCACGTTGCAGAGTTTTCCGCCGGTGAGTTTGCGCACCTCCGCTGCGACGTCGGCCTTGCGGTACTGGATGACGTCGTCGATGCCGTACTCGCGCACCAGCTTGACCTTCACTTCACTGCCGACCGTCGCGATGACCCGCGCGCCACGCATCAGCGCGATCTGAATGAGCAGCCCGCCCACACCGCCCGCCGCGGCGTGAACCAGGCAGACGTCGCCCGGTTTCAGAGGATAGGTCGAGCAGGCGAGATAATGCGCCGTCATCCCCTGGAGCATCGCGGCAGCCGCATCCTGGGTGCTGATGTCGGCTGGAATCGGGACCAGGCGGTCGGCGGCGATGCACAGATATTCGGCGTACGAGCCCATCGCGCCCGCCCAGGCGACACGATCGCCCTGCTTGAGGCCCTTCACGCCGGTGCCGGTTTTCTGGACGATGCCCGCGCCTTCCTGGCCGAGGGTAAGGGGCAGCGGGACCTTGTAGAAACCGGTGCGCTGGTAGACGTCGATGAAATTCACGCCCACCGCCTCGACCTTGACCTGCACCTGCCCCGGGGCGGGCTCGGGCGTCTGGACCTCTTCGTGCTTCAGGACTTCGAGGCCGCCGGGCACGTTGACGCGGATCGCTTTCACGATCTGCCTAACGTTTCTTGCGGCCGACGCCGGCGATCAGCTCGATGTCGGCGGCTCGGGCCAGCTCGCGCTGGACCTTCGCCACCCGCTCCACCTGGCCCTTGGCGGCGAACCGCTCATAGAACCCCTGCGCCCGGAACAACGTCTTGATGTCCGACCAGGGGGCGAGCCGCCCCTCCCAGCGCTTGACGCGTCCTTCTTCCGGATCGGCGTCCTCGGCGGCGAGGCCGGCGCAGACCCGGATCATCGCCTTCAGGGTCACCGAATTGGTGACGTAGTACGACGGATTGCCCCAGGCGTCGCCGAAGACCCGCTCGCCGGCCTTGAGGAAGTCGCGCATCACCCGGTAAAACTTCTCGGCATGCCGCTGGTCGGTGCCTTCCTTCTCGATCCGCCGCCACGCGGCCGACACCCAGCGATGGACTTCGTTGAACAGCTCGGCCTGGAGGATCCATTTTTCCTGGCGGCTGCGGCCGCCGAGGCGGTTGATCCGGTAGCGCAGCGGGCTGTCACCCTCGCCGTACAGGAGCTGCACCACCCGCGACGCGAACTTCTTGTCGAGCGACGCCCAGGACACCCGCTCGTAGAGATCCACGAGGTGGCTCTTGTTGATGCGGGTCGGCGTCGAGTTGATGATCACGAACATCTCGGCGGCGAAATCCTCGCTCTTGCCGTCGAAGATCACGCAGGGCACGTTGAGCGACGACGCCTCGGCGGGCCGCTCCTTGTGATAGAAATGCAGCGCGGCAAGGCGGTGCTGGCCGTCGATGACCAGATACTTGTCGGTCGGCTCGCGCAGGTTGCCGATGCTGTCGTGGCCGTTCACGGCGTCGAAGCGCAGGACTTCGGGGGTGAAGAGCAGCACCGCGCCGGGAATCGGCGGCTGGCTCACCGCGGTCTCGTAGAAATTCTTGATCGCCTTGACCTTGGCGCGCGACAGCGAGCGCTGGAACGCCTTTTCGGTCTTTTCGATGCGGGTGATGAACTCGGCGATCTCGTCCTCGTCGTCCGGTTGTTCGGGCGTGATCTGGTCGCCCTCGCCGTAGTAGCGGCTGATGAACCGCACCTTCTCCAGGACGTCGGACGCCGGATAGGCGGCGAAGTAGAAAACGCTGTCTTTCTGCCTTACCCTCGTTGCAAGCACGTGCCCTCCGATTAGCTGGCGACTACCGCCTCGAGCCGTTCCGGCACCACGCCCATCTCGTCGAGGAACGCGCTGCCGCCGCCCGGTTTCCCGTTACGGCGATCCACCCGCGTCAGCACCAGCCGCTCGCGGGCGCGGGTCATCCCCACGTAGAGCAGCCGGCGCGATTCCTGTTTGGCGAATTCGGGGTCGTCGTCTTTGGCGACCCACCCCGGCATCTGCTCGTCTTCGACCCCAACGATATACACCCGGGAGAATTCCAGCCCCTTGGTCGAGTGCAGCGTCAGAAGATTCACGCGATGCGACTCGACGTCCACATCCTTCGAAGCCGACAGCGCCACCCGCTCGAGGAAGCGCCCGATGGCCTCCTGGAGCACCTCGCCGGGGCGCTGATCGACCAGCGCATCGAGCCGCGCCACGGCCTCGGGATAGCGGCTGG
>DASXPG010000193.1:0-10751 GCA_036493755.1 Gemmatimonadales bacterium
TTTTCCCCAGCTCGCTCGTCGTTGCGGTGACGTCGAGCACGTCGTCGGCGATCTGGAACGCCAGGCCGACGTCCTCACCGTACGCGCGGCAGGCCTGCCGGGCACGCAGCGTCGCGCCGGCGGCGATCGCGCCGATTTCGACCGACGCGGCGATCAGCGCACCGGTCTTGCGGCTCTCGAGATCCGCCATAAAATCCAGGCTCACATCCTGGCCGCCGACCAGCAGATCCATCACCTGCCCGCCGATCATCCCGCCCCCGCCCGCGGCACGAAAGAGCACTCCGGCGAGGTCGCGCAGCGTCTCGCTGGAAAGACCGAGCCGCCCGGCGCCGCGCGCCAGCGCCGCAGCCGCGACCGGGACCATGGCGAAGCCGGCGACCGTCGCGGTACGCACGCCCATCGCGCGATGCAGCGTCGGGCGTCCGCGGCGCAGGTCGTCATTGTCCATGCAGGGGAGATCGTCGTGAACCAGCGAGTAGGCGTGAACGATTTCGACCGCGGCGGCGATATCGGCAATCGCGGTATCGCTGCCGCCCGCGGTTTCGTACGCCGCCATCACCAGCGCGGGGCGGAACCGCTTTCCCGACCCGAGCACCGCGTAGCCAACGGCGGCGCGCAATCCTTCGGGAACATCGGGTGCGAGATCCGCCAGAGTGGCTTCGAGCGCCTGGTCACATGCCCCGCGGGCGCGGATCAGGAACCGGTCGACGTCTGGAGCTACGTCAGCCGATATCGGAGGCATGCACGTTGCCGTCGTTGCCTTCGCGCAGCTGCTTGAGGCGCACCTCGGCATCGCCAAGGCGGCGGCGCGCTTCGCGGAGCCGCCCGATCCCTTCTTCAAAGAGCGCGAGCGCGCGATCGAGGTCGAGATCTTCCTGCTCGAGGACGCGAACGATCTCCTCGAGCCGAGCCAGATCGGCCTGAAGTGACGAGGGACCGGGGGACGGCGGGACGGGGGAGCCGGTCTTGCTCACGGCGACACCTCGGCCCGCACCTCACCATCGGTGACGCGCAGGCGGAACGAACGGCCCGCGGCGAACTCCTCGACGCGGCGCAGTACGCGCCCAGACTCATCTCGGGCGACACTGTAGCCGCGCTCGAGCACCTTGAGCGGCGACAATGCGTCGAGCGACGCGCCGAGCCGGTCGGCGAGGGCATTGCCGCTGGCGACGCGGGTATCGCACGACGCGGTCATCCGCAGCCATGCCTCATCGAGGCGATGATGACCGTTCTGGATTCGCCGGGTCGCGGCGCCATCCATACGGCTGTGGACGGCGCGCAGCCGCAGCGATGCCGACTCCACCTTGCCCGCCGCGGCATGACTCAGATGCGCGCCAAGTCCGATCAGCCGCTGCCGCAGGTCGGCGCGATCGGGCGTCGCCTTCTCGGCGGCCACCGACGGCGTCGGCGCGCGCAGATCGGCCACCAGGTCGGTGAGGCTGACGTCGGTCTCGTGTCCCACCGCACTGATGGTCGGGACCTGCGACGCGGCCACGGCGCGCACCACCGATTCCTCATCGAAGGCCGACAAGTCCTCCTTCGATCCACCGCCCCGCCCCACGATCAGGACGTCGAGAGAGCCGAAACGATTGGCGATGTCGATGGCGCGGATGATCGCGCGCGGCGCGCCATCGCCCTGCACCAGGGCGCGGACGAGGAACAGCTCGCAGCAGGGCCAGCGCCGCGTCACGACGGCGCAGATGTCCTTCCACGCCGCCCCCTCGGCGCTGGTGACGACGCCGATGCGCGAGGGGAAGGCCGGCAGCGGGCGCTTGCGGGCGGGATCGAGGAGTCCGTCTTTTTCGATGGCCGCGAGGGTGCGCGCGCGTTTGACGGCGTGAAACCCGCCCTCGGTGCGCGGCAACAGCTGCTTGATCGCGAACTGGATGCTGCCACGCTCCACGTGAATCGACAAGCGCCCGTGCGCGTACACCTTCAGCCCCTCTTCGGGCGGCTCACGCAGTTTGCGAGCGTCATCCGCCCAGATCACGCAGCTGATGGCCGCGCGAACATCCTTCAGCGTGAAATACCAGTGGCCCGAGGGATACTTCTTGAAGCCCGAAACCTCGCCTTCGACCCAGAGCGGCGGCAGCTCGTTGATGCGATTGCGGAGCGCCATGACCAGGTCGGTGACACTGTATGCCTTGTCCTCAGGCGCCGCCGCCTCGAGTCCAAGCTCGAGGTTCACGCCGCTTCCGACGCCAGCCGCGCTGCCTGCACGGTGTTCTTCATGAGCATCGCGATGGTCATCGGGCCGACGCCGCCGGGGACCGGGGTGATGGCACCGGCGACCTCGCTGGCTTCCTTGAAATTCACATCGCCGGCAAGGTGGTAACCCTTCTCCGACGCATCATCCACACGATTCACGCCGACGTCGATCACCGTCGCGCCGGGCTTGATCATGTCGCCGCCCACGACCTCCGGCCGGCCCGCGGCGACGACGAGGATATCGGCGTTGCGCGTGTAGCTCGGCAGATCTCTCGTCTTGGTGTGGCAGATCGTCACCGTCGCGTTGCCGCCCGGCACATCCTGCAGCAGCATGTTGGCGACCGGCCGTCCCACGATCATCGATCGGCCCACCACCACGGCGTGAGCACCCTTCGTTTCGGCGCCGCTGCGCAGCAGCAACTCGATCACGCCAGCCGGCGTGCAGGGCCGGAAGGCCTCGCGATCGCCGCGCACCACGCGCCCGACGTTGGCCGGATGAAAGCCGTCCACGTCCTTCGCCGGACTCATCCGGTTCACGACCTTGTCGAAGTTCATGTGCTTGGGGAGCGGCGACTGGACCAGGATGCCGTGGACGCTGCGGTCGGCGTTCAGCTTGTCCACCAGCGCGAGCAGCTCCGCCTCGGTCGTTGTCGCGGGGAGCCGGATGGTGTCGGACTTCATCCCCAGCTCGTCGGCGGCCTTGCCCTTCATGCGGACATAGACCTGGCTCGCGGGATCCTCGCCGACGATGACGACCGTCAGCCCAGGCCGTATCCCTTTCGCCGCCAGCGCGGCGACCTCGCTCTTGAGCTCCTCGCGAATGGACTTGCCGATCGCGTTCCCGTCGATGATTCGTGCCGTCACGTTCCCCGTTCCCCGTTCCCCGTTCCCGGGCTCACTTCGCCACCCCCACCGCCCTTGTTTCCCTGATGACCACTACGCGAATCTGTCCCGGGTACTGCAGCTCCGACTCGATCTTCTTCGCGATCTGTTCCGACAGCTCGCCCATCCGCGCGTCGTCCACCGACTCGGGGGTGACGATCACGCGCACTTCACGTCCCGCCTGGATGGCGAAGGATTTCTCGACGCCCGGGAATCCCGTGGCGATCTCTTCCAGCCGCGCCAGCCGCTTCACGTAGCTCTCGAAAGCCTCGCGCCGGGCGCCGGGACGCGATCCCGAAGCGCTGTCGGCGGCCTGCACGATCACGGAGATGGCGCTCTGGTGCGGCACGTCGTCGTGATGGGCTTCGATGCAATTGATGATCAGCGCATCTTCGCCGTACTTCTTCGCCATCTCGACGCCGAGCTGGACGTGGGTCCCCTCGTGCTCATGGGTCAGCACCTTGCCGATGTCGTGGAGCAGCGCGCCGCGCCGGGCCTTCACGGCATCGAGCTTGAGCTCGGCGGCCATGATCCCGGCGAGCCAGCAGACTTCCTTCACATGCTTGAGGAGATTCTGCCCGTAGCTGGTCCGGAACTTCATCCGGCCGACCAGTTTGATCAGCTCGGGATGCAGGCCGTGGACGCCGACGTCGTAGGCCGCCTGCTCCCCGGCTTCCTGGATCTGGGTATCGACATCGGCCTGGGCCTTCTTGACCACTTCCTCGATCCGCGACGGATGGATGCGGCCGTCGCTGATCAAGCGCTCCAGCGCCAGCCGCGCGACTTCGCGCCGCACCGGATCGAAGCAGGAGACGGTCACCGCATCGGGCGTGTCGTCGATGACGACGTCCACGCCGGTAGCTTGCTCGAAGGCGCGGATGTTCCGGCCTTCGCGGCCGATGATCCGGCCCTTCATCTCATCGTTAGGCAGCGTGACGGCGGCGATGGTGCTCTCGGAGGTCTGCTCGGCGGCGATCCGCTGGATGGCGATCGCCAGGATCATCTTCGCTTCCTTGTCTGCGTCGCGGCGGGCCTGGTCCTTCAGGGTGCGCACCAGGTTGGCCGCTTCGGCCTTGGCCTCGTCCTCGACGCTGCGCAGCAGCTCCTTGCGCGCGTCGGCGGCGCTGAGACCGGCGAGGGCCTCGAGACGGCGATGATGCTCGAGGGTGAGCTGCCGCAGCTCCTGTTCCTGTGCCCCGACCCGGGTTTCCACGGCGGTCACGGCGGCGAGCTTGGTCTCCAGCTCGCGCTCCCGCCGCTCGGCGACCTCGACCTTCCGCTCGAGCTGCTTGTCGCGATCCTCGAGGCGGCGTTCCGAGCGCGTGACTTCCTCGCGCCGGCGCAACGCCTCGGCCTCCCAGATCTCGCGGGCTTTGGAGAGCTCATCCTTGCCGGATGTGACGAGAGTCTGGCGAAACGCCTCGGCATCCTTGCGGGCGTCCGCGAGCAGGCGGTCGGCGATGTCGGTAGCGGTCAGGCGCGATTTTATGGCGACCCGTCGCTCCAGCATCCGACCGATAAAGAAGAACGTCAGTCCGGCCACGGCCGCTACGCCGAGCCCGACGAGAACTGCTTGGTTTTCCATATAACCACTCCGGCGGGCGCCCGCCTCGAGTGATGAAGGTACGCGAATTGAGTGACCTAACTTACGCCGCTACATCGAGATGCCACAAGCCCTTCAAGCACAATCAGATGGGTCGCTGTGGCCCTTTGATCAGGCTCCGACGCTCTGGCGCTTCTGCGGCGGCAGCAGCCGGGCGAGATCGGCCGACATTCCGCGGAGGCGCGCTGCCATTTCGGCCTGCTGTTTGCGTGACTCGAAGAGCTCGTCGGTGATGGCCAGCGCCGCGAGAATCGCCGCCTTGTGGGTCTCGACCATGGGACCGGCGTGCAGCACGCGGCGGATGGCCTGGTCCACGTGGGCGGCCACGAGCCGGGTATAGTCGGGGTCGAGCTCGGAGCGGACGGTGTACTCCTCGTCCACGATGGTGACTTTGACGGCGTGTTTCTTGTTCATTGTCCATTCTCCCCATGGTCCGTCTGCTGCTCCAGGAAACGCAGCCGGTCGAGCAGGTCGCCCACCCGTCCCCGGGCATTCACCAGCCGCTGCTGGAGCACGCGGTTTTCATCTTCGAGATCCTTCGAACGCGGCGAGCCGCTCCCCTCACCCGATTCCGCGAGGCGCGTCTCGGCGCTCAGGGCGCGGCGACGCCAGCCGGCAAGCTCCGCCTCGAGGTGCCGCAGCACCTCGTCGAGCTCGCGCAGCGCCTCGAGATCAGGCCTCTCGGCGCCG
Source organism: Gemmatimonadales bacterium (assembly GCA_036493755.1). GTDB lineage: Bacteria > Gemmatimonadota > Gemmatimonadetes > Gemmatimonadales > JACORV01 > DASXPG01. The sequence goes on from DASXPG010000193.1 coordinate 5,384, forward strand.
GACGCCATGCCGCTCCTCCACGGATTTGATCGCTCGCCCGATGGCCTTGTCCACTTCTTCGTCGCGCAGCGTCCGGTCCGGCGCGCGGAAGACCAGGCGCCATGCGACGCTGCGTTCTCCCGCCCCCAGCGGCGCGCCGCGGTATTCATCGAAGATCCAGAGTCGCTCGAGCAATTTCCCCGCCGATTCCCGCAGCGTCGCCTCGATGTCGGCGGCGCGGACATTCGCCGCCATGATCAGCGCGACGTCCCGCTGCACCGGAGGCCAGGCCGGCACCGGCGCATAACGAGGAACCGTCGGTTGCACTCCCTCGCGCAGCAGCAGCTCGAACCCCAGCAGCGGCGCCGCCCATGCCGGCCGGTCGGCGGCCAGCTCCTGGGCGCGACCGATAATGGCGTCGCCGTCGCGGATCATCCAGGTGGCGCCGTTTCCCGATGTCCCCTCGAGGACCGCCGGCTCCGCCGTTGCGCCCGGCGCGGCCAGCGCGAGCACCGCATCCACCACGCCCTTGATGTCGAAAAGGTCGGCGTCGGGGGGCGCGCTGTCGCTCCAATGGGGCGGACGGCGTGCGCCGGTGATCACGCCGGCGACATGATTCTCTTCCAGGGGAAGCAGGTAGGTTCTCCCGCCGCCCTCCTCTTTCCGCTTGCCGCTGTTGTTGAAGACATGGCCGATTTCGAAGAGGCGCACGTCGCGCGTCATCTGGCGCCAATTGTGCTCGGCGCGCCGCACCAGGCCGGGCAGAAGCTCGTGGCGCAGATACGCCTCTTCCTGGCTCAGCGGATTGAGCACCGGCGGCTGGGCTTCGCTGATCTTCGGCCCCAGCGGGATCGTGATCGCTTCATGCAGGCCGAGTCCGGTGAGCACGAGGCGGAGCCGGTCGCCCAGCTGCTCGGCGCCGGCGTCCGGGACCGTGCCGGGTCGATAGGGCCGCATCTGATCCGGGAAACGGTCGTAGCCGACGAGCCGGGCGACCTCTTCGACGAGATCGATCTCGCGCTCCAGATCGGGGCGCCACGCCGGCACCTGCACCGCGCACCGATCCGCCTTCGGTCCGACGACGCATCCCGCCGCCGTCAGCACCCGCTCGACGTCGCCGCGCGAGACCGTCACTCCCAGCACCTGGGCGAGCCGCGCGTCGCGCAGGAAAATGGTGCGCGGCGCGATGGGCTGCGGGTAGACATCCACCGCCCCTTCGATCCGCCCTCCCGCGACCGCGACAATCAATTGCGCCGCACGGGCGAGCCGCATCGCCGTGGCATCGTAGTCCGCGCCGCGTTCGAAGCGGTACGAGGCGTCGGTGTTCATGCCAAGGGCGCGGCGCAACCGCCGCGTCGCCTTGGGATCGAAATAGGCGCATTCGAGGAGAATGTCGGTCGTGGCCTCGCTGATTTCGCTGCCGGCGCCGCCCATCACACCGGCGAGACCCGTCGCACCCTCGGCATCGGCGATGATGCACATCTCTGGCGTCAGCGTGCGTGGCTGGCCATCGAGCGTGGTGAGCTTCTCGCCTGGCTTCGCCTTCCGCACGATGATCGCCGAGCCGCGGACATGGGCCAGGTCGAAAGCGTGCAACGGCTGGCCGCTCTCGAACATGAGATAGTTCGTGGCGTCGACCACGTTGTTGATGGACCGTGAGCCGAGAGCCGCGAGCCGGCTCTTCAGCCAGTCGGGCGACGGACCGATCCTGGCGCCGCGAATCACCGCCGCCGTGTAGCGCGGACAGGAGGCGCCGTCCTCTATGGTAATCCGCACGCCGGAGGCCTCGCCGCTGGCGCCGTTGGCCCGCGGAACGCGCGGCGGCTCGCCGGCGCCGGGGATGACCGGCAGGCGGTAACTCTTCCGCAGCACGACGCCGAGGTCCCGGGCCAGTCCCTCGTGGCTCAGTAAATCGGGACGGTTGGCGGTGACGTCGATCTCGTAGCGGGTATCGGCTATCGGCATCACGTCGAGGAAACGGGCACCGGGCGCGGCGTCGGTGGTCAGCTCGAGGATGCCGTCACCATCGGTGCCGAGTCCCAGCTCGCGCGCCGAGCAGAGCATCCCCTCGCTGGTCTCGCCCCGGATCTTGCGCCGCTCGAGCTTCAGCCCACCAGGCAGCACGGTGCCGACCGGCGCGAAGGGATATTTCTTCCCTTGCGCGACGTTAGGCGCGCCGCAGACCACCGAAAGTATCTCACCGGTACCGGCGTCGACGCGGGTGAGCGACAGCCGGTCGGCGTTGGGATGCCGGCCGCACTCGACCACCAGCCCGACTACGACGCCACCGAGATCGGCGTGGAGCGACTCCATGGCGTCGACGGGCGCGCCCAGCATCGCGATGCGGTCGCGCGTCTCGGCCGGATCGAGCGGCGTGCCTAGCAGGTCCGACAGCCAGCGCAGCGACGCCTTCATCCGGCGTCCACGAACTGGGCGGAGAGGCGCACATCGGCCTCGTACTCGAGCCGCATGTCGTCGATGCCGTAGAGCTGCTGCGCCATGCGGCCCGGGCCCATGCCGAAGGCCCAGCCGGTGTAGCGCTCCGGATCGAGGCCGACCGCCTCGAAGACCGCGGGATCGACCATCCCGCACCCCAGCATCTCGGCCCAGCCGCTCTGCTTGCAGGTCGCGCAGCCGGCGCCATGGCAGATCTGGCACTCCACGTCCATCTCCGCCGAAGGCTCGGTGAACGGGAAGAAGGACGGACGGAAGCGGACCTTGGTTCCCTGCCGGAAGAAACGCTGGGCGAAGAAGGTCAGCGTCGCCTTGAGGTCGACGAAGGTGATCCCTTCATCCACCGCGAGGCCTTCGATCTGCGGAAAGGCCGGCGCGTGCGAGGCGTCGAAGGGATCCTTCCGGTAGCACATCCCCGGGCAAAGGATCCGGATCGGCGGCTGGTAGGCCAGCATGGCGCGAATCTGCAGCGGCGAGGTGTGGGTGCGCAGCAGCGTGCCGTCACCCAGGTACAGAGTGTCGTGCATGTCGAGCGCGGGGTGCTCGGGGGGAAAATTCAGCGCGCCGAAATTGTGCCACTCGGTTTCAGCCTCGGGCCCGACGTACCGGGTGAAGCCGAGCTCGCGGAAGATCGCGCTGACCTTGTCCATGGCCAGCGTGATGGGATGGATCGCGCCGCGCCAGCTGGTGCGCGGCGGCATGGTCAGGTCGGTGCTGCGGCTCGAGGAATCCTGCGCCCCGAGCTTGCTCTCGGCGGCCTCGAGGAGCGATTCGATCGCGGCCTTGGCGGCGTTGGCGCGGGTGCCGGCGGCGCGGCGCGCCTCCGGCTCGAGTCCCGGCAGCTGCTTGAGGAGGGAGGTGAGACGTCCCGCCTTGCGGCCCAGGTATTCGGTCCGCAATTCCTGGAGCGCATCGCGCCCGCCGGCGGAACCGATCCGGGCTTCCGCTTCTGTTTCCAGGGTGGCGAGCGCGGCGACGAGGTCCGCCGACGCGCCGCTCATACGCTAAGCTGCGCCCTTGGCCAGCTCCGCCAGCTTCGTGAACGCCTCGGGCTCACGAACGGCGAGGTCCGCGAGCACTTTGCGGTTGACCTCGACGCCGGCCTTCTTGAGGCCGCTCATCAGCTGGTTGTACGACAGGTCGTTCATACGCGCGGCGGCATTGATGCGCGTGATCCAGAGGGCCCGGAAGGTCCGCTTCTTGGTGCGCCGGTCCCGGTACGCATAGGCCCAGCCGCGCTCGACGGTTTCCTTCGCCGCCTTCCAGAGCTTGCTGCGTCCGCCGCGGTTACCCTTGGCGGCCTCCATGATCTTGTTCTTCTTCTTGAGTCGCGCGACGTTGCTTTTTACGCGAGGCATGGTCGGTCTCCTTAGGCGGACAAGAGGTGCGCGATGCGCACGTTGTCCGCGCGCGAGGCCACCGTGTTCTTGCGCAGGTGGCGCTTGCGCTTGGGCGATTTCTTGGTCAGGATGTGGCTCTTGTACGCCTTGCCGCGCCGGACCTTGCCGCGTCCGGTGAGCTTGAAGCGCTTGGTAGCCGCTTTCTTGGTCTTCTTCTTCGGCATCGCTTCCCCTATTTCGGCGTCATCAGCATGGTCATGTTCTTGCCCTCGAGCCTGGCTTCCTGCTCGATCTTCCCGACGTCGGCCAGCTGCTCGGCGACGCGGTCCAGCACTTCCCGGCCCAGCTCGGGGTGCGCCATCTGCCGTCCCCGGAACATCATCGTCACCTTCACCTTGTTGCCTTCGGCCAGGAACTCGTGTGCATGCCGGGTCTTGAAGAGAAAATCGTGCTCGTCGATCCCCGGGCGAAACTTGATTTCCTTCAGCTCGATATTGCGCTGCTTCTTCTTGGCCGCCCGAGCGGCCTTGGCCTGCTCGAACTTGAACTTCCCGAAATCCATGATTCGGCACACCGGGGGCCGCGCCATCGGCGCGACTTCGACGAGGTCCAGGCCGCGTGCTTCGGCGGCCGCGATCGCTTCGTCGACTGTCAGAATCCCCATCTGTTCGCCGTCGGGCGCGATGACGCGCACGGGGCTGATACGGATCATGCGGTTCACCCGCATGCGGTTCTTCGTTGCGTCAGGTTGTGGCGGTCTCTCGAAAATGAGGCGATCCCCCTTTGATATGATCAAACAAAACGCGGACCCCGTGAACCTCCGGAGCCCGCGAAACGCAATCGTCCCGCCGCGGCGGGAGCGTCGCCATCACAGACCCATGCGCCACCCCGAAGGGGGCTGGAGGGTGAGGAGCCGCATGCGGCCCCTACTTCGTTGTCGGAGCGAAAGATAGACGGGCGAAACGCAGGCGTCAACCGAACTCCCCGGGCTACTTCGGGGGCGCCTTGGGCTGGTCGAAGGCATGGTGGGCGTAGGCGGCCAACTCGAGCCGGGTGTGCAGAGCCAGCTTCTCCAGGATGTTGTGGACGTGACTCTTAACCGTGTAGGTGGCCACCTTCAACCGCCCGGCGATTTCCTTGTTGCTCAGGCCCTCGGCGATCAATGCCGTCACCTCCCGCTCGCGGGCGGTCATGCGCGCCGCGCGCCGCATGCCACGCTGGCCCTTGGCCGCGGCCATGCTGGCGACGTGGGAGAAGAGCATGCCCGTCAGGGTGGAGGGCAGCACGCTGCGACCATCCGCGACCGACACGATCGTCGTCACGAACTCTTCGATCGTGGCATCCTGCATGATGAATCCCGACGCCCCCGCGCGAATGAAGTCCAGGAACCCATCCGCGGCCGGGAGCAATCCCATAACGACGATCCGAACCGGTGGATGAGCCGTACGAATTTCCTCGATGAACCGGAGCGTATCCCGACTTCCCAGGGCGGAATCGGTCAGAACGATCCGGGGCTTGGTCGCGGAAATCTCCACCACCGCTTCGCGTCCCTCGCCGGCGGTTGCCACGAGGTGCAGCCCGGCGGCCCTGAGCAT
>DASXPG010000194.1:0-2555 GCA_036493755.1 Gemmatimonadales bacterium
CGATCTCGCCGGGCGGCTGGACCTGGCCACGCTGCTGCAGGCGGTGCTCGAACGGGCCACGCGCTTGTTAGGCGTCAGTCACGGCGAGCTGGCGATCTACGATCCCCAGACCGAAGAGCTGGAGATCGTCGCCAGCCACAAGATGGGCGGCAAGGACACCACCGGCACCCGCATGAAGCTCGGCGAAGGGGCGATGGGCTACGCCTGCCGCACCCGCGAGCCGCTGCTCATCCCCAACTACCACGAGTGGTCGGGACGCTCGGCGCAGTACGCGACGGTGGAGTTCACCGCGGTGATGGTGGCGCCGCTGCTGGTCGCCGGGCACCTGGTCGGCGCCATGGCGTTCATGGACAAGAACCCGCTGCGCCGCTTCGGCGAGGAGGATCTTCGCCTCCTCAACCTCTTTGCCCCCCAGGCCGCCATCGCCATCGAGAATGCGCGCCTCTTCACCGCCGCGCAGCACCAGCGCCAGTACTTCCAGGAGCTGGTGGACAACAACCCCGTTGCGATCGTCACGCTGGACGAACGCCACAACGTGGTGTCGTGCAATCCGGCCTTCGAGCTGCTGTACGGCTACACGCAGTCCGAGGTGCTGGGCCGGAATCTCGACGATCTCATCACCACCGAGGCAACGCGGCTCGAAGCGGTGGGATACACCGAGCAGGCGCTGGATCAGCGGCCGGTGAAAGTCATCTCGCAGCGACGCCATCGCGCCGGCACCATGGTGGACGTCGAGGTGCTTGGCGTCCCGGTAATCGTCGGCGGGAAGCGGGTGGGGTTGATGGCGCTCTACCACGACATCACCGCCCTGCTGATGGCCCGCCGGGAGGCCGAGGAAGCCAGTCGCGCCAAGAGTCAGTTCCTCGCCAGCGTCAGTCACGAGCTGCGCACCCCGCTCAACGCGATCATCGGGTACAGCGAGCTGCTGCGCGACGAGATCGCCGACCTCGGCGTGGCCCAGCTCGGGCCCGACCTCGGCCGCATCGAAGCGTCGGGGAGGCTGCTGCTCGCGCTGATCAACGACATCCTCGACCTGTCGAAGATCGAAGCCGGCAAGATGGAGATCCATTGCGAAGACTTCGCCCTTGGCCCGCTGCTGGAGCAGGTCACGTCCACGGTGGGGCCGCTGGTCGAGCGTCGCGCCAACCGGCTCGTCCTCGAGGGCGTCGCCGGCGCGGGGCAGATGCATACCGACCGGACCAAGCTGATGCAGATGCTGCTCAATCTCCTATCGAACGCGTCGAAGTTCACCGACAAAGGGACGATCACGCTGAGCGTCGAGCGCATCGGCGACAACGGCGCGGAGCGGGTGCGTTTCGCGGTGCGCGACACCGGGATCGGGATGACGGCGGAGCAGCAGGGCCGGCTTTTCCAGGCGTTTTCACAGGCCGAGGCGTCGACCGCGAGCCGGTACGGCGGCACCGGGCTCGGGCTGGCGATCACCCGGAAGTTCAGCGAGTTGATGGGCGGCGACGTCACGGTCGAGAGCGCGCCCGGCGTCGGATCGACGTTTACCCTGACATTACCCGCGAGAGGCGCGTGATGCCGAAGATCCTGCTGGTCGAAGACAACGAGATGAATCGCGACATGCTCTCGCGCCGCCTGGCGCGGAAGGGATTCGAGGTCGAGATGGCCGTCGACGGCCGCAAGGGCGTCGAGATGGGCCGCGCCGGCAAGTACGATCTCATCCTGATGGACATGAGCCTGCCGGAGATCGACGGTTGGGAAGCGACGCGGCAGCTGCGGGCGGCGCCCGAAACGCAGACCGTGCCGATCATCGCGCTCACCGCCCACGCCATGGCCGGGGACCGCGATAAGGCGCTGGAGGCCGGCTGCAACGACTACGACACCAAGCCGATCGAGCTGGATCGCTTGTTAGGCAAGATGGCGGCGCTCCTGCCGCCGGAGACGAAGTGAGCCACTCCGCTCCCGGCAGTAACCCGGTCGCCGCGCTGCGGCACGACCTGCGCACCCCGGTCAATCACATCGTGGGTTACGCCGAGATGCTGCTCGAGGATCTGGGCGGCCCAGGCCACGAGGAGCAGCGCGCGGCGCTGGAGAAGACGCTGGCGGCTGCCCGCGATGCGCTCAAGGCCATCAGCCTGGTGCTGGCGCCCACGCGCGACGCGATCGAGCCCGGTGAGCTGACCGGTCTCTACACCCGGCTCGAGGATCCCCAGCGCCGCATCGTGGATGCGGTCCGCGCGGTGCTCGCCTTCACCGGCGAAGCGCCCACGCCGACCTTCGTGGAGGATCTGCATCGGATCGAAGCGGCGGCGGCGCGCCTGGTCCCCAAAGCCCAGGCGGCTACGGGCAATGGCCAATCGGCAACGGGGCAGGCCGGCGCGGCCGGCAAGGCGCGCGTGCTGGTGGTGGACGACGAAGAGGGCAACCGCGACTTGTTAGGCAGGCGGCTCCAGCGCGAAGGCTACAGCGTGATCAGCGCCGGCGGCGGGCACGAGGCGCTGGCGGTCATCGCCAAGGACCCGGTGGACGTCGTGCTGCTCGACGTCATGATGCCCGACCTCGACGGTCTCGCCGTGCTGGAGCGCCTC
>DASXPG010000195.1:0-4568 GCA_036493755.1 Gemmatimonadales bacterium
TGACCCGCAAGCAGCTGACGGCGTTGCGCCAGAAAGTCGGCTACGCCTTCCAGATGGGCGCGCTCTTCGACTCCATGAGCGTAGCCGAGAATATCCATCTCGGCATTTCGGACGAGGACCAGTATCGGGACCGCGAGTTCAGCGACCAGCGGATCGCCGAGGTGCTGAAGCAGGTCAATCTCTCGCCCGACGTCGGCCGCAAGATGCCGGCGGCGCTGTCGGGCGGAATGCGCAAGCGGGTGGGAATCGCGCGGGCGATCGTCGGTCGCCCCGAGTACCTTCTGTACGACGAGCCCACCAGCGGGCTCGACCCGGTGAACGCGGACGCGATGGATGCGCTCATCGAGCAGCTCCAGCACGAGCTGCACGTCACCAGCGTGGTGGTGTCGCACGATGTGCGCGGGTCGTTCAAGGTCGCCGACCGGATCGCGCTGCTGGACAAAGGCAAGATCCGGAAGATCGGCACGGCGGAGGAGTTCGTGAACGCGAAGGATCAAGTGGTGCGGGAATTCCTGGAACGCGACTTCCAGCTGCTCGAGCAAGAGGCGGGTCAGTAGATGGAGCTGCGCTACCGCCGCGAGGTTTCGGTCGGCGTCATGCTGGTGGTGGGAACCCTCTCGTTCCTGGCGCTGATGATGTGGCTGCGAGGGAAAACGCTGGGCCACGCCGAAATCGTGCCCGTAAGCTTCGACGACGTCATGGGCCTCAAGGAAGGGGACCCGGTGCGGACGTCGGGGGTGCGGATCGGCCGCGTCAAGCAGATCCACCTCGACAGCCCCGGCCATGTGACGGTGTACCTCGACATCAGCCGCGACCAGCGGCCCCACGCCGACGCCAAGGCCCGGATCCTTTCGTCGGACTTCTTCGGCGCGCGTTACATCGAATTCAATCCCGGCACGGCGGCGGGATTTCTCGCGGACCAGGCGGTCATTCCGGGCGGCCGGATGCAGGACATGGGCGAGATCGCCGACGCCCTGAGCAAGAAGGGCAATTCGCTGCTCGATACCGTGAGCGCGACGGCGGCGATGGTGAACCGCGAGCTGCGCAGCACGCTGCACAGCACCCAGACGCTGCTCACCACGCTGAACAGCGGCGCCAGCGTGTCGACCGACCGGCTGGTCGGTGCACTTGAAGACCTGCGTCACGTGCTCCAGCGGGTGGACCAGCTCGCCGCGACCAACGGTCCCGTCGCGACCCAGGCGATCTCCGGCATGCGCGATGCGACGGTGCACGCCGACTCGCTGACGCGCACCATGCAGCACGCGTCGGCGCAGCTCGATTCGATTCTGGCGAAGGTCAACGGCGGACATGGCGCCGTGGCGGCGATGCTCAACGACAGCACCGTCATGCGTAATCTCATGAGCACCAACGAGGCGCTGCGCGCGCTGCTGACGGACTTCAAGGCGAACCCGGGCCGGTACATTCACGTTCACGTCTTCTAGTCGTGCTCAGCGTCCTGTTTCTGGGCACTTCGGCGGCGCGGCCCACCGTCGAACGGAACGTGGCGGGACTGGTCGTGACGCGCGAAGGCGAGAGCCTGCTCTTCGAGTGCGGTGAAGGCACCCAGCGGCAGATGATGCGCTACGGCGCCAGCTTCGGACTCTCCGACGTTTTCTTCTCCCATTTTCATGCCGACCACTACCTGGGTCTCATCGGCCTGGTGCGCACCTTCGGGCTCCAGGGCCGCACCGACCCGATGCGCTTCTTCGGCCCCAAAGGCGCGAAGCGCATCCTCGGCGCGGCGCTGACGATGGGGATGGAGCGCAGCAGCTTCGGGTTCGAGATCGTCGAAGTCGAGCCCGGCGAAGCGCTGGCGCGCGAAGGCTACGAGCTGCGCGCCTTCGCCGCCGACCACGGCTCCGGCGCGCTCGGCTGGGCGCTGGTCGAGAAGGATCGGCTCGGGCGATTCAATCCCGATCGCGCCCGCGAGCTGGGCGTGCCGGAAGGTCCGCTCTGGGGGAAACTCCAGCGCAGCCAGCCCGTCACCCTGGACGACGGCCGGGTGATCACCCCCGAGACCATCGTGGGCGGCGCGCGGCCGGGACGGAAGCTGGTCTACACCGGAGATACCCGGCCCTGCAAGGCGACCATCGAAGCCTCGTTAGGCGCGGACCTGCTGATCCACGAAGCCACCTTCGGCGACGAAGAGAAGGAGCGCGCCGTCGAGACCCAGCATTCCACGGCGGCCGAAGCGGCCCAGGTGGCGAAGATGGCGGGCGTGAAGCGGCTCGCGCTCACCCACCTTTCGGCGCGATACTCCCGGGACTCGGCGGTGCTGCTCGATGAAGCCCGCGCCGTGTTCGCCGAGACCGTCATCGCGAAGGACGGCATGACGATCGAGCTGCCGTATCTGGCCGAGGAGTGAACGACGTGCCGAAGCTGACGCCGATGCAGACCGACCTGCTCAGGGAAGTCACCAACGTCGGCGCCGGTCACGCGGCCACGGCGCTGGCGCAGCTGGCCGGCGCCAGGATTTCGATCGACGTGCCGAAAGTCTGGATCGCGCCGCTGCTCCAGATCGTGGAGCGGGCGTCGACCGACGGCGAGGACGTCGTGGTGGTGTCGATGCGGGTCTTGGGCGACCTGGTCGGCCAGATTCTCTTCGTGATGCGCGCGGCGAGCGCGGCGCGGCTGCTCGACATCCTGCTGCGGCGGCCGGCGGGGACCAGCACCATCAACGGGACGATGGAACGCTCGGGACTTCAGGAGACGGGCAACATCCTGGCGTCGAGCTTCCTGAATGCGCTGGCGCGGTGGATGGGGAAGATCCTGTTGCCGTCGGTGCCGACGGTGGCGATCGACAAGAGCGACGCGGTGACCCGCCAGGTGCGGGGCCACGACCAGGATGCGGTGCTGGCGGTCGAGACCGCGTTCCTCATGGGTGATGATTCAGCCACGGCCGAGCGGATCACCGGTGTCTTCGTGTTTCTGCTGGAAGGGCCGAGTCTCGAGGCCATTCTGACAGCACTACGCGTCAGGTAGGACTCAGGGGCATGGCCCCCGGGCACGCCCGACCCCGAGTCCAACCACGCTTGGCTCCTGTCTAGTTACCTCCCTGAAAAACAATCACGCTCTCGTGGCCTTCTCGGCTTACCGATGCCACGCCGAAGAAGAAGTTGTCGATGACCCTGCCGGTCGCTGCATAACGAGTGCTCAGGCCGACATCTTCGAAATTGTCCCAGGTAGGTGAATCGGTACGGCGCCAGTAGACGCGGTACTTGGCGACGTCGGCCGAATCGTCGGGGGCCTGCCAGGTGAGTTGCGCGGCGTACTGGCCGGCGCCGGTCACGCGCACCGTGCGGGGCGGTGCGGGGGCCCAGGCCAGCGATGCGAGCGAGGCGGCGTTGAGGGCGGCTACTTTCGCGAGATACCGGAAATTCACTCCTTCGGGCTCGTCGCCGTAGAGGGTGTCGTGTTCGGTGCGGGGCGTCTGGTGTTGCCGGGTGTAGTTCTCGTGGGCTTCGGTGATGCGCACGGCGGGAAAGCCGAGGTCGGCGAAAGCGCGGTGATCGCCGCCGCGGCCGAAGCGGTCGAGGCGGTAGACCAGCCAGACGTCGGCGCCATCCAGATGTTGCCGGCCGATCTGCTGGACGTAGCGGGCGAGCTGGCGCGAGATGCCGTCGACTTCGCCGCCGGTCGAGCGGCGGCGCAGCCGCTGCGAGTCGGTTTCGGTGGGCGGGACGCCGTCGCTGAAGACGCGGATGGTGCGGTCGTCGTTCCGCACCCCGTCGCCGCCGTTGGTGTTGCCGTCGATGTCGTTGTTGAGATTGCCTTCGACGCGCCAGCCGTTGTGCTGGACCCAGCGGGCGACGATCTGTCCGCCGTTGAGGCCCTGCTCTTCGCCGGCGAGGGTCGCGTAAATGATGGTCGCGGCGAACTTGTACTTCGACAGGATGCGCGCGGCTTCGAGCACCGCGACGGTGCCGGAGCCGTCGTCGTTGGCGCCTGGGGCGGAGTCGGTGGCGTTGTTCGCCTGGCTGTTGCGGCTGTCGAAGTGGCCGGTCATCACGATCACGCGGCTGGTGTCGGAGCTGCCGCGCTGGATCGCGACCACGCTCACGACGTTGGTCGCGGTTGGAATGCGTGCGGTCGGACCGACCATGTCGCCGACGTACTGAACGTCCAGGCAACCGCCGCAGTCCGCGGAAAGGGAATCGAAGCGAGCGTGAATCCAGCGCCGCGCCGCGCCGATGCCGCGGATAGGAGAGAGGGTATCGCTCAGCGTGTGCCGGGTCCCGAAGGCGACGAGTTGGCGGTCGTCGGCTTCGAGGCGCCGGGGGTCGGCGCTTCGGACGATCGCGCGCAGGCGCGGATCGCTGGAGCCGGCAGCGGCGGCGCGGGGTCCGTGGTGTCCGGAATAGGGGTTCTGGGCCGGGAGGGGCGCGGCGGTGGCCAGCAGAACGAGGGCGGCGAACGGCAGACGGCGCATCGGGATCTCGCGGGAAAGTGGCGACAGGGAGCCTATTGCGGCGAGCGCGGTTGAGCAACCTTGGTGGCCCGGTTAGCTTCCGTGGCTCCGGAAAACGGGGCTGTAGCTCAGCTGGGAGAGCGCCTGGATCGCACCCAGG
>DASXPG010000196.1:0-1536 GCA_036493755.1 Gemmatimonadales bacterium
CTGTTCCTTCTGCCCGTAGGTGTGATGCTCCGAGATGTAACCGTAGTGCTGCGGGTCCGAAGGAATCGCCAGGCCGATGGACGCAACCACCATCCGCGACGGCTCATTGGTCGCCATCTCCGCCAGCACCGCGAAGACCACCTGCCCCGGCCGCAGCTGGGTCAGGCCTTCCTGCCGCGACACCAGCTTGCAGTGCGGAGGGATGATCGAGCTGACGCGGACGAGGTTGTACTTCTCGATCCCCGCGTCCCGCAGCGCCATCTCGAAGCTGGTGAGTTTTTCCTTGTGCCGACCCACGCCGCGCGTCAGGAATCCCTTGGTGGGAACGAAACGCATCACATCGTAAGACACGGGCGGCTACCTCGAACCGGAAGGTGAGGAATCGAGCTTCCACGACGACAGATCCACCAGGTCCGCATCGCCGGCCTCGTCGGCCCGCTCGCGGACACCATCGATTACCCGGGGCAGCATGTCGGCCGGCGCCTCGGCGGTCTCGGCGATGTCGATCTTCGCCGAGCCACGCGCCTGGCCCTTGAGCTCGAGTACGTACTTCACTCGATACACGATGTGGCGATCCGACGCGCCTCTGCGCGTCACGACCGCCACGCCGTACTCCTTGCCATCACGCCGGACAACGGGAAACGACCAGACGGCTTCGACCTCTTCGCGGGGCATCTGTTCGGCGATCGCGTCGAGCACTTTCGCCAGGTTGTCCCCGTACACCGCCGGGTCCGCCGGTCGCGGGGGCGGCGCGGAGAGATCGTTCATGGACGCGGATAATACAGGGAGCGTCAGAGCAACGCCACTGGATCGCGGTCAATGACAATTCGGACGCCGCTCGGGACCTCCGCCTTTTCGGCGAGATAGGCAATCAGCCTGGTGAGCGGCGCAGGCTCGGTGGTTCGGAGCAGCACGTGCCAGCGCCAGCGGCCGCGCACCCGCTCGATCGGACAGGGCGCCGGTCCCAGCAGCTCGGCGCCGATGTCGGGCCGCGCCGCCGCCAGCCGCTTCAGCCAGGCCGCGAGCGCCAGCGCGGCCTCGGCAACGGCCTTCTCGCGCTCGCCGCTCACCACGACGTTGGCCAGGAAGGCGTGCGGTGGATAGGGCGGATCCTTTCGCTCGGCGAGCGTGGCTTTGGCGAAGCCTTCCACGTCATGCCGCGCCGCGGCGGCGATAGCCGGGTGCGTCGGCTCGCGGGTCTGGACCAGCACGCGCCCTCCCTTCGGGCCCCGGCCTGCCCGCCCGGCGACCTGGGTCAGCAGTTGAAAGGTGCGCTCGCCGGCCCGGAAGTCCGGAAGGTTGAGTGCGACATCCGCATCGACGACGCCGACCAGCGTCACGTTGGGGAAATCGAGTCCCTTGGCGATCATCTGGGTCCCGACCAGGATGTCCACGCGGCCGGCGGCGACTGCATCGAGGATTTTCTGGTGGGCCCACTTGCCGGTCGTGGTGTCGACATCCATCCGCGCGATCCGCGCCGACGGAAACCGCGCCGCCACGTGCTCCTCGACCTGTTGGGTCCCGGCGCCGCGGAAT
>DASXPG010000197.1:0-2637 GCA_036493755.1 Gemmatimonadales bacterium
TCTTCATGGGGCCGCCACGACGATGGTTTTCTTGATCGGCAACGTGATGCCGGGGGCCGTCACCGAAACGGTGACGGTCTGGAAATCCTGGGGGAACGTCGGCCGCGGGCCGCCGGTGTGCACGATCTGGGTCACCCGCGAGTAGCCGGTGAAGCCGGTGATGGTGTTTTCGGTCGCGGCAAAGTTCGCGATGAGTCCCGCGTAGTTGGGCGAGGCGCGGATCTCCGAGAGCCGCTGGTCGCACAGCTCCACGGCGATGGTGCGCGCGTCGGACTGCCGCACCGTCTTGGTGAAGTTCACCGCGAAGCTGCCCATCGCCAGCAGCACGACGGTGAGGATCACCATCGCGATGATGATCTCGATGAGGGTGACGCCCCGCTCGCGGGAGGCCACGGCTAAAACTTTCTGACCCATGTCGTCCCCACGTATTTGTACCAGGCGACGCGGCCGGTAGCCAGGATCACTTCGATCGAGCGTCCGTCCTTCGTGCGGCCGTTGGTGGCTGAATTCAGCGAGGTCAGGTAGGCGGCGCCGGACTCCGAGGCGCTACCGTCTCGCCGGAAAATCAGCTCGGGCACCGTGCCCTGCTTGCGGGTAAAGGTGATCGAGCCACCCGTATAGACGCGGGTGGGCGTGCTGCCGACGCCGAAGACCACGCCGTCGCCCAGCGGATAGCGGCGCACGCGCTCGGTGGGATCCTGGATGTTGTCGTTGTTGACGTCTTCGTGAACCTTGATCGCGTTGGTGACGGTGTCGAACAACACGTTCACGTTCGACTGATTGGTCACCGCTTGCCGCTGAGCCGCGGCCAGCTGCGAGGCGAGCCCGCGCGCGGCGGCATCGACCTTGAAGGTCCGGAAATCGAGCTTGGGCAGCGCCACCGCCGAAATGATGGCGATGATCGCCATGACCATCAGCAGCTCGATTATGGTAAAGCCCGCGCGAAGCGCCCGTCTGTGCACTGCGATCTCCAGGGTGTCGTTGTTCGCACCCCAGTAAAGCAATCTCGGTGCCATACGCCCTCTCCATGCTAAGTGATGGCTTTTCAAGGCGTTAACACTATAGCACTCGGCTCATCACCATGGCAAACAGCCCCCGCAGCGCAAGAAGCTGCAGGGGCTGGAGTGCAAACTGGGGGAGCGGGCCTGGTTAGAGCATGTTCGAGATCCGCGATTTGATCGCGGACATCACGCCTTTGCCGGGATTCCAGTCGCTCCGGTAATAGGAGTAGTAGTTGTAGTAGCGGTCGCGGCGCTTCTGCATGCCGTTGAGCACCGTCCCCGCGATCTTGGCCTGTACCCGCCGCAGCTGCTGCAGCGCGCGCTGGGCCGCGACTTCGTCGGTTTCGCCCGCCCGAACCACCAGGATGACGGCATCGGCCGATGCGCCCAGCACGGTCGCGTCGGTCACCGCCAATGTCGGCGGCGAATCGAAGATGATGGTGTCGTACTGGCCGCGAAGCTGCTCCATCAATCGCGACATGGCCTCCGAGCCCAGCAGCTCGCTGGGATTGGGCGGCAGCGCTCCGGCCGGGAGCACGTCGAGCTTCGGCACCACGTTAGGCCGGATGGCTTCGCGCAGCTGCGCACCGCCCACCAGCACGTCGGTGAGCCCCGGCTCCTGCACCAGGTTGAAGGCGCGATGGACCAGGGGACGGCGCAGGTCGGCGTCGACCAGCAGCGTCTTCGAACCCTGTTGCGCCAGCGTGATCGCCAGGTTGGCGGCGGTGGTGCTCTTTCCCTCGCCCGGTCCGGGGCTGGTCACGACCAGGCATTGCAGCTCGCTCTGCTCGGCATTCACGAAGGTCACGTTGGTCCGCAGCGTCCGGTACGCCTCGCTCGCCGGATGATCGGGGCTGAGCAGCGAAACCAGCGGCAGGTTCATCCGCCGGCGGCCCTGGGCGACGGTGCCGCCGCCGTTGATCGTCACCGGCTCGAGCGGGATCAGGCCGAGCACCGGGACTTCCAGCGCCCGCTCCACGTCGGCCGAGGTCTTGATCGTCTGGTCGAGATACTCGAGGAAGAAGGCCATCAAAATCGCGACGAACAAACCGATGATGAGGCCGATCATCACCTTCTGCTTGAGGCCCATGCCGATGCGGCCGGCGCCCGCCGCGGGCTCGACGATCTGCACGTACGGCGAAATCGTCGCGGCGGTGATGCGCGCGGCTTCGAGCTGCGAGAGCAGGTACTTGTAGGTGTCGTTCTGGAGCTGGGTCTCGAGATCGAGCTGGGCGAACTCGCTCTGCTTGCCGGGATAGGTGGCGAGCTTGGCGCGCTGCGAGCCGATCTCGGTCTGGAGCGCGGCGAGGCTGCTCTCGAGGCTGCGGATCGTGGCGTTGGTGGCGTCCACCAGCGCGCGCGATGCCTGCGCGATGCGCTGGTCGATGGCCTGCACTTCGGGGTTGGTTTCCCGCAGGCCGGCCTGGCCCGCGATCTTGGTGCGCCGCTCATCGTAGAGCTTGAGCAGGTTTTCCAGCTGGAAGCTCATCGCCGGGTTGCTCGAGATCGCGGCGATGGCGGCCAGGCGGTTCACCGTTTCGAGAGTGACGTCCTGCGAGGTGCCCATGATCCCGCGGATCGTCGCCAGGTCGAGCTGGCGGCGCGTGGACTCACGATCGGCGTCCTGGATCGAATT
>DASXPG010000198.1:0-9329 GCA_036493755.1 Gemmatimonadales bacterium
GGTAGCGGACCGGCGAACGGTGAAGGGGAGACGGATCGTCCTGATCGACGATGTCCTGACGACGGGGGCCACCCTCGGCGCCGCCGCCCTTGCCCTCGCTGGCGCTGGTGCGGCCCGGGTCGGTGCCGCAACCTTCGCGAGGGCTCCAAAACCGGAATAGCCGGGTTATTCTTACGGCCTGCGGAATGCCTCGACACCCACCTCGCCGGGGAGCAACGGAATGGCCGTCAAAGTCGCGATCAACGGTTTCGGCCGCATCGGCCGCCTCGTCCTCCGGGCCGCGATCGAGCAGAGAGCGGAGCTGGACATCGTCGCGGTCAATGACCTGACCGACACGAAGACCCTGGCGCACCTCTTCAAGTATGACTCGGTCCACGGCAAGTTCGCAGGCGACGTGGGCGTCAACGGCAACGACCTGCTGATCAACGGGAAGCACATCAGGGTCGTGGCCGAGAAAGATCCGGCAAAACTGCCCTGGAAGGAGCTCGGCGCGCAGATCGTGCTGGAATCCACCGGGCGCTTCACCGACAAGGACAAAGCCTCGGCGCACTTCACCGCCGGCGCGAAGAAGGTGATCATCTCCGCCCCAGCCAAGGGCGAGGACATCACCATCGTGATGGGCGTGAACGACCAGAAGTACGATACGGCCACGCACCACCTGATTTCCAACGCGTCGTGCACGACCAACTGCCTGGTCCCCGTGGTCCACGTGCTGCGCGAGAGCTTTGGCTGGGTGCGGGGCTACATGCTCACCGTCCACGCCTACACCAACGACCAGGTCATCCTCGATTTTCCGCACAAGGACTTGCGCCGGGGCCGGGCCGCCGGCATGAGCATCATCCCTACCACCACGGGCGCCGCCAAGGCGACCAGCCTGGTCATTCCCGAAGTGAAAGGGAAGATCGACGGAACGGCGCTGCGCGTGCCGACCGCCGACGTTTCGAGCGTCAATCTCGTCGCCACGGTCGAGCGCGCCACGACGGCGGAAGAAGTCAACGCCGCGTTCCGGAAGGCCGCGGCGTCGGGACCGCTCAAGGGCTTCCTCGAGGTGAGCGATGAGCCGCTGGTGTCGATCGACTACGTGAGCAACCCGGCCAGCTCGACGGTGGACCTGCTCAGCACCCAGGTCGTCGACGGCGTCTGCGTGCAGGTGTCCAGCTGGTACGACAACGAGTGGGGCTACAGCTCGCGCTGCGTGGACCTCATGGAGCTGGTGGCGAAGAAGCTGTGAACAAGCGCACCGTCCGCGACCTCGATCGTGGCGTGGACGGAAAGCGTGCGCTGGTCCGGGTCGATTTCAACGTCCCGCTGAAGGACGGCGCGGTCAGCGACGACACGCGCATCAAGGCTGCCATTCCGACCATCAGGCATCTGCGCGGCCTCGGGTGCCGGGTGGTGCTGCTCTCGCACCTGGGGCGGCCCAAAGGCGGCGGTTACGAAGCGAAGTACTCGCTCAAGCCGGTGGTCCGGGTCCTCGAAGGCCTGTTAGGCAGCCCGATCACCTTCATCGAAGACGCAACCGCTCCCAACGCGGTACAGGCCACGAAGACCCTGCCGAGGGGCGGGATTGCGCTGGTCGAGAACACCCGCTTCTATGCCGGCGAAGAGACCAACGATCCCGCCACGGCCAGGATGTTCGCGGGCCTCGGCGATTTCTACGTCAACGATGCCTTCGGATCGGCGCACCGGGCCCACGCCTCGACCGAAGGACTGGCGCACCTGCTGAGGCCCGCGGTCGCGGGCCTGTTGATGGAAAAAGAGCTCGAGTATCTCGGCCGCACACTGTCCGAAGCCAGGCGGCCTTTCATCGCGGTGCTGGGCGGCGCCAAGATCTCCGGGAAGATCGACGTCATCGAGAACCTCCTGCCCAGGGTGGACAAGATCCTGGTCGGCGGCGCGATGGCGTGCACCTTCTACAAGGCGAACGGCGGCAAGGTCGGAAATTCATTGGTGGAGGACGACCGGGTGGACATGGCCAGGACCCTCATCGCGCGCGCCGGCCCCAAGCTCGTGCTCCCCTCGGGCGGCGTCGTCGCGAAGAGCCTCGAGCAGACGAAGGAAACACGCGAGGTCGCCTGGAACGACGTCCCGGACGGTTGGGCGATCTACGACATCGACACCGCCAGCCGCGCACTCTTCGCCAGGGAAATCGCGGCCGCGAAGACCGTCGTCTGGAATGGCCCGATGGGTGTCTTCGAGACCAAGCCTTTCGACGCCGGAACCGCGGCGGTAGCGCGAGCGCTGGCCGATGCGACCACCAAGGGCGCGACCACGGTCGTCGGCGGCGGTGATTCCGCGGCCGCGGTCGCCGAGCTGGGCCTCGAGGACAAGATCAGCCACGTCTCGACCGGCGGCGGCGCGTCGCTGGAATTCCTGGAAGGGAAGAAGCTGCCCGGCGTGGAGGCGCTGGATGACAAGTAGAATCTTCGCCGCGAATTGGAAGATGCATCTGGGCCCGGCGGCAGGCCGGGATCTGGCGCGCGCGGTCCTTGCCCGGGTGCGGCCAAAAGAAGGCCGGACGTTGTTGTTCTTCCCGCCGGCGGTCAGTCTTCCGGCGGTGGTGCACGAGGTCGCCGGGCGGAAGGATGCCGCGGCCGGCGTGCAGAACATCTACTTCGAGCCGAAGGGTGCGTTCACCGGCGAGATCAGCGCGCCGATCGCGGCGGAGGCCGGGGCGCAGTGGGTTCTGGCCGGGCACTCGGAGCGGCGGCACAAGTTCGGCGAGACCGACGCCGAAAGCGGGAAGAAGGTCCACGCGGCTCTCGCGGCGAATCTCAATGCCATGCTCTGCGTTGGCGAGAAAATCGAGGAGCGCAAAGCCGGCCAGACCGAGTCGGTGGTGCTGCGGCAGCTCGAGGCCGGGGTCGCCGGCCTGGATGCCGCGTCGGTGGCGCGGATCGTCATCGCCTACGAGCCGGTCTGGGCGATTGGCACCGGTCTCAACGCCACGCCTGCCGATGCCGCAACGGTCCATCGCGCCATTCGCGGCTGGCTCGGCTCGCATACGCCGGCCGGTACCCGCGCCCGCATCCTCTACGGCGGATCGGTCAATGCCGGGAACGCCGCCGAGCTGCTGGCGGAGCCTGAGATCGACGGGGTACTCGTGGGCGGGGCGAGCCTGGAAGCCGACAGCTGGATCTCCATCTGCGAAAGTTGACGCACGGGATTATCTTTCAGGGCCATGTTCATACTCTTTCTCATCCTCGGGATCATCGCCGCCATCGTCCTCTTTCCGGCCATTCTGCTCCAGTCCGGACAGGGCGGTGGCCTGACCACCCAATTCGGTGGCAGCTCCTCGACCGACAGCTTCGTCGGCGGCCGCCAGGCCGCGACGATCCTTACCAAGGCGGCCTGGTGGGCGGGTGGTGGCTTCCTGGCCATCTGCTTCCTCCTCCAGCTGATCGGCGGGCACAACGGTACGCAGCGCTCACTGACCGAAGAGGAGCTTCGCCGGCAGGCCGCGCAGCAGCAGACGCCGCCGCCGCTGACCCAGCAGAACATCCCGCTTCAGAACACAGCGCCGACGGGAGCCACCGCGGCCCCGACCCCAGCGCCTGCGGCCCCCGCGCCGGCTCGCGGCACCACCAAGCGGCCCGCGCCCTGACGTGAGCGAGAAGCTGCAGCCAGCCTACGTTCTACTGGAAGACGATACCTGGTACCGGGGCGCCACCAGCGCCCCGTTTGCTGTCACCGCGGCCGAAGTCGTCTTCACCACCAACCTGTCGGGTTATCAGGAGGTCTTCACCGACCCCTCGTACGCCGGCCAGATCGTGGTGATGACCGCCCCGATGATCGGCAATTACGGCGTCAACGATGAAGACCTCGAGTCGGCGCGGCCCATGGTCGCCGGCGTGGTGGTCCGCGAGCTCTCCCGCGAGACCTCCAACTGGCGCGCCACCAGCGCTTTGAGCGGCTGGCTCGCCGAGCGCGGCATTCCCATCATCGGCGAAGTCGACACCCGGCGCCTGACGCGGCACATCCGCGAAAAAGGCGCGATGCGCGGTGTGCTCGCGATGGGGGATCAGCCCGATGCCGAGGCGCGCCGAATTCTGATGGCGTCGCCGTCGATGGATGGACTCGACCTCGCATCGGGGGTGTCGCTCAAGGACGTGCGAAAGGCGGGCTCCGACAATGCTCGCTACAAGGTCGTCGCCTACGACTACGGGATGAAGGAGAGCATCCTTCGGCTCCTGGTCGACTCCGATTGCCAGGTAACGGTCGTGCCATCGAATATGCCGGCCGCGAAGGCGCTCGCCCTGAAGCCCGACGGCGTGTTTCTGTCGAATGGTCCGGGCGACCCGGCGGCGGTTTCCTACGCTCCCGCGATCATCCGCGAAATCGCGGCCACCAGGACCCCGCTCTTTGGCATCTGCCTGGGCCACCAGATCCTGGGACTCAGCTTTGGCGCCCAGACGGTGAAGCTCCCCTACGGCCACCGGGGCGGAAACCACCCTGTGAAGGACCTCGAATCAGGTAAAGTCCTGATTACCAGCCAGAATCATGGGTTTGCGGTTCAAGGAGAGGCACGAGAGCCAGGAGAGGCAGGAAAAACGGGGGTGCCCGGAGCGGCCAAGCTGGTGGTAACGCACCGTAACCTCAATGATGGCACCGTAGAAGGCGTTCGGCACCGGGAATTGCCCGTTTTTGCGGTCCAGTACCACCCCGAAGCCAGCCCGGGACCCCATGATGCGAGGGGCCACTTCGCGGAATTTATCCGCCTAATGACCCCAACCTCTTGACAGTCAACAAGCTAGCTTCCAGATTAGCCGCCCATACCCCACTGTCGGGGGTGCCAACGGTACGATCGGGAGGGGCTGATGACCAAGGCCGACCTTGTTGAAAAGGTGACCGCGCAGATCGCGCGGACGGCCGGGCCTATGATCAGCAAGAAAGACTGTGCCCGCGTTGTAGATAGCTTCCTCGATGCCGTCAAAGATGCCCTCGCCGACCAGAAAAACATCGAGGTTCGCGGCTTCGGCACCTTCAAGATCCGCAGCCGCAAGACCCGGATGGCGCGCAATCCGCGCACCGGGGACCCGGTCGAAGTAGCCGCCCGCCCAGTGCCGGTCTTCAAGCCCAGCAAGGAGTTGCGGGCGATGGTTGCGGAGCGGATCGAGTCGCTGCCGAAGGCCTGAATTCCCGATTAAGCTTCAATCCATGAAAACAATTGTGAATACTCTCATCGGCGCCCTCGCGCTGAGCGCACTCTTCGTCCCCTCCTTGCAGGCCCAGACCCGCACCACCACGACCGCCACGACGATTGCCCCGGAACCGACGGGGTTCGGCGTACAGATCGACTTTGGCTCTGACAGCAAATTCGGCGTCGGCGGGAGGATCCGGCACAGTCTCATGGGGCTGTTCCCGGCCGCACCGGTGAGCGGCATCGGCAGCATCGACATTTTCTTCCCCGGCGAGGGCACCACGTATTTCGACTTCAACTACAATGCCGTCTACAACTTCACCCATCGCGACGCCCCCAAAGTCGCACCCTACGCGGGCGCGGGGCTGGATCTCGCCGTGGCGAGCGGGAACGGCGCCTCGGGGACCCAGCTCGGAGTCAACCTGGTGGGCGGCGCGCAGTTCCCCTCGGCGCATTCGAGCATGACGCCCTACGTCGAGCTGCGTGGTGTGCTCTCGAGCGGGACTCAGCTGGTGCTGACCGGGGGAATAAAGTTCTAACGTGAAAAGCGGGAGAAAGGGGAGAAAGGGTCCGCAGTGCGAATCAGGCTAAGACTCTTTGCGTCCTACGCTGAGGCCTTCGGACGCGGGGAAATCATCCTTGATCTGCCCACGGGTGCGTCCGCCGGCGATGCGCTGGCCGCGATCCGTGAGCGTCCCGGCGCCGAGAAGCTGCCGCCCCGCCCGATGATCGCCGTCAATCAGCGTTACGCCAAAGAAGAAGCGCCACTCGCCGATGGAGACGAAGTGGCGCTCATCCCTCCCGTCGCGGGCGGCTAGCCGCTACGGGTTCGGCCGCCGGCCCCGGTCGCCGCCACCCTGTCCCGGAGGCGCGCCGAACATGATGCGCCGCGCCGCGGTCTGCGGATCCTTGATGTCATCCCCCACCTTGGCCCATTGCTCGGGCGTCAGGATCGCGCGCACCGTGGTCAGCGTGGCGTTGATCTCGTTGCGCCCAGCGAGAAAGATCGGCGTCATCAGCGGCAGCGCCGTCTGGAAGTTCGGCGTCCGCCCGGTTCCGAGCAGCTTGGTGATCGAGTCCAGCCGCACGTGGTTGTGCAGCGTGATGCTGTCGCTCAGCGGCTGCAACAGGGTGAGCTGCGCTGAATCGAGGTGCAGCGAATCCTTGAGCGCCAGGATCTGCGCCGGCGGATTGGGCATTGCCGCCTGGAGCCGCGCGATGACGTCGGCGGTCGTGACGACGGGGCGCTGGAAAGCGCCCTGGCCACCGAAGCCCCCCGCGGCAGCTTCCGCCGCGCCGCGGGTATTGCCGGCGCGCAGCGCGTCGAGCGCCTGGCGGGCCCGGTCGGGACCGATCGCCATGCGCATCTGGATGCCGATCTGGAAGGGCGGGCGAAACGCCGTCGCCGAGCCGTAGGTCGCGCCGAAGCGTTCGTTCACCGTGTACTGGAAGGTGTGCGCCGTCGAATCGAAGCCGGTGACGTACAGCAACGTGCCGTCCGGCCGCGTGACCAGACCCCAGCCCTTGGTGTTGCCCGAGCCATGCAGCAGCTCGTCGAGCCCGCGCAGGAAGTTCGAGGTGAGCACCGAGATGGTGAGCCGGCGATTGAGACCGAGGAAGGTCGGGCGCCAGTTCATCTGGAAGTCGATCGAATACTGCCAGGGCGAGGTGCATGAGCTGCGGGCGGCGATGGTCCCCATCTGGGAGAGCAGGCAGTCGCGGATGCTCGGCGAGGCCTGGGCCAGCAACGCCTGCATCCCGGCAGCAACGGTGTTCTGGTTCCCCGGCGCGAAGACGAAGGCACGGTCGTTGCGCAGCCCGTCGCCGTTGATGTCGCCGCCCACCAGCGGCGTGAAGGGGGAGCCCGAGGTGACCCGCGCGATCGAGGTCAGCTCGAGGCTCTGCGACAGCGGATACGTGACGGTCGTCAGGAAGCTGTTGCGGCGCTCGAAATCGCTCGTCGCCCACTCGGCGACGTTGGGGTCGCCGCCGGTGGCGCCGCCCCGCTCGCCGGTGCTCTGGGCGCGGGCCCGCTGCCAGGTGTACGACAGGTTCAGCTGAATGCCGCGGCCGACGATGCCGCCCAGGCTGAAGGTCAGCTGCTCCGACTGGGTGTGCAGATTCGACTGCGCCTCGAGCACCGTGCCGTAATTCTGGTTGAGGCGCGAGGCGAAGAAGAGGGGCGTGCCGCCCTGAACGGCGATATCCGAAGGCGCGACGTAGACCGGACGATTGGCCTCGTTCGCCAGGCTGAACTGCGCGGTGTCACGCAGGTTGAGATCGCGGAATCCGTACTGAGCCACGCCGCGGGCAAAGCTGCCTTCCACCGATAACCGCAGGATCTGTGTCAAACGCTTCTCGATCGACAGCGATCCGCGCCAGGCACGCGGAGCCTCGAACCCGGGCTCAATCAAGGTCACCGAGCGCAGCGGCACGGAGCCGGGAACGGGCGGGCCATTCTGGATGCACTGGTTGGGGATGGTCGAGGAGTCGGCCCAGTACTGGCCCCACGCGGGCGTCGGGACATCGGTACCGGAGCAGGACACCTCGCCAGCCGATCCCGGAAGACCAGTCGCGGCGCGGGCAAGATTCACGACGCTGTTAGGCGGCGTGCTGCGGAACTCGCCGAAACCGCCGCGAATGACCAGGGTCGGGGCGGAGAAGCGCCCGAAGCCGCCACCGCCACCGAAGCCGCCGCGATTGCCGCCACCTCCACCGCCGCCTCCGCCGCCGCCAAAGCCCGGAATCGACGCACTGCCGAACGTCCAGGTGAAGCCGGCCCGCGGACTGACGTGCACTTCATGGGGCAGCTTGTCGGTACGGAAGCCAAAAATGCTGTCGACCTGCGGATTGTAGGCCGGCGCGTCGCCGAACCACGAGCCTTCGATGCGCACCCCGTACGTCACCTGGAGCGGGCGCTTCACCACCCAGACGTCGCCGGCATAGGCATTCCACCGATAATTCTGCGACGCCCGCTCGGTGATGCTGTCGGTGCGGCGGTACGATGAAGCAATGCCGTTCTCGAGATCGGATAGCGACAGGAAGGTGTAGGTGCCCAGCGCGTTGTTGCCGAGGACGTTGTGGGTCTGCTCGTCCACCCAGTCGGCGCCGATCTTGATGCGGTGGCCGCCGCTGCCGGGCAGCCACGACAGCTCGTTGGTCAGCTCGAAGCTCTTGGAGCGCGAGCGCGTCGGAAGGCCGGCGTTGCCGCCGAAGACCAGGTTGGTGACGCCGATCGAGCTGTCTGGCAGCAGCGACGCGACCTGCACGCGACCGGCCGGAATCAGCGTGAAGGGATTGCCGTCGGACCGGGAGCCCTGGAGGTAGCCGCTCAGCTGATTGATGATCGTCGCGCCGAAGCGAGAGGTCACCATGGTCATGAAGCCACCGCCGTTGCCGGTCAGCTGGCCGCCGGTCTGCGGCAGGCCGAGCGAGCCGACGCGCGCCGGATCCTGGAGATTGCCGCGGATGTCGCCGCGGAAGGTCATGGTGTGCGAATTCGAGACCACCCAGTCCATTCGGGCCAGGCCGGTGAAGTTGTTGCTGGAGCGGAAATCGCTGCCGACCAGCGAGCGGGGCTTGGCACCGAGCGCGTTGAGGATCGCGTTGAAGCGCGCGACCGAATCGGGCGAGACACCGAGCCGCGAGAAGTCATTGGCGTTGGCGGTGAAGAGCGTTTGCTGCGGATCGTCGCGCAGCCGGCCCTGGGCCGAGCCGAAGATGAAGAGGCGATCCCGCACGATCGGGCCGCCGATGCCGCCGCTCAGCGTGTTCTGGGTATAGCCCTGCGAGAACGCCGAGGTGTCCTCGGCCAGCGCGAGATCTTCGTCCTGGAGCTGATACTGCGACGAGCCCTGGACCACGTTGCTGCCGCTTCGCGTGGTCGACGCGATGAGGCCGCCGGAAAATTGCCCCCGCGATACGTCGTAGGTGCTGGTGATGACGCGGGTCTGCCGCAGCCCTTCCTGGGGCAGGTTCGAGCTGCCGAAGAGCAGCCCATCGAGCGTCAGCGCATTGGCCTCGGTGCCGAGCCCCGCGACCGAGAAAGCGTTGGCGCTGGAGTCGGTGCCCGAGATCGAGACCACACCCGGCACCAGCGATGCCAGCAGCGTGAGGTCGGTGGCGTCGATGGGCATCGTGGCGAGCTGCGCGTCGGTGAAGGCGCGCTCGGTCGAGCCCGGCGTCGGGC
>DASXPG010000199.1:0-9812 GCA_036493755.1 Gemmatimonadales bacterium
GCTCGACCGATCTCACCCACCCGCATTTCACCGCGCTTTACGAGCGGGGCGGAAAGCTGTCGGCGGCGGTGACGGTGAATCCGGCCTCGGAAGACCGGGCGGCGGAATTCGACGAGCTGGGGAAGGCGATCGCGGCCGGGAAGAAGCCGGAACCGAAAGCCGCCTAACGAACTTTGGCGATCAGTCCGCGGAGCGAGTCGGCGCTCGCGTTGCCTGAAAGACTCAGCCAGAACTTCCGATCCATCCAGCGGACCCGCATGTTGCCGCTCGCCGTGGTCGTGACGAGCGTATCGCCTTCCATCATTCCCGCGAACGAGCCACCCTGGACGTCGGCCAGCTGCTGGTCGAGGATGAACTGAGCCCGGCCGGCGTCGACGTAGATCACGCGGATCACGTCGCGCGCGGGATCCGCGCCCGGGACGAGGCGGCCGGGCCCGGCCTCGACGCTCACCGGCTGCATCCCTTCGATCTGGCGCAGTGGCACACTCAGCCGGCGCACCGCCTCCTGGAAGGTGATCTGGCGGAAGGCGGTGAGCGGCGCCGTTGGCGCGTCGGCCGAGCGGGGCGAGACCCGGTCGGCGAGACCCGCACCGCCGCCGGAAGCCCCCGGTGCGGCGTGGTCCAGATCTTCCGCTGCCGGCGCAGCCGCGCGTGCCCGGGGGAGAGCCGCGCTGCGTGACGCGCGATTCTCGGCCGCGGCGGCGCCGAGCAACGATGGAGGCGCCGCGACCGGAGCCTGTGCCGCGGTGGCAGCGGGCTGCCGCGCGAAGTCCGGCGCCGGCTTGCTCGCCACGACGTCCCTCGGCTTGGTCGCGGGTCCGCGGGCCGTCGCAGTTCCACGGCCGCTGGCATGGGTGGGCGCCGCCGGGACGCGACGAGGCTGGGACTGCGCCTTCTGCGCGTTGGCGGTCGCTGCCGGCGCACCGGGCGGCGCCACCGCGACCTGCTGCGGTGCGGCGCGTCCATAAAGCTCAGGAGTGCGCCCGCGAAGCTGCATGACTTCATGTGCCAGGTATCCGACGGCGACGCAGAGCAACAGGCTCGCGGCCCAAGCGAGTTTTTCCAGCTCGGGAATCCGCCAACCGCGGCGCGGTGCCTTCGGGGGCACCTCGTGAGGCTGCACCGGGCGAATCGCGGGCGTCAGCGATGTGCGTCCGTCGACGTCGACCGCGATTTCCTTCGCCGTCTTCGCGGTGGCCGGCTCGCTGGTGTGATCGCGCTTCTGGGTCGATCCGGATGCGCCCGGCCCGCGGGCCAGCGGCGCAACCAGCCCAACCTCTTCGATGCGGGTTTTCGGCGGCAGCGCCGTCGCTTGCGGTGAAGGCGTCAGCACATCGAGCAGCTCGCCGGCCTGGGTCAGGAATGAGCGCGCCTCCTTTAGCCTGCGGGCGCACTCGGCGCACGAGGCGACATGCGCCTCGACGCGCTGCGCTTCGGCGGCGTCGAGCTCGCCGTCGAGAAGCGCATTCAGCTGGCCGTCGTCAACGTGCAGGTTGCCGCTCACGGTATACCTCGACCAAACGTTTGCGCGCCCGGGCCAGCGTGGTGCCGATCGACCCCTTCGCCAGCCCGGTCGCCGACGCGATCTCATCGTAGCTCAACCCTTCGGCCTTCATCAGCAGCACCGCTCGATCCTGCTCTGCCAGCTCGTCGAGGGCGCCCTGCACCAGGCCCCGCCGCTCTTCCTGCTCCAGCTCCTCATCGGGCGCCGGGGCCGCCGCGCCCTCCGACTCGCCCTTGAGCAGCGTCAGCTGGTGCTGTTGCCGCACCGCGCGCCGGCCATCGTCCCGTACCAGGTTCAGTGCCACGGCGAAGAGCCAGGGCTTGGGATTCCGGGGCGGCGCTTCCATCACTCTCACGAAGACTTCCTGAGCCAGATCTTCCGCGCGCTCACGGTCGCCCGTCCGGCGATAGAGCATCCGGACGAGCGAGCCGTGATACAGCGCATAGAGCTCGGCGATCTCTGTCGTCTACGCTCCCCGGTATGCCTTGACCGCGGCGTCGAGCTCACCGGCTCGCCACGTGGACACACCACTCGACGTCACACGGATACTGGCGCGGCGCCCCGTCACGAGGACCTGGTCGCCCGTCGACAAGAAGGGCGCAATCTCGGGAAGGGCACGCACCAGCTGGAAGTAGGCGTCGCTGAAGGGAGCGACGTCATATATCCTCAAGCTCGCCTGATGCGCGGCGTCCGTCCAGACGCTGTCGCGGCGCACGAACAGCTTTCCGTCGATGCGACGGGTCGCCGGAGCGGCCCCGCCGCCGCTGCCGGCGCGCATTTCGTCCAGGGCCTTGGTCGCGGCCTCATCGGCGACGGCGAGGTTGCCGGCGCCCATCAGCGCGGAGCTGGAGCGGGCCGCGGCGACGGCGCGGTCGCCGGTCTGCTGGCTCGGCGCGGCGGGCATCGCCTGGTTGCGCTGCATGGCGATCGGGTGCGGGCCGTTAGGCAGCGGCTCGGACACCAGGTAGGAGGTGTACTCGGTGAGAATGCCGTAGCGCAGGCCGAGGTCCTTGATCTCGTTGACGAGCTCGGTGCTCGATCCTTCGATCCGGATCTGCCGCGTCAGCTCGCCGATGCGGCGCGAGGCCCAGAGCCGCGGAATGAACGCGTTGCTGCTTGCCGTGGCCGGAAAATCGGCTCGGGTGGTGAAGCGCTCGGTGCGCCCGCCGCGCTGGCCGGTCACGGTGATCTGTCCGCTGCCGGTCCCGTGATAGCGACCGAAAATCACCAGCTCCTCGCCGAAAAAGACATCGGGCAGCCGCGACGGATAGGTCTGCACCAACTCCACGGGACTGTCTTCGTCGACGTGCAGATTTACCAGCGCCGGGTGACGAACCTTGTTCATGAGCGTGCCGATCGCCGTCTCGACGTTGGCATCCTGCGCCACGTACTGCGCAGTGCCCCTGCCTTCCTGAGCCAGTCGATCGAGCAGGTAGGTGTTGACGTCGGCGCCGAGGCCGAAGGTGAAGACCCGCGTCCGGCCGATGTGCGCGCCGGCCTCCTGGGCGAGCCGCTCCGGCGATTGCTCGCCGATGCTGGGAATGCCGTCGGTCATGAAGACGACGATCGGCAGCCGGTCTTCGGCGACGCTCCCGCCGAGTGCCGCGTCCAGCGCGCCCGCGATGTTGGTGCCGCCGTCGGCGACCAGCGCGTTCACCCACTGCCGCGCCTCGGACAGATTCTCGCTCGTGGCGCTGGTGAAACCGTCGCGGAAGTTGGTCACGCGATTCGAGAAGCTGATGAGGCGGAAGCGGTCGTTCGGCCCCAGCGTACCCAATGCCTGGCGCAATGCAGAGCGGGCCTGTTCGATCTTGTCGCCCGACATCGAGCCGGAGACGTCCACTACCAGGGTGAGATCGCGGGGAAGGGCCGCGGCGTCGTCGCTCTGCGCCGGCGAGATCAGCAGCATGAAGTAGCCGTCTTCGCCGCCGGGAGCGTAGGTGCTGATGCTCGTGCCTACCAGCCCGTTGCGCAGCGGCAGGTACAGCTCGACGTCGCCGGTGGCGGTGGAATCGAGAAAGACCTGGAGCGCTCCGTCTTCGCGCCGCGTGGTGATGCGGTGGGTCGGCGAATACGGAGTGCCCCACGATTCCGCGTCAGGCAGCGTGACGTGGAAGCGGAACCGGTCGGTATTGCCGGGCGGCTCGTTGAGCGCGCCGCCGGCCAGCGGGCCGCGCTGGCCGATGGCGTAGCGCATCCGCAGCGCGTCGCCTTCCCGCTGGAGCAGCTGGGTGTAGCGCAACACGACCTTGCGAGTCTCGCCGGGCTGGATGGGGAAGATCCGCGCGCGCACCAGCCCATGGCCTTCCATCGTCAGCAGGGCGGGGTCGCGCAGCCGGCGCACGATGTCCTCGTAGACTCCGCGCGCCTGGTCGGCGCTCATCATCTCGCCGTGCATTTCGGTTTCGCCCATCCAGAGCGAGAAGTTCTGGAAGACCGCCTCGCCGGGAAGCGGATACAGGTACGTCCCCTCGGCCAGCACCGGGCCGGTGTTGCGGAATTGCTCCTCGACTTCGATGGTCGCGACCCGGCCATCGACGCGGGTGCGCACGTTGGAGGAGATGCGGAAAACGTTGGTGTTCTGGACGAGGCCAGGACGGGGAACGACGTCGATCCAGCCCTGGGCCTCGAGCGTCGAGGCGCCAGCCAGTAGCGCGAGAGCCAATACCATGGACTTGAGCACAGAATCTCCCGGTTGAGGTTGCACATGGGAGACGCTGGAAGAGCGAATACTTGCACAGATGAGGCCAGGGGCCGCTGGCCCCCGGCCTCGGTCTTGGGAATCAGTACGTGACCGCTATTGCTCCGACATCTTTGGCCTTATGAGTGGGATCCAGTCTGATCACTCCCGGATCTCCCCTCAACGTCAGATGGATCATGCCCGGCGGCTTCGTTCCTTCCGGCGCGAGCAGGGCGAGTTGGTAGTAGCCGTCGCGTAACCCGGTGAAGCTGAACCGGCCGTCGGCTCCCACATCCTGCGCCGCGACCATCGACGACAGCACCTGGGTCTCGGCACGCGGCGTGTTGAGGTCCGGATCGGTGCCGCTGCTCGGGTCGGGCGCGGAGATCAGGCCGATGCGCCAGCCGCTCTTGTCCGACTGCACTTTGCCGCCGATGGTGCCGTCGGTGTAGGCCGGACGGGCCAGCAGCGAGGCCAGCGTTCCCGAAACGGAAGGCTGGATGATCCGTTGTCGCCACGATGATTCGAGCGCCGTGTCACCGGCGACGCGGGCCAGGTCGGCGAAACGGGTCGCGGCGTCACGGCCGTGGATGAAGTGGGTGGTGTCCGAGAGTGCGTGCAGCAGCCGGGTCAGGTCGGCGGGGCGGGCGGCGGCGACGTTGGGCGCGGCCACGTAGTAGGTCAGCGCGCCGATGCGCTCGGGATGCTGGGACATGAAGATGCCATCGCGTGCGGCAACCGGATCCCAGCGCAGCGCGAGAAGCGCGATGCGGCAGGAGGCGACGCGAATCGCGGCGCCGCTGACTTCGTTGCCGTGCGACTCGAGCCAGGCGGTGAGCACCTGGATGTTGTGGTTGGTCGCGGCCGGCAGGGAGCGCTCGTCGCCGGACTGGTGCAGGCAGTCGTCGGCGGTCGCCGACGGCGTCGTTGCCATCGATGCGACCCGCACCGGACCGGTGGTGCGGCGCACGCCCGAGAGCTGGATGACCACGCGAGCGGGAGCGGTGCGGTCGAGTTGCAGCGCATCAACCGTGCTGAAATTGATCGTGTTCGCGCGGGTCTTGGTGACGCTGTACGTGGTCAGCGCCACAAGGGCGAGGAAGGCACCGAGAACCGCGCCCAGCGTCGCCGAGCCGCGGCGGTTGCCGGGTCCGAGGGACTGGGGCGCCGTCACGACCAGCATCACGCCGGCCACGGCCATGGCGACCGCGGCGGTGAGGATATCGGTCGACATCGCCCAGCCGGCCGTCGCGCCGGGGCTGCCGCCCGCGGCGTCGGTGGTCAGCAGGCTGTAGAAGGTGTCGAGGGAGCTGGAAAGAAATGCCCGCGGCTGGCTGGAGAGGAGGGTCGCGAAGGTGATCGCGCCCCAGACCGCGAGACCGCCGAGCGCGCCGTGCGAGATGCGCAGCGGGATGCGCCGGCCGAAATCCTTGGGACCGATGAAGCTCCAGATACCGCCGAAGAGCAGCACCGAGATCGCCGCGTAGCCGACCAGGTGTCGGCGGGCCTTATCGGGATCGACCGCCAGCGTGCTCGAGAAAATCTGTTCGATCCGGGCAACGCCGACATAGATGATGAAGGCCAGGACGAAGGCGATGACGACGGTGGTGATGCGCCGCGCCGGCGAGACGTACTGCGGCCCCTGCCGCGAGAGAATGTCGGGATGCATGATGATGACCAGCGCGATGGCGAGCACGATCACCGCCATCACGGCGAGAGTCGACTCGGCGTGGGCCGCGGCGATGCGGCCCGGCCACGTCGATGCGCCCGACCAGACCGCCGGAATGATCCCCCACCCACGCGGAAAGGCAAAGCCGAAGACCGGGTCCGTCGACCCCGAAAGGTCCGGCGGCGCGAGGATTGCCGCGCGTTCCAGCGCGTACAGCACGCCGAAAATCGCGAACAAAGCCGCGACCACCACCCCGCGCTTGGCTTCGCGTCCGGGGGAGGACGGATTGAGGACCGGGAGATCAGCGAGAGTCATGGCAGCTCCGATTGGGTGAACCTGAAGCGACGGCACAGAAGGTCACATCTGGCGCGCCGTGCGTCAACCATTAGCTTCCCGCGCGAACGCTCACGGGGACAGCTGATGGCGGTGTCGGACAGCGACCAGAAGCTGCTGGAGATCCGCCGCCGGTTGCGCAACGCCGCGCTCGCGGCGCTCGGCGCGCTGGTCTTCGGCACCGGCGGCTACATGATCCTGGGGCGGAGTACGGGGCACGGGTTCATCGACTCCCTGTACATGACCGTCATTTCCCTCACCACGGTCGGCTACGGCGAGATCATCCCTATGGAGATGCATCCCTGGGGACGCGTCTTCACCATGGTGCTCCTGGTCTTCGGGCTGGGGCTGCTGGCCTATTTCGCATCGACGATGACGGTGTTCATCTTCGAGGGCCACCTGGGTCAGGTGTTCTGGAGGCAGCGCATGAAGAAGGCCATCGGCGAGATGAGAGAGCATTTCATCGTCTGCGGCGATCGCATCGTCGCGGCGCACATCATCGACGAGCTGCGCAGGGTGCAACGGCCGGTGGTCTCGGTCGTTCCCGCCGGCAGCACGCTGCATCCGCTGGCGACCGAAGGGGAGCTGGTGCAGGTCGAGGGCGATCCCGCCGACGAGGACACCCTGAAGGACGCCGGCATCATGCGCGCCGCGGGCCTGGTCTCGGCGATGGAGTCGGATCGCGAGAATGTCCTGGTCACGCTCACGGCGCGGCAGACCAATCCGATCATGCGCATCGTGTCGATGCTGATCGAAGTCAAGAACGAGCAGAAGCTGCGCCGGGCCGGCGCCGACGCCGTGGTGAATACCTCGATGATCGGCGGGCTGCGCGTGGCCTCCGAGATGATCCGCCCGACCGTGGTGACCTTCCTCGATTCGATGCTCCGCGACCGCGACAAGAACCTGCGCATCGACGAAGTCACCATCGATCACGGCTCGCCGGCGATCGGCAAAAAGATCGGGCTGCTGGGCATCAACCAGATGAGCGGGTTGCTGCTGCTGGCGTACGTCACGCCGAACGGCGGGACCCGGACCTTCAAGCCCGATGATGCGCTGGTGGTCGAAGAGGGCGGGACGCTTCTGGTAATGGGCGGTCCGGATTCGGTGAGCGAGCTGCGCAATCGCTTCGGCGGCGCGCACGCCGGCAACCTCAAGACGACGATGGAGCGGATCGCGCCAATACGGCCCGCATAGGATCGGCGGCCGCGCACAGCGCGACGCCGAGCAGCGCGCCCGCGAGGGCGTCCACACCGTAGTGGAATTGTCCGAAGACCGTCCCCAGCGCCAGACCAATCGCCACCGGCGCAACCAGCAGCGCCAGCCAGCGCGCATCCCGCCAGAGCGAATAGACCGCGCACCACGTCGCCGCGACGTGCGATGAGGGGAATGCCGTTCCGATCGCCGAGCCGCCTTCGCTGAGCCAGCGCTCGAAGCGCGCCGTCGCCACCTGGGCGATCGGCCCGGTCGCGTTGCCGAAGAAGTAGCGCGGGCCGGCGACGGGAAAGAGCGAGAAGATCAGGAAGCAGACATAGAAGCCCAGCGTCATGATGAAGCCGGCGCGCTCGAAGGCGTCGCGGGACCGACGGAAAAAGAGGAAAAGCGGCGGCAGGCACAGCAGCCAGTAGTACGACGCATAGCAGAAATGCAGAATGAAGGAGAGGGTGAGGTTGGGCATCCGTTGATGCCACGTCACGCTCACTTCGCCGCCGAAGAGTCCCACCTCCCAGTGCTGCACTGTCCGGTCGAACAGCCGTCCGACATCGATGTTGATCTCGCCGAGCTGGGTGTAGTAGGCCGCGGTGAGAATGATCGGGTAGGCGCCGCCCAGAAAATCGACGACCGCGCTGCGTGGCGCCCGCGCCAGCAGCCAGACGAGCAGCAGCGCGAGCAGGTTCCCGAGCACCAGCCAGGGCCAGCCTTCGACCTCGTGCGCATGCCACGCGAGCACGCAGGAATTGATCGCGAGGTAAGCGAGAAACAGCTTGTCGGTCGGGGTAACGCCCCGCTTCAGAGCCAACCGTGTTCCTTATACCAGGTCCCGGTGGTCTTCAACCCATCAGGCAGTGGAACCTTCGCCGTCCAGCCGAGCAACCGCTCGGCCTTGTCCACGTTGAGCAGCCAGGATGGTGCGAGAAACTCGGCGAGGCGCTCGGTGGTGAGAATGGTGCGCTGGCCCGTCGCCGCGGCGACGCGCTCGATCACCGCAATGACACCGGTCGCCAGCGGCCCGGGGACCGGCAGTATCATCGGATTCGCGCCGATCGCCGTTCCCGCGGCTCGGCTCACCTCGCGGCTCAGCTTCACCTCGCGATTCGCGGCGTGGAAGATCTGCCGATTCGCTTCGCCTCGGGTGCCCGCGAGGATCAGCGCCTCGACCAGGTCGCCGACATATACCAGCGACAACTCCTGCGTGCCGGTGCCGAAGACCGGCGCGATGCCGCGCCGCACCAGCTTGAAGAGCTTGAGGAAGGCCTTGTCGCGGGGGCCGTACACCGCGGGCGGGCGCACCACGGCCCACGGCAACTCCGAGCCGCGTACCGCCAGCTCGCCGGCAAGCTTGCTGCGGCCGTACGAGGTAATGGGGTGGGTCTCGGCTTCTTCGCGCAGCGGCTCGCCGCGCCGGGACGGACCGACCGCCGCCTGCGAGCTGACGTGGACGAAGCGCGTCAGCCCGGGAACGGTGCGGCGGACCGCGTCGAGCAATCGGCGGGTGCCGGTTTCGTTGACCGCGAAGAACTCGGCTTCGTTGCGCGCGTCGGTGATGCCGGCGACGTGATACACGACATCCACGCCGGCCAGGGCGACTTCGAGCGCGCGATCGTTTTCGAGGGACCCGTTGACGGGCTTGATGCCTGCTGCTGTCAGGGCTGCGTGCTGCTCGGGGCGGCGGGCCAAGGCGACGACTTCGTGACCGCGGGAGGCGAGGGTTTCGGCGAGGTGGCTTCCTACGAATCCGGTGGCGCCGGTGACCAGCGATCTCACAGCGTCTTGTCGTACATCCGCAGACGCTTGTACTCCCGGAAGCCGAGCTTCAGCATGCCGTTGATGATCGCCGGGTTGTTCTCGAGCAGCCAGCTGGCCTCGCACTCGTAGATCCCGATCTTGATGCCGTTGCTCCAGGTGTAGTGGTAGAGCATCGCGTCGGCGCCGGTGCGGCGGTACTCGGGGAAGACGCCGAGGATCAGCGTACGGCCGAGATGGATCTTGCGGCGATACCAGAGAATCTTGAGCAGGCCGAAGGGGAAGAGCCGGCCCGACTTGTTGTGCTTCAGCGCCACGTTGAAGTCGGGAATGGTGACGCCCATGCCGATGAGCTTCCCCTCGATTTCGGCGAAGACGATCATCTCCGGCACCACGACCGGCTTCAGCGCCTTGGCCATGAAGTCGATCTCGGCGTCGGTCATGGGGATGAAGCCCCAGTTTTTCTCCCACGCCTTGTTGTAGACCTCTTTCACCTTCGCGACTTCGGCGTCGAAGTTCTTCATGTCGAGGTGGCGGAGCGTGATCTTGTAGCGCTCCTGTAGCTTCTTCACTCCCTCGGCCAGACGCTCCGGCGGGCGCGCGTCGGGCCCTCCGCCGTGATAGCAGAGCAGATCCATCACTTTGGCGAATCCCGCCTTGACGAC
>DASXPG010000200.1:0-17757 GCA_036493755.1 Gemmatimonadales bacterium
CCGGCGCCGACGCGGCGGTGATGCTCCTCGCCAGGCCCGGCGACATTCTCTCGGTCGCCAACGGCCTGGTCGCGATCGGCATCTCGGTGGTCGGCGTCTGCGCGC
Organism: Gemmatimonadales bacterium; assembly: GCA_036493755.1. Taxonomy (GTDB): domain Bacteria; phylum Gemmatimonadota; class Gemmatimonadetes; order Gemmatimonadales; family JACORV01; genus DASXPG01. Next base: position 106 of record DASXPG010000200.1, read on the forward strand.
CCTGGGCGTTGCAGCACACCGACCTGGTTCCGACGCTGGCGCTCGAGCTCGGATTGGGTCTCCCGCTCGTCGTGCTCGTGGTGTATTTCCTTCCCCGCGCGATCGGCCGCCGCTGGCCCGAGCGAATCGTGCGGACGCTGGTTCCCCGGCTCGAGGGTGCATCGCGATTGGTGGGACGCGTGGTGCGCGGCCGCGCCGCGACCGAGCGCGCCGATCTGGCGGCGCTGTTGCGCGGTGGCGAAGGGCTGGCGCGCGAGGACGAGCTCGAAATCGTCAGCGGCGTCATGGCCTTCGCCGAGCGGACGGTGCGCGAAGTCATGACGCCGCGCACCAGGATCGTGGCGGCGAGCGAGAAGGCGTCAGCGGACGAGCTGGCCAAGCTGGCGTCGGGATCGGGGTACACCAGGATTCCGCTGCAGCGCGCCTCGCTCGACGAGATCGTCGGCATGGTGCACGCCTTCGATCTGTTGAAGGCCGGGCCGGGCGGGGCGGTGAAGGTGCGGCCGGTGGCGGTGTTGCCCTCGACGCGGCGCTGCGCCGATGCGCTCCTCGATCTCAAGCGCGAGCGGCGTCACCTGGCGATCGCGCTCGACGAGTACGGCGGTACGGCGGGGCTGCTGACGCTGGAGGACCTGCTCGAGGAGCTGGTCGGCGAGATCTTCGACGAGCTCGACGAGCGCGTCGCGCCCGCGACGGCCGCGGTGCCCGGAGTCATGGTCGCCGAAGCCACGACCCCGCTCACCACCGTCGCGGCGCACTTCGGCATCCGGCTCGATCCGCCGCCCCGCATCGAGACGGCGGGTGGTTACCTCAGCTGGGCGGCCGGGCGCATTCTTCAGCCCGGTGAGCGCGTCGTCTCGGGCGGGCTCGAGTGGGATGTGGTCGAAGGGACAGCGGCCCGCATCGGCCGCCTCGTCATCCGCCTGGCCGGTGGGCCGGCGTCCGCGCGGAAGGGTTCTTGAGATGAACGACGGCACGCCGGATGGCCACGGGCAAGACGCGCAAGACGTGCGAGGCTCGCATGTGCCTCAGGCGCACGAAGTGTTTTCTCCCGAAGATCGGCCGAGGCTGACGCCGGAGGAAATCAGCGGGCTGCTCGAGGCCCTTCCGCCCCAGGAGATTCTCGCCGAGCTGGGGACCCTGCACCCCGACGACGCCGCCGAGATTCTCGCGCGGATGCCCGAAGCCGACCTCAAGCAGCTCCCCGCCGACCAGCAGCTGCTCGATGTCGTCGAAGAGATGGAGGACGACGACGCCGCCGACGTCGTCGCCCGCCTGAATACCGACACCCAGGAATACCTGCTCGAGGAGCTCTCCGAAGGCGAGACCGTCGAGCACCTGATGTCGTACGATCCGGAGACGGCGGGCGGCCTGATGACGACCAACATCGTCACCGTCCTCTCCGGGACCACCGGCGGCGAGGCGATCGACCAGATCCGGCATCACGATGCCGGCGAAGGGTCGCTGGTCTACAACGTCTACGTCATCGACGACCAGCACCGGCTCAAGGGCGTGCTGCCGCTGGGACGGCTGGTGCCGATGGCGCCCGATCACCCGGTGGACGAAGTGATGGATCCGCTCGAGGCCAGCGTCCCGCCGACGATGGACCAGGAACAGGTCGCGCGCACCATGGCGCGGTACAACGTGACCGCGCTGCCGGTGGTGAACGGCAAGGGTGTCCTGCTGGGCGCGATCACCTTCGACGACGTGATCGACGTGGTCGAGGCGGAGCAGACCGAAGACCTGCTGAAGTTCGGCGGCATGGAAGCGCTCGACGAGCCGTACACCCAGATCGGCCTCACCAGCATGATCCGCAAGCGCGCCGGCTGGCTGCTGGTGCTCTTCATCTCGGAGATGTTCACCGCCACGGCGATGGCGCACTTCGACAAGGAGATCCAGCGCGCGGTGGTGCTGGCGCTCTTCATCCCGCTGATCATCAGCTCGGGAGGCAACTCGGGCTCGCAGGCGACGTCGCTCATCATCCGGGCGATGGCGCTGGGAGAAGTCACCATCAAGGACTGGTGGCGGGTGGCCATGCGCGAGCTGCCCTCCGGTTTTGCGTTAGGCACCTTGCTGGGCGTCGTCGGGTTCCTGCGCATCAGCCTCTGGCAGCAGCTCGGCTGGTACAACTACGGCGTGCACCACGTGCGCGTGGCCTTCGCGGTGGGCGCTTCGCTGATCGGGGTGGTGCTCTTCGGCGGCCTGGCGGGCTCGATGCTCCCCTTCGTCCTCAAGCGCTTCGGCTTCGACCCGGCCAGCGCCTCGGCGCCCTTCGTGGCCACGCTGGTCGACGTGACGGGCATCGTGATCTACTTCTCCGTCGCAGGGCTGATCCTGGGCGGGACGCTGCTCTAGGAGTTGGCCCGAAGTCTCGGCGACTCTTCCCGCGGGCTAAGAGCCCGCTCTCGGCACACCAGGCCCTGAAGGGCCAGACGGCTCAGGTTCGTTGCGATGGCGCTTCAGCGCCTGGTAAGCCGAGAGCGCCCTCTCAGGGCGCGTGAATCGCAGAGCGAGCTAGCGCACCACCACGGCCGGCAGCCCGAGAAAGTGGCCATATCTGCGAGCCGCCGAGGCGATGCTCTCGCGCTGCGGTTTGGTCTGTTTCACGAATGGCGACGCTTTCACGCGCACCTGATGCGGCGTGACCGCCCGCTTCCACGCTCCGAAAACCTGCCCTCGCCTCACCATGACCTGGTTCATGACCCCATAGCGATCGAGCTTCTTTCGGTGTGACGGGTCCACCAGCGGCTCGCGGTCAGAGTAGCCGACGGTGTATTCATCCCACGCCGGGAGGAGAAACGAGCGCGAGGTCAGCGGCGGAATGTCGCGTTCGACCCACCACAACTCCTGGTCGTCCCGCTCCAGTCGATCCAGCGGCTGCGTGATCTCGATCGCCCGCTTTGCGTCGGCCAGCGTCAGGCCGCTCCACCAGGCGAAGTCCCGGATTGTGGCCGGCCCATGCGATGTGAAGTAGCGGCGCGCCAGCATCGCCAGCGCCTCGTCGCGGGGCAGAGCCGCCTGGGCCGGCAGCCACTCGTCGAGCAGCGCGAAGGTCTGCTGCTTCCCCTCGCGGCAGCCGAAGCAGAGAAAACCGACATGGGCGAGCGCGAAGACAATGTGCAGCCCCCGGCTGTCGCCGGTCTCGATACCGGCGTCGTCAAGCAATTTGTAGAGCGCGTCGCGGGTCAGCGTCTTGCCGCCCTCGAGCGCCTTGACGATCACCTTGCGCGCGGCGGCCAGCACCGGCGCGGTGATCTCGAAATCGCTGCGGAGGCGCTTCTCGTTGCGCTGGAGGATGCGCGCGGCGCAGAGGTCGAGCATCCAACGGGCATCGGCGGCTGCGACGAAGTGGAGCGTGCCACGCATCGGCCAGGTGCGCACAATGCTGCGATTGGCCAGCGCCCGCTCGACATCGCTTTCGGTGGCTTTATCGGTGCGAAGGCCGATGGCCCAGAGTCCGCCGAGATAGTCCTGAGCCTGGACGGCGCCGAGCCAGCGAACTACCTCGGCGGGCCGGGTGAAGCGGGAATCGGAAATCGCCTGGTTCGCGAGCCGGCAGGCGAGCAGCTCGGCCGTGGTGATGCTAGGCGGCAAGTTCCTTCAATGCTCGTACAAGGGAATCCAACTCTTCGGTCGTGGTGAAAAGATGCGGCGTGATTCGCGCGCCGTGCACGCCCGCGCCATCGATCGCCACGGTCCAGATCCGGTAGCGCTCCAGCAGCGTGTGGGCCAGGTCGCCGGGCCGCAGCTTGTCGACCCCGACATTCGCAATGCCGCAGGAGCGGCGCGGGTCGGTCGGCGTATTGAGCGTGATCCCCGGTACGCCGCGCACCTGGTCGGTCCAGTAGCGCTGGAGGTAGCGCATCCGCGCTTCCTTGCGGGCGATGCCGACGCCCGCGTGGAAGTCGATGGCCTCGTTGAGCGCGAGGTCGGTCCAGACCGCGTGGGTGCCGGTGTGGTTGAGCTTGCGGATGTCGTCGTCGGGCATGGACATGTCGGCGAAGATCGGCCACAGGTCATGGATCCGGTCACGGCGCACGTACAGCATCCCGGCGCCTAACGGTGTGCCGAGCCACTTGTGGAGCGAGGAGCCGTAGAAATCGCAGCCGCCGAGGTCGGCGATCTTGAAGTCGAGGTGCGCAAAGGCGTGGGCCCCATCCACCATCACCAGCACGTTGTGGCGGTGCGCCATGGCGGTGATCTTCGCGACCGGCAGAATCTGGCCGGTGATGTTGACGAGGTGGCAGACCATCAGCAGCCGCGTCTTCGGCGTGATCTGGCTCTCGTAGAGATTCACGATCTCGTCGTCGGACTGCGGATCGTGGGGCAGGGACACCACCTTGTTGACGATGCCGTAGCGCCGCGCCTGCAACCGGAACATGTCCAGCATCGCCCCGTAATCCTGCTCGGCCATCACCGCTTCGTCGCCGGCGTGCCAGTCGAAGGCATGGATGATGGTGTCGAGCGATTCGGTGGTGTTGCGGGTGATGATCAATTCTTCGGGGGCGCAGCCCAGGAGGCCGGCGATCCGCCCGGCGACGGCGCGCTTGTCGTCGAACTGCCGGGTGCGCATGTAGTGCGAGGCCTCGAGATTGATGGCCCGCACATGGCCGACGAACGCATCGAGGACCGGCTGCGACTGCATGAGGAAGTAGCCATTCTCGAGATTGATGTAATCCGGCGTCAGCAGATACTGGCGCCGGATTTCATCCCAGAAGGCGTCGTCGCGCGCGAGCGCGGCCGGCGCGAGGCCGGCGCGGCTGGTCCAGAGGCTGCTGGCGAACAAGGCGCCGAGGGCGCCGCCGCTGGTCTTCAGGAAGTCGCGCTTGTCCATGCTATCAACCTATGTCAGGTGGAGTGATACGTCACGCGCACGGTCGGCGGAAAGACGGCCGCCCCCTCGCGGGTGATGTGAGGGCATGCCAGCTCGATCTCGCGCAGGCGCGGGAGCCGGGTCAGATGCCTGAGTCCGGCGTCGGTGACGCCGTCCGTCATCCAGAACTCCAGTTTCTCCAGCGAGTCGATCCGTCCCAGGATCGCGAGGCTTCCGTCGGTGATGTGGGTGCTGCCGGCGTAGTACATGCGCAGCTTCTTCAAGCCGGCGAGGTACGAAGTTCCCACGTCTCCCGTCTCGCGGCAGTACATGCACCAGAGGTCCTCCAGGTTGGCGCAGGCGCCCAGTTGCCGAAAGCCGTCGTCCGTGAATCCCATGGGCACGATCTGGCGCAGCGATGGGAGCGCGGGCAACAGGGCAAGCGCCTCATCGCCGACGCGCGAGCAATCGACGCCGATGCCCTTCAGCGTGGGCATCGATGCCAGGGCCGCGAAGCCCGCCGTGCCGAGGTTGGGGCATTCGCGGCCCCAGAAGTACTCGAGGGTCTTCGAGCGGGCGAGCGCGGCGAATCCATCGTCGCCGGCGACCGCTTCCTGGGCGCTGAGCATCCGCAGGTGGGGCAGTGCGCCGATGATCGCCATGCCGGCGTCATTGGCCAGCTCGCCACGGCAGTTGAAGTGGCCGAGGTGGGGGAGGGCGTGAAGCGTTTCGAGCCCAACCCGGGTTATCGCCGTGGTGTGCCAGAAGAGGCCGAGGCCGAAGAGCCCGTCGAGGCCCCTGAGCGCGCGCAGGCCGGCGTCGGAGAAGGGGCCGTCGATCATCAGGTGATTGCCCTCGGCCTGGAAGCTCATGATGCTCAGCTCGGGCTCGACCCCCTGCCATTTCTTGAAGGCCGGAATCTGATGCAGCAGTGGCAGGCCAGCGTCAGTGACCAGCCGGCCGGTCTTGAACTCGCGCAGCTTCGGCTTGCCCGCCATCGCGGCGATCACGCCGTCGCCGGTCGTGCTGCCCATCACATCCACGCGCTCCAGTGCGTCGCAGGCGCGCAGGTGCGCCATTCCCGCGTCGCTGATCCCGCGCGCCCAATTCATGGAGAACTCGCGCAAGTTCGCAAGCTCGCCTAACGAGGCGAGGCCGCGGTCCGTTATCTGGCCACCGAGGTCGAGAACCTCGAGTTGCGGCATGCGGGCGAGATAGGCGGCCCCGGCGTCGGTCAGCCGTTTCGATCCGCCGAGATAGAGCTCCGTGACCTGGTCGAGCTCGGCGAGGCGGGGCATGGCCTCGTCGATCATCAGCTCCGCCGCATCGAGCCGGGTAAGACCGTGCTCCTTCATCACACTGAAAATCGTCTGCCAGTCGCGGGCGCTGAGCGGGGGCAGCGGCTGGAGCGAGCGCCTATGCCAGTCGATTCGGTAGAAGGGCGGGGCGGTGCTCAAACCCAGTGGCGTGCGCACAGAATCAGTTGGGGCATTGGTCAGACTGACGGAGAGCTTGTCCCAGCTCGCGAAGCCGTAGCTGCGAGCAACGAGCGCCCGAGCGTCGTCCAGCAAGAAGGGGCTGCCGGGGCCGCGGCCGGCGTCGAGATCCTGCTTGACGCGGACCCGGACCGTCTGGGGCGAGAAGCTCACCTGGAGCACCTCGGCAAGCCGGCGGACGGCGGCTTCATCGCCAGGGCGATAGACGCGATGCACCTCGGCGGCGATGGCCTCGAACTGATCGAGGCGCGTGGGCGCCGGGGGCAGCGACTCGACGTGATGCACCAGCTTCGGCCAGCTGGCGAAGCCGAATCGCCGGGCGATTTCGAGTTGGGCGTCGGCGAGGGTCGCCTCGGGATGATCGAGGCGCAGCTGCTTGAGAAGATCCTTGGCTTGTTTGCGAAGCTGCTCGAGCGAGGGACGCTCGGGCAGGCGCGAGGCGCCTTCAGGCATGACGATCTCCTTTCAAGGACGCCCGCGTCCGCACGTCGGGCTGAAAGAAGACCTGGATTGTCACTGCGGTACCTCTAGCTCAGGTGGGCTCGGCCCTTCCCGCGGACGGGGTGCGCCCTGCGACGCATCCCAAGGTTAGCGCGCCTCAGCGCGCGCCGAAAGAGTCGGCCTGCGGGTCCCAGAAATCGCCGGCCAGACCAAGGTCGGCGAAGATGCGGCGCATTTCCTCGGGCTGCGGACGACGCGCGTCGGGATCGAGACGGTTCGAGTACCAGGCCATGGCCAGGCCCCAGAGCTGCGCCATCGTGACCGTGGGCCGCCGCGGCATCTGTAACTCTTCGCACCATTCGTCGATTCGTTCTTCCGACCGGAAGAAGAGCATGGTGCTTCAGGTAAAAACGAGGTCCTTCCACCAGTGTGCGGCGGGGACGACGCAGTGGAAAACCCAATCGCTATCGGGTGGCTGCTCGCGGCTGACGTCGATCTTCAGCGGCTCGCCGGTCTGCTCGCAGCGGGAGAAGGCGACCCCGGGTTGCTTGAGCGCCGCGGGAATGCCGAGGGCGTCCCAGGCGCAGTTGGCGAAGTAGTCCTTTTCGCCGACGCGGGCGACGTGCTGCGTCGGGACGCCGGAGAAGGGCGGGGCCATGCGGATCGTCTCGCCGTCTTCTTCGAGGTAGAGCACCCGGCTGGCGCGGAGTCGAGTAAACGCCGACAACGCCTCGGCGGGTGTGATGCTGAGCGCGGCGGCAATATCGTCGGCGCTTGGCCGAGCGGCGTGCTCGGCGAAGTGTCGATAGATGGCGAGCCTTACCTGGACGTCATCCATGAGCGGGATGCTGCCGCGTGCCCGATCGGGTGTCAACCTGTTGCGCGGATGGCTTGACCTATTCTCAAGTCTGGCTTTGATTTAGGTCGTGTCTGCTCAAGTCCTTCTCGACGGTCTGGCCGAGCGCAAGAGTACCGCGCTCGCCCGGGCGATCTCGATGGTCGAGAACGGCACCCCCGGCTTCGAGGAGCTCCTCGCCGGCCTCCAGGGGAAGCTCGGCCGAGGCCGCCGGATCGGCATCACCGGCCCGCCGGGCGCCGGGAAGAGCACCCTCACCGAACGCCTCACCTCGGCATTCCGCGCCCAGGGCCTCTCGGTCGGCGTCATCGCGGTCGACCCCTCGAGCCCCTTCACCGGCGGCGCCCTCCTCGGCGACCGGATCCGGATGGAGCGCTCCTCCCTCGATGACGGCGTCTTCATCCGCTCGATGGCCTCCCGCGGCTCGTTAGGTGGCATGGCCACCACGACCGGCGAGGTCGCCGACATCATGGACGCCTACGGCTTCGACCGCATCATCATCGAGACGGTCGGCGTGGGGCAGAGCGAGCTGGACGTGATGGCGGCCTCCGACACCACCGTCGTGGTGCTGGTCCCCGAATCGGGCGACGGCATCCAGGTGATGAAGGCGGGCCTGATGGAAATCGCCGACATCTTCGTGGTGAACAAGGCCGATCGGCCGGGAGCCGACAGCATCCGCCAGGAGCTGGAAGTGGCGATCGGGCTGCGTACCGGCCAGGCGTACCGTCACATGACCTCGAAGGCCGGACACGGAACGCCTCGTCAAGCGGTCAAGCAGTCAAGCAGTCAAGCCTGGGAGCCCCCAGTCCTCGCGACCATCGCCGCCAAGGGCGAGGGCATCGACGAGCTGGTGGCCGCGATGGACAAACACTATGAGCAGCTGACTTCTCTAGGTATCCTAGAGGAGAGGCGGCATACTCGCGGCGTAGTGCGCACCCGCGAAGTGGTCGAGCGCGCGATGCGGCGCTGGGTCGCCAATGAATTGAAGGACGCTGATCCCTCGGTCGGTCCCTACGACATGGCGGCCGCGATCATGGCGCGCCTCAACGGGAGCATGGCCTATGAGCGCGGTTGACAGCGGCCTGGCCCTGAAGCTCGAGCAACGCGAAAAGGAGCTCGAGGCGCTGCGGCGCGAAGTCGCCGCCTGGCGCACCCGCTACGCCAAGGGCGAACTGCGCGACATCGATTTCACCGGCGCCTCGGGACGCGACGTCGAGCCGCTCTACACCCCGCTCGACACCGCCGGCACCGACTACGCGACCGCGCTGGGCGTTCCCGGCTCGTATCCCTACACCCGCGGCGTCCACGCCACCGGCTACCGCGGCCGGCTCTGGACGATGCGCCAGTTCGCCGGCTTCGGCACCGCCCGCGAAACCAACGAGCGCTACAAGTTCCTGCTGGGCCGCGGCACCACCGGCCTCTCCGTCGCCTTCGATTTCCCCACGCTGATGGGCTACGACGCCGACCACGCCCGCTCGTTAGGCGAGGTGGGCAAGTGCGGCGTGGCGATCAGCAGCCTGGAAGACATGGAGACCCTGTTCGACGGGATCCCGCTCGACCAGGTCTCGACGTCGATGACGATCAACGGCCCCGCCGCGATGCTCTGGTGCTTCTACATCGCCGCCGCCGAGCGGCAGGGCGTGCCGATCGCGCAGCTTCAGGGCACCATCCAGAACGACATCCTCAAGGAGTACATGGCGCAGCACGCCTGGATCTTCCCGGTGGAGCCGGCGCTCAAGGTCATCGTCGACATGTTCGAGTGGGGCGCCAAGCACGCCCCGCAGTGGAATACGATTTCGATTTCCGGGTACCACATCCGCGAAGCCGGCGCGACCGCGGCGCAGGAGCTGGCCTACACTCTCGCCAACGGCTTCTGCTATGTGGAGCGGGGCCTGGCCCGCGGCCTCGACGTGGACGCCTTCGCCCCTCGGCTCAGCTTCTTCTGGGACATCCACAACGACTTCTTCGAGGAGATCGCCAAGCTGCGGGCCGCCCGCCGCATCTGGGCGCGGCACCTCAGGGAACGCTACGGCGCGCGCAAGGAGCGCTCACTGATCATGCGCTTCCATTCCCAGACCGCCGGCGTGACCCTCACCGCGCAGCAGCCGATGAACAACGTGGTCCGCGTCGCCTACCAGGCCATGGCCGCGGTCCTGGGGGGCACGCAGTCGCTCCACACCAACTCCATGGACGAGACGCTGGCGCTGCCGACCGAAGCGTCGGTGCAGCTGGCGTTGCGCACCCAGCAGATCCTGGCCTACGAGACCGGCGTCCCCAACGTCACCGACCCGTTAGGCGGCTCGTACTACGTCGAGGCGCTGACCGACCAGCTCGAGTCCGAGGCCGAGGCGATGTTCGCCGAGATCGAGAAGATCGGCGGCGTGGTGCGGGGGATCGAGATGGGCTGGTTCCAGCGCCAGATCGCCATGTCGGCGTCGCGGCACCAGCACGAGGTCGAGCAGAACCGACACATCATCGTCGGCATGAACGATTTCACCACCGACGAGGACAACTCCGGCCTCGACATTCTGAAGGTCACCGACGCGCCGGAGCGCGAGCAGGTCGAGCGGATGCGCGCATTGCGCGGCCGCCGCAAGAACGACGAGGTCCGGCGCCGCCTCGATGTGCTGGCTGAATCCGCGCGCCACAACCACAACATCATTCCCGCCATGCTCGATTGCGCGCGTGCCTACGCGACGCTCTTCGAGATTCGCGAGAGCCTGGAGCAGGTGTATGGCAGTTACCGCGAACCGGTCTTCTTCTAAGCGCGCCAACGCGCCGACGCGCCAACGCGCCGCCCAGCCCCGGTCCCGGGGTGATGTCGTTACCGCCGATGTACCGAGCGCGCTGGCCGAGCTGCTGGCGCTGGAAGGGGATGGCTGGATCGTCTCCTGCTACCAGAAGCTCGAGGCCGGCGACCGTGACGGCAACAAGTACCGGATCAAGCTGAAGAACCGCCTGCGGCTCGCCGCCGACCGGATGGACGTGCTCGGTTTCGCGCACGCCGACCGCGAAACGGTGAAGGACGCACTGGAGCGGATCGAGCAGTTCTTCCAGAACCACGAGAACCTCGCGGGAGCCCGCGGCGTCGCCGTCTTTGCCGGGAAGGGCTGGCTGCGCGCCATCAAGCTGCCGCACGTGCTCAAGAGCCGCGTGATGGTGGACAAGACGCCGGTGGTGGGCGAGCTGGTGGCGCTGACCGAAGCCGGCAACAGCATCCTGGTCGCCCTCGCCGACCGGGTGAGCGCGCGAATCTTCGAAGTGGATCTCGAGGGTGTGCGTGAGATCGAAGGTCTCGTCTCTCCCGATGCCGCCAGGACGACGCACTACCACGAGGAAAAGGGCGCGCCGGGGCAGGGCGAGTACCGTTTCCACAGCCGCATCCGCGAGGAGAAGCACCGGCATTTCGCTCACGTCGCCGATGAAGTCGAGCGGGCGCTGCGCCGCCACCCCTACGATGCGCTGGTTCTCGGCGGGATCGGCGTGGACGCCGACGCCATCCTCCCGCACCTGGGCAGCGCCGCCCGGGACAAGATGATCGGGGTGCTGCGGCTCGCCCCCAAACAGGTCACCCCCGCCGAAATCAAGGAGCGCGCCGGCGAGCTGTGGGCCGACGCCTCGGAGCATGCCGCCGCCGACTCGTTAGGCGAGCTGGAAGGCCTCAAGGCGAGTGGCTGGGCGGTGGATGGCGTGGAAGCGTCGCTCAAGGCCCTCTTCCAGGGCCAGGTGCGCACCCTCATCGTCGATCACGATGCCACCGTCTCGGGCTTCCGGATGGGCGGCAGCGGAAGGCTCACGACGGTGGCCTCGGGACTCAAGAGCGAGGGCGAGGCGGCGCCGGTCGCCGATCTCCTCGACGACGCCATCGAAGACGCGCTGCGCCAGCGCTCGCGCGTCGCGGTGATCCAGGGCTCGCCGGGGTTCGACCGGTTGGCCGCGATTCTCCGCTTCCGGATCGCACCGAAGTGAAGGCCGTCTTCTTCGACGCCGGCGGAACCCTCGTCCACATCGACTATCCCCGCGTGGCCCATCTGATCCGCGAAACGCTGGGACGCGACGTCCCGGTCGATGGATGGATCGCCGCCGAGTATGCGGGGCGCGCCGCGGTTGAGGCGGGCATGGTGAACGGCGACCTCCCCACCGACACCAGCCGCTGGTCGGTCCACTTCGAGGCGATGCTCGGCGCGCTCGGCATCACCGCCGACGAATTCACGCGGGTCGGGCCGGCGGTCATGGCGGCGCACAAGGAAAAGCATCTGTGGTCGGGGGTCTTTTCCGGCACCGCGGATGCGCTGGCATCGCTGAAGCCGGCGGGCTACATGGTCGGGCTCATCTCCAATGCCGACGGCGCCGTCGACCGGCTGCTGCGCAGCGTCGGACTGGCCGAGTACATGTCGTTCATGGTGGACTCCGGCAAGGTGGGGGTGGAGAAGCCGGATCGCCGGATCTTCGACATCGCCATGGAAGAGGCGGCCAGGGTGCTCCGCCGGCGCCAGGCGGTCGACTCGCAGCTGACCGCCGCCGACTGCTATTACGTGGGCGACATCTATTCAATAGATGTGGTGGGCTCCCGCGCGGCGGGGATGGTACCCGTTCTACTCGACCCGCTGGGCCGGTACGGCGACCGCGACTGCAAGACTATTCGCGATGTCCCGACATTCGCCCGCGAGCTTGTCTCCGCCCGGCGGGCGGCGTAGGATTCCCGCCCGATGCCCGCCGCCGCCCCATCCACTCCCGAATTCACGCTGCCTCGCCCGATCCGGGTCCTGGTGGCGAAGCCGGGGCTCGACGGCCATGACCGCGGCGCCAAGGTTGTCGCCGCGTCGCTGCGCGACGCCGGGATGGAGGTCATCTACACCGGGCTCCATCAGACGCCCGAGATGATCGTCGCCGCGGCGGTGCAGGAGGATGTGGATGTCGTGGGACTGTCGATTCTTTCCGGCGCGCACATGACGCTGTTCCCGCGCGTCGCCGCGCTGCTCAAGGAAGCCGGCCGGAACGATGTCCTGGTCACCGGCGGGGGCATCATTCCCAAAGAGGATGTGAACGCCCTCGAACAACAGGGTGTCGGCCGGCTCTTCGGCCCCGGCACTCCCACCAGCGAGCTTATCGCCTACATCCGGACCTGGGCGAAGGATCACCTGAGACCGTAGTGGCGGCGAAGGGCTCGCGGCTCCGGACTCTCACCGACGAGTATCGCGCCCTCGCCGAGACGCTGCGGCAGGGCGGCGGCGCCGATCGCATCAAGAAACAGCACGATCAGGGCAAGCTCACCGCGCGCGAGCGCATCGACAAACTCCGCGACACGAACACGCCGTGGCTCGAGATCGGGCTGCTGGTAGCCTACGACCGCTACGACGGCCAGGCGCCGGGCGCGGGCGTCGTGACCGGCGTTGGCGTGGTGGAGGGCCGTGACGTCGTCGTGATCGCGAACGACGCGACGGTGAAGGCCGGCAGCTGGTGGCCGGAGACGATCACCAAGATGCTGCGGGCGCAGGAAGTCGCGATGCGCCAGCGCATCCCGATCATCTACCTGGTGGACAGCGCCGGAGTGAACCTGCCGTACCAGGGCGGCGTCTTTCCCGGGCAGTTCGGCGCCGGGCGCCTTTTCTACTACAACTCGCTGATGCGCCGCTACCTCAAGGTGCCGCAGTTCGCCGCGGTGATGGGGCCCTGCATCGCCGGCGGGGCGTACCTCCCTGCGCTCTCCGACGTGATCGTCATGGTGGACGGCACCAGCTTCATGGGACTGGGCGGCCCGAACCTGGTGAAGGGCGCCACCGGCCAGGTGGTCGATTCCGAATCGTTAGGCGGCGCGCGGATGCACACCACGGCCAGCGCCGTGGCGCACTACATGGCCAGGAACGACGACGACGCCCTCCGCATGCTGCGCGAGCACGTCGAGCGCCTGCCGGTCAAGCCGTCAAGCGGCCAAGCCGTCAAGCCGAACAAACCGGCTCGGCAGCCGGAAGAGCTCTACGACGTCCTGCCGTCCGATCACCGGATGTCCTACGACATGCACCAGGTGCTGGCCTGCCTGATCGACGCCGGGACCCTGGTCGAGTTCCAGCCGGACCATGCCAAAGAAATGATCTGCGGCCATGCCCGCGTCGAGGGCCGCGCCGTGGCGCTGATCGCCAACCAGCGTGGCGCCATCAAGCAGGGGCCGGGTGAGCCGGCGCGCTTTGGCGGGATCATCTATACCGAGAGCGCCGAGAAGGTCGCCTTCTTCATCGAGACGGCGAGCCGCGAAGGCCTGCCGCTGCTCTTCATCCAGGATGTGTCGGGCTTCATGGTCGGCACCGAGGCGGAAACCAGCGGCATCATCCGGGCCGGAGCGCGCTTCGTCGAGGCGATGGCCACGGCGAGCGTGCCGAAGATCGTGCTCACGGTGAACCATGCCTCCGGCGCCGGCTACTACGCGATGGCGGGGCAGGGCTTCGATCCCGACTTCATTTTCTCCCTCTCCACCGGTCGAATGGGTGTGATGGAGGGCGAGAGCGCCATCGGCGCGGTGCATGGGCCCGAGCTGGAGAAAGCGAAGGCGGCGGGCGGACCGTCCGAGAAGCTCAAGAAGGCCGTCGATGCGATGCGCGCCGATTACGACCATCAGCTCGATGCGCGCTACGCCGGCGCGCGCGGGTACGTGGATGCGATCCTGACGCCCGAAGAGTCGCGGGACATGCTGGCCTTCGCGCTTCAGGTCACCTCGAATTTCAGCGGCCCGCACCTGGGGCCGTATGTGCTGGGAGACAGGATCTGATGGCGTACAGTCGACAGTTGACAGTTGACGGCAGACTGATGGCCGCCGCTCTGCTGGTTCTCGGGGGGTGCTCCAGAGGTTCAGGTCCTCAGCCAGTGGTTCCCCAGCGGCCGGTTGCCGAGGCGCCCACTGCGGCGGCCGCACCTCCGTCAACCGTCAACCGTCAACCGTCAACCGACACCGTCCCCCCCAAGCCCAGGACCCGCGTCGCGCCGCCCGCCGTCGCCTTCCAGCTCGGCCTGATGCCTAACGCGAGCACCGGGGTGTCCGGCTTCCGGCTCGATCACCCGACCTGGGACGGCCGCGGCGTGCTGATCGCGATCCTGGACAGCGGCGTCGACCCGGGCATCGAGGGATTGCAGACCACCAGCACCGGCGAGCCCAAGATCCTGGACCTGCGCGACGTGTCCGGTGAGGGCGACATCACGCTGACCCAGAACGCCGATGGGTCGTGGCGCGGGGCGCTGGCCGAGATCCACTTCGGCGATGCGCCGGCCGCCGACTTCAACGGCAACGGCACCAACACCGACACCTTCAGTATCGAGGTCGCGCACGACAGCGCCGGAGGCTGGAAGGCGCGCATCGACACCAATCACGACGGCTCGCTCACCGACGAAACCTGGCTGCACGATTTCCTGGTCCATCGTGAGACCTTTACCTTCGCGGCGCATGGCGGACCGAAGGGTCCGATCACCGGAGCGATCAATCTCTCCGACGAAAGCGGGCGGCCGAAGCTCGCCGTCTACCTCGAGACGTCGGGGCACGGCTCGCACGTCGCCGGGATCGCATCGGCCCACAACATCTACGGCGTGAGCGGCTTCAACGGCGTCGCGCCCGGCGCGCAGATCATCGGCGTGCGCATCGCCGACAACTCCCGCGGCGGGATCAGCACCACGGGCTCGATGCTGCGCGGAATGCAGTACGCGTACCGCTTTGCGCAGGAGCGGCACCTGCCGCTGGTGATGAACATGTCCTTCGGCGTGGGGAACTCGATCGAAGGCCGTGCCGCGATGGATTCGATCGTCGACGCCTTCCTCATCGCGCATCCCGACGTCTTCTTCGCCATCGCGGCGGGGAACGACGGACCCGGGATGTCGTCGTTAGGCGAGCCGGGATCTTCCGAGCTGGCGATGAGCGTCGGGGCGACGTATCCCGCGGCCCTGGCCACCCTCCAGTTCCAGACCAATGCCGAGACCCTGGCGTCATTCAGCTCGCGGGGCGGCGAAAGCGCCAAGCCGGATATCGTCGCGCCGGGCATCGCCTACTCGACGGTGCCCGGCTGGAATATCGGCGGCGAGGTGAAGGGCGGGACGTCGATGGCGACGCCGCACGTTACCGGTCTCGCCGCGGTACTGGCGTCGGCGATGATCCAGGAGGGGAAGCCGTGGACTGCCGCGTCGATTCGCCAGGCACTCCGCGCCACGGCGCGGCCGCTGCCGGGCCAGTCGTACGCGGATGAAGGCCCGGGCCTGGCGAACGTCGAGGCCGCATATGACTGGCTGCATGCCGGCCATGCCGTCGCGCGATTCCGGATCGAAGCCCTGCCCAATTTACCGGCGACCGAGCCGGGGATGACGCCGGCGGGGCGCGATGTCGCCCCGGTGAATCACGTTGCGCTGGCGCCGGGAGCCTATCATCGCGGACTCGCAGTGGCGGATTCGGTGCAGCGATTCCGGGTGAGCGAGATCCCCGAGACGGGCAGACGGGCGGACGGGCAGACGGGCAGTTACCGCCTCGTCTCCGACGCGGCTTGGCTTCGCGTCGCCAGTTCCACCGCTGCCATCGACTCACGCACCGGCTCGGCGGTCATCGAGGCGCATTACGATCGCGCGGCGCTGACCCAGCCTGGCCGCTATGTCGGCACCATCTTCGGATTCGGAGCCGACAGCGCCGCGGGCCCGGCCTTCGTGCTCGAGAATGCGGTCATGGTTCCAGCCCGGTCGGTCTCGGTTCGGCGGCAGACCGCTACCGGCGGCACCGCGGCGCGGTACTACGTCGACGTTCCCGAGCACGCCGGCAATCTCACGGCGCTCCTGTCGATAACCGACACGAGCGAGGCCGGGACACTGTATTTCTTCGAACCCAGCGGCCGGCCGGCGCGCGGCATCAGCAGCGAGGATGTCGGCAAGGAAGCCGGGCGGCGGGTGACCTGCACGGTTTCGGCAGAGGATATGGTGCCGGGCATCTGGGAGATCGTGGTGCAGGCGACTCCGGGGAAGGACCTCCACTACGATCTCGATGCCCGGGTCTCGTCGATCGAGCCGGCACAAGCTCTGGCCGGCGCGATTTCGGTCAGGTCGGTGGCAGACACGACGGTGAATGTCGGAGTCTCGCTCATCGGCGTCGCGAAGTCGGAAGAGCTCGCCATCGAAAATGGCGCCCCCGTCAGGCGCACCGTCAGCGTGCCCGAGTGGGCGACGCGCATCGTCGTCGACGTCGAAGTGACGCCCGAGATCTGGACTACGCTGACCGACTTCGGGGTGACCGTCTACGACTCGGCCGGCGCGCAGCTCGGCAATGGACCGATGAACTATCCGACTCTGCGACTGACCGCGAGTCTCCCCGAGCATCGTGCGGCGAACTATTCCGCCACCGTCGAGCTCTTCCCGGCATTCGCGAATCCGGTTCCGCCGGCCCGCGTCCCGGTGAAGATGCGCATCCGGCTCGAGGCCGACGCGCGCGCGATCGTGGCGCCGTCCGCCATGCACCTGGGCCGCACCGCGGCGAGCATCGCCGTGCCGCCACAGCAGGCGCCGGCGGGATGGCAGCCGCTGGTGAGTCTGCGTGCTGGAGCCGACGGCGACGAGGGAGCAATGACGCAGATCATCATGCTGCCGGCCGGGCGCTGATGACGAAGGTGGTGAAAATCGCCTCGGGGCAGGGCTTCTGGGGCGACTGGCTGGAGGCGCCGGTCCGGCAGGTCGAGGGTGGGCCCATCGATTACCTGATGATGGATTACCTCGCCGAAGTGACGATGTCGATTCTCCAGAAGCAGAAAGAGCGCGACGGGGCGATGGGTTATGCGCGCGACGTCGTGCCGCTGCTGCAGCGCATCCTTCCCAGAGTCGTCGAGCGCGGCATCCGCGTGACCACCAATGCCGGCGGCGTGAACCCCGAGGCTTGCGCCGACGCGATCGCCGCCGCCGGCCGCGGCCTGGGACTGGGCGGCAAGCTGAAGATCGGCGTCGTCACCGGCGATGACATCCTCGCGCGCCTCGACGACATGCTGGCCCGCGGCGTCGAGCTGAAGGACATGGACACCGGCCGCCCCCTTTCGGAAATC
>DASXPG010000201.1:0-32157 GCA_036493755.1 Gemmatimonadales bacterium
TTCCGCGCGCAGGTAGAGTGGTTGGACGTACAGCAGTGAAGTCCCGATCGGAATCACCAGCAGATCGCCCCACAGCACCTGCGAGCCGTGCTGATCCCATAACGACACCTGGCGGGAAATGTCGGTGTTCTGGCTGATCCGGTTCTCGATCTGGGTCGGACCGAATACCAGCATCTGCCGCGACAGGCGGTAGATCCGCAACCGTCCGTACTCGGCGCCGTCATTCCGGGCCACCATCCATGCCGCGAGGTTGTCTTTCCCCCTCGGCGTGAACGGCACCATATACACGTACTCTTCGCTCGATTCCCCAGGAAGCTTCATGATGATGTGACGCATGAATGGCACCGCGCCGCCGCCCGCCGCCCGATTCACCGTCGGGATCTGCCACTGGTCCTCGCGGTGGTAGAAGTCCACCGGTTCGTCCATGTGGTACGTCGCGTAGAGGCGCGCCTGGATCGTGTACAGCTCGTCCGGATAGCGCAGGTGCGCTCGCAGGTCGGCGGGAAGACTGTCCATTGGCGCCAGGATGCCGGGAAAGATGCGCGCCCACGTGCGGATCAGCGGGTCCGACGGCGCGCTGACGTACGCCTTGACCGATCCGTCGTACGCGTCGATGACCACCTTGACGCTGTTGCGCATGTAATTGATGCCGCTGCTCAGTCGCTGGGCGTAAGGATAGTGGTCGGTCGAGGTGTACCCGTCGAGCATCCACTCCAGCCTGCCGTCGGCGGTAATCACGAGATATGGATCGTGATCGAAGCTGAGGAAGGGCAGCGCCTTCGCGGCCCGCCCGACGATCTCGCGATTGTAGAGGACCCGGCTATCCGGGGTGATGTCCTGCGAGAAGAGAATGTTCGACTCGCCAAAGCGCAGGGCCAGCAACATGCGGCGCAAATAGCCCCCGACGCGGACGCCGCCGCCTCCCCGGTAGGCCGCATAGATGTCGGCTTCTCCGGAGGGATAGTCGAATTCGCGCTGCCTGGTGCCGACGAAAGCGTAGTCGTCGTCGAGCTCGCCGTAGTAGATCTGCGGGCGAGTGACCTTGAGCGACACGCTGGATACCGGAGGCAGGTCCTTCACGAACAGCACCGGGAGGCCTTCGGCCGTCGACTGGTTGACGGGGCCGAGAGTCAGTCCCATCCCGTGCGTGAAGGTGAGATGCTCGTTGATGAAGGTCCGGGTGGGCAGCGACGCGGGATTCAGCTCGCGCGGCGAGAGAAGCACCTGCCGGTACTTGCCGTCGATCCGGTAACGGTCGTCGTCGACGGAGACGAAGTCGTAGTAAGTCCGGATTTCCTGGAGCTGGCCGAAGGTCTGGAGCAGCGGATCGCGCTCCCAGAGGCGCACATTCTCGATGGTCGGAGTATTGGCGCGCAGGTCGGCCAGCGTCAGCGGAGTTTCCTGGGCCAGGTCCCGCACCTCGACGCTGTCGAGCCCCCACGCGCGGCGGGTGGCCGCGATGTGCGAGCGGAGATATGGCGTCTCGCGGGTCAGCTCGGTCGGAGCCACGACGACCTTCTGCATCAGCAGCGGCACCAGGCCGCGACCGATCACGGCCACCACGACGTAGCCGCTCACCGCGAAGAAAGCGTAGCGGGGTAGCCGCTCGCGCAGTGCCCCGGCCAGCACGATGACGGCGCCGGCCACGGCTACGATCGCCGAAACCCGTTGGGCCGGGAGGCTGGCCATGAGATCGGTGTAGCTCGCGCCGATGAGCGGGCCGGTGCTGGAATACAGAAGGTTCGCGCTGTCTACCAGCCACAGTTGTGCGGCAATGACGAGCAGCAGCGTCGCAAGAACGACCGCGATGTGGATTCCGGCTGTCCGCTCGATACGAACGGCGCGAGACCGGATGATGAGATCCGATCGCAGTCCGTAGACCAGGATGATGACCAGCAGGGAAACGAAGGTGAGGACGTACACGAAGTCGAGAGCCGCGGAAAGAGCGGGAAGAGTGAAGACGTAGAACCCGATGTCGCGGCCGAATACTGGATCGGTGGTGCCAAAGGGACTGCGGTTCATGGCCTGGAGCGCAACATCCCATAACGAAGTAGCGGCGATGCCCGGCAGGATGCCCAGTACCAGGACCACAGGCAGGCTGATGCGCCGTATCGCCCGCGTGACATCGAGCTTCGGGGAGGTGGGCCCGACCGCGACGACAATCGGGTTGATGACGATGCCCCGCTGCGCGATGCGAAGGTTGAGATAGAGCGTCCCGGCGGTGACGCCGCTGACGCCAAGAAACAACAACAGCTGCGTGATCAGCTGGCGGGTGAAGACGACCTGGTAGCCTATCTCCCGGAACCACCACCAGTCGGTGAGAACGCCGGCGAGCAGCGGAACGGTGAGGAGGATCGCCACGAAGGCGACGATTGCGAGAAAGACCCTGCGGCGAGAGTTGGCGGCCATCCATTCAGCATCACCCGCATTGTGGTGAAGTCAAGCCTTTACGCTAAAAGGGCCCGGCAATCGCCGGGCCCTTTTGATATCTCGCAAACTCGCGAACTGCCCACTCGCGAACTCGCCCACTCGCAAACTAGTAGCGGTAATGATCCGGCTTGTACGGCCCCTCGAGCGGCACGCCGATGTAGTCGGCCTGGGTTTTGCTCAGCTTCGTCAGCTTTACGCCGAGCTTGTCGAGGTGCAGCCGCGCCACCTTCTCATCCAGCTTCTTGGGCAGCGTGTAGACCTTCTTCTCCGAGTACTTCGTTCCCGACAGCGTCGGCTTGCCGGTCGCGGAAAGGTGAAGGTCGATCTGCGCCATCACCTGGTTGCTGAAGCTCGAGCTCATCACGAAGCTCGGGTGTCCGGTGGCGCAACCGAGGTTCAAGAGCCGTCCCTCCGCCAGCACCAGCACCGAGTGGCCGTCGGCAAAGATCCACTCATCGAACTGCGGCTTGATGTTGTTGCGCCGGATGCCGCCGAAGTTCTTGAGCCCGGCCATGTCGATTTCGTTGTCGAAGTGCCCGATGTTTCCGACGATCGCCTTGTCCTTCATCTTCGACATGTGCTCGGCGGTGATGATCATCGCGTTGCCGGTCGCCGTGATGAAGATGTCGGCGGTCCGCACCACTTCTTCCAGCGTGGTGATCTGGTAGCCCTCCATCGAAGCCTGGAGCGCGCAGATGGGGTCGATCTCGGTCACGATCACCCGCGCGCCCTGGGCGCGCAGTGACTGGGCGCAGCCCTTGCCCACATCGCCATAACCGCAGACCACCGCGACCTTGCCCGCCAGCATCACGTCGGAGGCGCGGAGGATGCCGTCGGTCAGCGAGTGCCGGCAGCCGTAGAGGTTGTCGAACTTCGATTTGGTCACCGAGTCGTTGACGTTGATGGCCGGGAAGAGCAGCGTCCCCGCCTTCGTCATCTCGTACAAGCGGTGCACGCCGGTCGTGGTCTCTTCCGAGACGCCCTTGAGGTCCGCGGCGATGCGCGTCCAGCGCTTGTTGTCCTTCTTCTGCTCGGCGGTGAGCAGCGCCAGGATGACGCCGTATTCCTCCGGATCGTTGGCCGGGTTGAAGACGGGCACCTTGCCGGCCAGCTCGAACTCGCGGCCCTTGTGAACCAGCAGGGTCGCATCGCCGCCGTCATCGAGCAGCAGGTTGGGGCCGCCGCCGTCGGGCCACATCAGGGCCTGCTCCGTACACCACCAGTACTCGTCGAGGGTCTCGCCCTTCCAGGCGTAGACCGACACGCCCCGCGGCGCATCCGCCGTGCCGTGGCGTCCGACCGCGACCGCCGCAGCGGCGTGGTCCTGGGTCGAGAAGATGTTGCAGGAGACCCAGCGCACGTCGGCGCCGAGGTCCACCAGCGTCTCGATGAGCACGGCCGTCTGCACCGTCATGTGCAGGCTGCCCATGATCCGCGCGCCGGCGAGCGGGCGCTGGGCGCCGTATTCCTTGCGCAGCGCCATCAGGCCCGGCATCTCGAACTCGGCCAGGGTGATTTCTTTCCGGCCCCATTCCGCGAGCGACAAATCCTTCACCTTGAACGACAGCCGTTCCGTCTCGCGTTCTTTCATCGTTGCAGTAGCCACGGTCAGATCCTCTCCTTTGTGTATGCGGCGGTGAAGAGCCGCGGTCCCTTCGCTTCCGGTGCCAGCGGCAGCGGCATGTACCGTCCGCCCGCCAGCCCCGCTTCTTTCGCCCAGCCCAGGAGATCGCGCTCGCCCACGCCGAGCCGCTGATGACCCATCGTCTGCCGGTACTCCGAATGTTCGTGGGGCATCAGGTCGCTGATCAGCAGCCGGCCGCCGGGCTTCAGGACCCGGGCCGCCTCGGCCAGCGCTTTCGCCGGCTCCGCGACGTAGGGCAGCACCAGCACCATGCAGGCGAGATCCAGCACGCCGTCTTCGATGGGCAGCGCCTCCAGATCGCCCCGCCGGATCTTCACGTTAGGCAGCGAGCCCACCCGGGTCCTGGCCGAGCGCAGCATCGCCGCCGAGCCGTCCACGGCGATCACTTCGCGGACACAGGGAGCCAGCACCTGGGTGAGGTGGCCGGTGCCGCAGCCCAGGTCGGCGACGACCCAGGAGGCGTCGAGCAGCGCGACCAGCGGCAGCAGCTCGGTCCTGACGCCGAAGAGCACGGTGCGCAAGCGGTCCCACTGTCCCGCCGCCGACTCGAAGAACGCCTCGGAATCGGCGCGCCGCTTGACCAGCACGTTGCGCAGCCGCTCGGCATCACGCTGCGCCGCGGGAGTTCCCGCGACCTGCTTGCGCACCACGTCCCAGAGCCCGCGGGCCGCCGGGTCGAGGTCATGAACCGGCATCAGGTAATGACGGCTCGCGCCGTCGGCGCGGGACGTCACCCATCCGTCGTCGGCCAGAATCTTGAGATGGCGGCTCGCGGTGGACTGGGGCAGATGCAGCGCGGCGCACAGCTCGCCTACCGTCAGCTCGTGCTCTTCGAGCAGGAGCAAGAGGCGATTTCGCGTGGCATCGGCCAGCGATTGCAACCGGGTAACGATCGTGGTAGTCATCCGCGTATCCGGATAATAGAATAGTCATGGAGTTATGTCAATTCCCCGGCGATCCGGGGCGCCTGGATCGTCGCGAACGGGAGTGCCTGACGATTTTCTGATCAGGCAAGGCTTTATTCAGATGCCGGGCAGGACCCCCGGCTCACGCATGGGGCGGAAGTGCAGCGGGTCGCGCAGATTCTGGAGCTCCCGATAGTAGAAAAGCGCGGTCGGGTGCCGCGATGCGAACCTGAGCCGCTCAAGCCATGCGATTTCATCCTCGGTCGCCGATCCGCTCAGCGACTTGTCCTCGACGAACTCGGCGAAACCGGCCTCCTGGGTCGTGCGATCGGCTGCCGTCCGCTCGGTAAAGTGGAATTCTCGTAACGGTGGACCCGCGCTCACCTTGGGATGCAGCATGATCTCGAGATCGAAGGTGGGCAGGTCGATGTCCCACGACTGGATGAGCGGGTCGAGGAACGCGACGCAGTTCTCGGGCGAGAGCCGCAGGATGTCGGTGTCGAGGAATTCCAGCGTCGCTGACCGCATCTCCTGGTAGCTCCGGCCGGCGATCTTCGCCACGGTGCGCAGCCAGTGCTCGTTTTCCAGCTGCTCCTGGGCGATGCGCTTGACCAGATCCAGAATCGACCGGGTTACCAGCCGCTCCAGCTCGCCGAAAGGCTCCTTCTCGAAGATGGCGCGCACCGCGCGCTCTCGGCCCGGCCGGCATTTGCGCAGGATAAGATCCCGCACCTCGCCAAACAGCGGTACCGGCTCATCACCCAGCTCGCGTTTGAGCTGCTCCTTGCGCTGGTGGGCCGCGAGCATGGATAGCTCGCCCCGCGGCAGCTTGAGCAGCTTTTCCATCTTGCCATAGATGTCGGTGCGATTGGGAGCAGGGGGCGCCCGCCGCCGCGTCAGCAGCTGGGATATGTAGGACTCCGTAACCTGCGCGCCTCTGGCCAACTCACGCTGCTCCAGGCCCAACTCGACCAGCCGCTGCTTGATCGCCAATGAAACGTCCACGTACCGACTCCCAGATCAGATTGACATAACAATGTTAATTAGTCAACCCAATGCTGTACAGGCGTACTGTACTTGACAAGTCTAGTACATCAGACTAACCTACCATCCAGTTGAACTGAATTAGTTAACCAAGCTCTTCGAGAACGCCGTTCCTCTTCTGCTGGAGATACCCATGAAACGCTTCACCATGCTGCTGGCAACCGCCGTCCTGCTCTCCGCCTGCAAGGACACTCCGACTTCGCCGCTTCAGCCCGACGTGACCGCGCCGACTGTGATCAGCACCGGTCCCGCGAATTCGTCGAGCGGGATTCCGAGAAACCCCGCCGTCACCGCGACCTTCAGCGAGACGATGCGCGCCACTTCCATCAACGCGACAACGTTTGTGCTCATGAATGGCGCCGTTGCCGTCCCGGCCGTAGTGACGTACGCCGGCACCATGGCGACCTTGGTGCCCAGCGTCGCGCTGACTCCCAACACTCTCTTCACCGCCACGATTTCGACCGGCGCACGCGATACGGCCGGCAATGCGCTTGCCGCCAACCGGACCTGGACCTTCACCACCGTCGCCTCGTCCCCGACCGGCCCGGCGGCAGTGACTCTCGGCACCGCCGGCAACTACGTCATCCTGGCGAAGTCAGGTGTCTCGACTACCGGCGCCACGTCGGTTCTGGGTGACATCGCCCTGAGCCCGGCCGCCGCGTCCTTCGTGACCGGGTTTGCGTTGACCAACGACGTGACGAACACCTTCGCCACTTCGGCAATGGTAACCGGCAAGGTCTGGGCGGCTGATTACACTGCGCCTACTCCCGCCGGTCTCACGACGGCGGTGCTCGACATGCAGACGGCCTACACCGACGCCGCCGGCCGTTCGTTGCCCGACTTCACGGAATTGGGCGCCGGCAACATCAGCGGCATGACGCTGACCCCCGGGCTGTACAAGTGGGGCACCGGCGTCGCGATTCCGATTGCGGTCACTTTGACAGGCGGTGCGAACGATGTCTGGATCTTTCAGATTGCACAGAATCTGACGGTATCGAACGGCGCCACCGTCACGTTGAGCGGCGGTGCCCAGGCGAAAAACGTGTTCTGGCAGGTGGCCGGCCAGGCGACGCTCGGGACGACGTCCGACTTCAAGGGCATCATCCTGTCCAAGACGCTCATCTCATTGAACACCGGCGCCGTCATGACCGGTCGTGCTCTGGCACAGACTGCAGTGACTCTCAACGCTACTGCCATTACTCACCCGTAGACCATCCGGGCGGAGGCGGAGGGGCGCAAATAGCCCCTCCGTCTCTCCTCTACATGGAGGGAATTGCATCATGTCGATTCGAACTCTTGCTCTCCTCGCCGCCTTGCTGTGCGCTGCCCCGCTGACCGCCCTCTCGGCTCAGCAGACTACGTCCAGCATCGCCGTCGGTTCTCCTTCAGGACCTCGGCTCGCTTCCCCGATCCAGCGTGTGGAACCGACCTGGACGGCCGGCAATGCTTCGCCGCGATCCGCGTATAAGAGCGACGGGCAACACACCATCACCGTTTCCACTCTGGTGCTTGTGCTCTGTGTCGTCATTCTCGTGCTCTTGATCGTTTGACATGTCCCTCACAATGCGACGGGCGTCGACGCTAGCCGTCCAGACTTCCGGCAACTGAGCCTACCGCCCTTACGCGGCACGCATGGTGATCGCCGGATCGATGCGCGAGGCGCGAATCGCAGGAATCCAGCAGGCCACGATCCCGATCGCCGCCATCATGAGTGCCACGACCACGAAGGTGACCGGGTCGTGCGGTGCGATGCCGAAGAGCAAGCCCTGGATGACACTCGTGGCGATGAATGCGCCGGCAATGCCGAGTGCCAGCCCGGTCACCAGCAGCCTGCCGCCTTCGCCCAGGATCATCCGCTGCACTCGCCCGCTGTCCGCGCCCAGGCTCATGCGGATGCCGATTTCATTGGCACGGGTGCTCACCGAGAAGCCGAGGACGCCGGCGATCCCCACCGCCGAGATGACCACGGCCAGAATTCCGAAAAGCGCGATCAGCTCGGCATTGAGCCGGCGCGGTGCGACGCTCTGGTCCTTGATCTGCGCCACGGTCATCACGTTCTGGATGGGCGTGAGGGGCGCGAGTCGCTTGACGATCCTTGTGGCGGCGCCGGCGAGCGCCGACACGTTGCTGTCGGCACGTACAACGAGTCCTCCGAAAAGCACCGGCTCCTGCGCGAACGGCATGAACACCGCCCCCACCGGCGGAGCGTCGAGCCCCCCGTCCTGGGTGTCGCCGGACACGCCTACCACGGTCCGCCAATCGCCGGAAATCCCGGTGAACTTCAGGACCTCGCCGGTCCAGGCGATACGCTTGCCGATCGGGTCTTCATGCGGGAAGAAGCGGTCGGCCATGGTCTTGTTGATGATCACCACTCTGCCCGACGTCATGTTGTCGGCGAGGGTGAACTCGCGCCCCTCGAGCAGGGGGATGCCCGCGGCGCGGAAATACTCCGGGTTCGCGGTCCGGAGTTCTGCCGTCGGCACTGGCTGACCTGGGGCGAGACTCTGGCCCTCGGCCTTGATTTCGAGGTGAAGCTGCGAGCTGGTGAGGGGCATGGTCGAGCCCAGGCCCACTTCCACGACGCCCGGGAGCGCGCGAATCTCGCGGCGCATGTCCTCGTAAGTCGCCTTCGCGGCTGCATCGAGCGCCATGAACTCTTCGGGCTTCGTGGCGCTGAGCTGCGTGGCAGTCAGGAGCGAGACCGGCATGGTCAGGACCTCTTCGGTCTTGAGTCCGGTGCGCACGTCGGAGAGGCGGATCATCGTCCGGGTGAGGAGTCCCGCGCCCGCCAGCAGGATGACCGACACGGCGATCTGCGCCACGACCAGTCCGCGCTGGAGACGATTCTTGCCGAAGCCGGCGCTCATGCGGCGGCCGCCGGCCGCGATGGCCGCGGCGAAGCCGCCTTCGCGAGGCAGCGAGGCGAGGAACGACAGCAGCAGTGCAATCGCGACCGAAAGCCCCAGCGTGAACGTCAGCACCACCGCGTCGAGGCGGATTTCGCCGGCGCGGGGTGAGTAACGCGCCGCCAGCGCCGTGAGCATCCTGACGCCGAAGATCGCCACCACGATACCGAGCGCGGCTCCCAGGAGAGTGAGCAGCAGGTTCTCGACGAGCAGCAGGCGGCGCAGCCGGGCGACGCCGGCGCCGAGCGCCGCCCGCACGACGACCTCGCTCTCGCGACGTACGCCGCGCATCAAGGTCAGATTGACCACGTTGGCGGAAGCGATGATCAGCACGAAGCCCGCCGAGGCCATCAGCAGCCACAACGTGAGTTGCGCGCGCTCGCCCATTACCTGCTTGAAGGGCAGCACCGCCACGCGGTAGTGGGACGCGGGATCGTAGAAGGCGCGGTTATCGCTCTCGACCCGCCCACGGATCGCCGCGACCTGGGCGCGCGCCTGCGCGGCGGTGGCTCCCGGCGCGAGCCGCGCCACGATCTCGGTCATGCGGTGCGCGCGGTTCTGGACCATGAAGGCGCTGAGGTGATGGGGGCTGTTCACCATGTTCATCAGCACGTCCATGCGGCCCGGGAAGTAGGGCGCGGGCTGCACCACGCCGATCACCGAGACCGGATGGCCGTCCACCGTGACGCGCTTGCCGACGATGCTCGAGTCCGCCCCGAAGTGCCGGACCCAGAACTCGTGGGTCAGGACCATCACCGGCGCCGCGCCGGTGCCGTCGTCGGTCGGCCCGGTGAGCCGGCCGAGGGCCGCCGAGAGACCCATCACCTCGAAATAGTTGCCGGTGATGAGCCCGGTCTCGATGCGCGTGGCGTTGTTGTCTTCCTGGAGGGTGCCGAAGAAGGGCGAGTACTCGGCCACGCCGCTGAAGGAGCGCACGCCGTCGCGCAGCTCGCGCACTTCCGGCACGGAGAAAAGGATGTTGTCGGCGCCGGGACCGTCGGCGGACTGACGCAAGTACATGAGCCGGTCGCCGTCACGGTGGGGCAGCGGCTTCAGCAGTACGCCGCGGATCACGCTGAAGATCGCGGTATTGGCGCCGATGCCGAGCGCCAGGGTCACCACTACCACGGTGGTGAACGCGGGGGCGCGGCGTAGCGTACGCACCGCGTAACGCAGGTCCGCAACCAGGTTCTCGAGCCACGGCAGCCCGCGCTGGGCGCGCACCGCTTCAGCTGCCTGGGTGACGCCGCCTGATGACAGCAGCGCTTGCCGGCGCGCTTCGTCCGGCTTCATGCCGCGCCGGATGTTCTCGGCGGTTTCCATCTCGAGATGGGCCTGCAGCTCTTCGTTCAGATCGCCGTCGGCGCGGTGCCCGGTGAAGAAGCCGGCCAGACGGCTGAACGCTGCTCGAAGGAGTCTCATCATGCCTCCCGGCGCGGCGCGAGAAAGGCCGCAATGAGGTCGGCGGTTCGATTCCACTCCCGCGCCTCCCGGGCCAGCTGCTTCTTGCCCGCGGGGGTGAGGCCGTAGAACTTCGCGCGCCGGTTCTTCTCGGATTGCCGCCATTCCGCGGCGATGAACCCTTCCTGCTCGAGCTTGAGCAGTGCGGGGTAGAGGGTGCCGTAGTTGAGATTGATGCGGTTCTTGCTGGTTTCCTCGATGCGGCGGGCAATGCCGTAGCCGTGCAACGACCCCAGCACATCGAGGGTCCTCAGAATCATCAGAGCGAGCGTGCCTTGCTGGACTTCCAGTTTCTCGGCCATTGGTCCGTCCTATGGGATTCCCATATGACGTTACCGGGGGATCAAAGGTTTCGCAATTGCCGGACCGTGCGATCCGGGGATTGTTCAGGCCACGGCGGCCGCTCCGACGCCCTCGTCGGCACGAACGTATGCCAGCTGCCGCTTTTCCGCGGCGTATTTCAACATGATGCTGCCGCGGCTCATGTCGCCCTTGCCGACGAACTCGGCCGGATAGCTCAGCCGGGCGCCGAATATCGTGCCTAACGGCTCCAGGTACCTGGGTGTGGCGATGCTGCCCAGGAGAACGACCTCGACCTCGGCGGGCAGCTGCTCGGCGAGCCGTGACGCATGGCTCCGGAGCGGTCTGACGTAACCGCGATTCTCCACGTCCACCTCTACGCTGGCGATGCGCCGCAGGTCGGCGAGGCCGATGCGCTGGTCGGGCGGAACCAGTCCCGACCCGGGAACGATCACGTGCACTCCGCAGCATCCCTTCGGCGGGTCGGCGAAAACGGCGGAGTAAGCCAGCTTCCCGCGGAAGTAGAGCCCGCTCATGAAGCTGAAGACCTCGCCGATCGCCGCTCCTTCTGCCGAGCGCAGGCGCAGCGCCAGATCGAAGCTCGCTTCCTTGCGCATGAGGTAGCCGGCGCGTTTCCCGGAGCAGTTGGCCGGCGAGAGCAGAAAGATTCGCATCGTTCCTGAAATCTAACTGCCGCTCGCCGGCGTGATCTTCACCATCACCACGCCGTGCGCCGGCACCACCGCGTTGAAGTGGTCGGCAAAAGTCCCGCGCTCTTCGTGGGTCCAGAGATCGCGCACCCGCGCCGATCCGCGCGGCAAGCGCGCGCGCCCCCACGAAACGCTCATCGACGTCTGGAGGGCCGTCCGGTTGAAGAGCACCACCGCCCGCGAGCCGTCCTTCAGCGGCTTCATCCACGTCTGCAGATCGGGTCCGCTCTCATCGACCAGCTTCCCCTGCTCGCCGAGCGAGTCCTGGTCGACCGCGATCACTTCCGGATTGGTCAGGATGTCATGGGTCGCCTGCGACATGGTCCGCAGGTCGTTCCCGGCCATCAGCGGCGCCGCCATCAGCGCCCAGAGGCTGAAATGGGCGCGGTACTCGTCGTCGGTCATGCCGCCGTTGCCGACCTCGAGCATGTCGGGATCGTTCCAGGCGCCGGGGCCCGCCGCCGAGTACTGGGATGAGAGATCGAGAATCCGCAGCAAGCTCGACCAGTTGTCATCGATGTCGTCGGTGGTGCGCCAGAGATTGCCGGTGTGCGGGCCCCACTCCCACGGCCGGTTGATCCCCCACTCGCAGATGCTGAATACGATCGGACGCCCGCTGTGGGCCAGCGCGTCGCGGAACTTGGCGTACTGCGTCGGCCCGTCGAGCCCCTGCGCGTTGCACCAGTCTTCTTTCACATAGTCCACGCCCCATTCGGCATACGTCCGCGCGTCTTGTTCTTCGTGTTCGTAGGTGCCGGGCCGTCCCTGGCAGGTGCGCCGGCCGGCATCGGTGTAGATGCCGAACTTGAGTCCCTTCGAATGGACATAATCAGCGACCGGCTTCATTCCGCCGGGGAAGCGCGCCGAGTCGGCGACGATGCGGCCGTCACGGTCGCGAGCCACCTGCCAGCAGTCATCGATGACCAGATACTGGTAGCCCGCGCCGAGCATGCCGCTCTGGGCCATGGCGTCGGCGGTCTCGCGCACCAGCTGCGCGCTGACGTTGCAGCCGAAGTGATTCCAGGTATTCCAGCCCATCGGCGGGGTGCGGGCCAGGCCGTTATCGACCGGCTGGGGATGCCGGCGCGTGGCGCCGAGACCCACGAGCAGCAGGCCGAGGAGTGACAGGTTGCGGGCGGGGATCATGGTCACCATTCCTGAGGGGTCGGAGTCGGCCCGCAAACATAGCACTACTGTTTTTCCTCCGTCATGGCCACGATTACGGTATGGCGAAGAGGCGTTCCTGCATCGTCGTCGGCTCCGGGCCTAACGGCCTCGCGGCCGCGATTGTACTGGCGCAGGCCGGCCACAGCGTCACCGTGCTCGAAGCCGAGCCGACGATCGGTGGCGGTACCCGGTCCGCCGAGCTGACGCTGCCGGGCTTCGTCCACGACATCTGCTCGGCGATCCACCCCCTTGGCATCGCGTCGCCCTTCTTCCGTTCGCTGCCCCTCTCGGATCACGGCCTCGAATGGATCCACCCGCCGATCCCGCTGGCGCATCCGCTGGACGACGGCACCGCGGTGGTGCTCGACCGCTCGTTCGAAGCGACCGGCGCCTCATTGGGCGCGGACGCCCCGGCCTGGCGTGAGCTTTTCTGGCCGCTGGTGACGAGCAGCGAGACGCTGCTGGACGCGCTGCTGGCGCCACTTTTCCCGCCCCGCCACCCGCTGGCGATGGCGCGCTTCGGCCTCACCGGCATGCGCTCGGCGCGGGCGGTGGCCGAGAGCCGGTTCAAGGGCGAGCGGGCCCGCGCGCTCTTCGCCGGCATCGCGGCGCATTCGGTGATTCCCCTCGAGGCGCCCTTCAGCGCTTCGTTCGGGCTGATGCTCGGCATGATGGCCCACGCCTCGGGATGGCCCTTCCCGCGGGGCGGGACCCAGCGCATCGCCGACGCCATGACCGGCTACCTCGGCTCGTTAGGCGGCCGGGTGCTGACCGGACGCCGGGTCGCCTCGCCGTCGGATGTCGCCGGCGCCGATGCCGTGCTCTTCGATCTGACTCCCCGCCAGCTCGCCGCCATCGGAGCTGACCGCTTTCCACCCGCCTACCGCCGCCGGCTCGAGAAGTACCGCTATGGAGCGGCGGCCTTCAAGATGGACTGGGCGTTGAGCGGTCCGATTCCCTGGCGGGCCAGGGAGTGTGCCCGGGCCGGAACCGTTCATGTGTGCGGTACGCTGGATGAAGTCTCCGCCTCGGAGAAAGCCGCCTGCGGCGGCCGGAATTCGGATCGGCCGTTCGTGCTCCTGGCCCAGCCGAGCCTCTTCGATCCATCCCGGGCGCCGGCGGGGAAGCAGACCGCGTGGGCCTACTGCCACGTGCCTAACGGCTCGGCCGTGGACATGACCGAGCGGATCGAAGCCCAGGTCGAGCGGTTCGCGCCGGGATTCCGGGACCTCATTCTCGCGCGCCACGCCATGGGCCCCGCGGAGATCGAGAAGCACAACGCCAACTACGTCGGCGGCGACATCGTCGGTGGATCGAACGACGCGGCCCAGCTCTTCGCCCGGCCGGTCGCAAGTTTCGATCCGTACCGAACGCCGGTGAAGGGCTGGTTCATCTGCTCGGCGTCGACGCCTCCCGGCGGCGGGGTTCACGGGATGTCGGGTTTTCATGCGGCACGGCTGGCGTTGCGAAGCCTCAGATGAGCATCGAGTCGCTCTTCGGCGCCGATCCCACGGCCGAATACTGGGTCACCCGCTGGCTGCTCCAGCGCTCGCTCGCCGGTATCTACCTCGTCGCCTTCGTGGCGGCGGTGAACCAGTTCCGGCCGCTTCTGGGCAGCCACGGTTTGACGCCGGTGCCGTTTTTCGTGAGCCGAGTCGGCTTCTGGCGCTCGCCGAGCCTTTTCTTCTTCCACTATTCCGACGGTCTCGCCGCGGCGCTCTCGTGGCTCGGTGCAGCCTGCGCGATCCTCGCGCTCAGCGGACTCTCGGAGCGCTTCGGCACGCCGGTCAGCATGCTGGTCTGGGCGCTGATGTGGATGCTGTATCTGTCGTTCGTGAACGTGGGGCAGACGTTCTACGCCTTCGGCTGGGAGTCGCTGCTCCTGGAATGCGGATTCCTCGCCATTTTTCTCGGCGCGCGCGATACCGCGCCGCCGGTCATCGTCATCTGGCTCTTTCGCTGGATTCTCTTCCGGCTGATGTTCGGAGCCGGGCTGATCAAGATTCGCGGCGACGCCTGCTGGCGCGATCTCACCTGCCTCGTCTACCACTATCAGAGCCAGCCGCTGCCGAATCCGCTGAGCTGGTATTTCAACCGGCTTCCCGTCGCGCTGCACAAGGCCGGCGTGGCCTTCAACCATTTCGCCGAGCTGGTGGCGCCTTTCGGCTACCTCGTGCCCTTTGCGCGGATTCGTTATGCGGCGGGAATCATCACCATCGTGTTCCAGGGGCTGCTGATCCTGAGCGGCAACCTGTCATGGCTCAACTGGCTGACCATCGTGATCGCGATCTCCTGCTTCGACGATCGCGCGCTGGCGCACATCGTCCCGGTGCACGCCGGCCTGCTGCATCCGATCGCGCTGCCGCACCAGGTCGCGCTCGGCCTGCTGACGCTCCTGGTGACGGTGCTCAGCATCTATCCGGTGCTGAACATGCTCTCGCCGCGCCAGGCGATGAACGCGAGCTTCGAGCCCTTCCGCCTGGTCAACACCTATGGCGCCTTCGGCAGCATTTCGCGGGAGAGGTACGAGGTCATTCTGGAAGGGACCACCGACAGCGTCATCACGCCGGCCACGGTCTGGAAGGAATACGAATTCAAAGCCAAACCGGGCGACCTGTCCCGGCGGCCGGGGATCGTCGCGCCCTATCATCTGAGATTGGACTGGCTGATGTGGTTCGCGGCCTTCAGCGACGACTTCCGCGGTTATGGCGATTCGTGGTTCCTGCCGCTGGTGGTGCGGCTCCTGCAGAACGACAAGCCAACCCTCGGGCTGATGCGCGGCAATCCATTCGCCGACAAGCCGCCCGTCTTCGTCAGGGCGGAGCGTTACCTCTATCGCTTCACGACGCCGCAGGAGCGGCGGCAGACCGGACACTGGTGGTGGCGCACCATGGCCGGTGAATACCTGCCGCCGCTTTCTCTCAAGACGCCGCAGCTACTGGAGTTGCTCCAGCAGCAAGGCTTCGAGCTCTAGCTATTGCCCCAGATACTGCACGTGCACATAGGTGCCGAGCCTGACGTTGTAGGCCAGGTACCAGCCGTCATGATCGGGATCGTCATAGATCACGATGTCGTCGTTATCCCAGAGCCAATCGTTGGCGTAGTCGTAATCGAATGGGGCGACGGAGAAATAAACGCCGTTGATGGTGAAGCGATCCCGCGACCCGCCATTCATCCGCCAGACGTAGCGCGGGCCGATGCCGAGGGTGAAGCGGCCATGCTCCCACGGACGATCGAGATGGAAGCGCGGGTCGCCACGGCCTTCGTTGTGGCCAACCCAGACGTTGGTGTTGACGTGCACGTGCGGCGCCTCGGGATGATTCTGGACATCGCGGTAGGTGCGATGAGCCTGTGGCTGTGCCGGAGCCCGGTAGGGCGTACGCACCGGCGTCGGGCCGCGCGACGGCACATACCCGTGGCCGACGCTGTTGTGCGGCGGCGGCGGCGGGGCCGGCGCCGGGTTCGCCGGACGCCTCTGGTGATCGTTGCCCCGCTGGGCAAAAGCGACCGCCGGCAGTGTCATCGTCACGGCGATCACGGTCAAGAGCCTTTTCATTGAAACTGCCTCCTCCGAAGGGGGGACCATGGGTCTGCAACTGCTACACCCGTTGTTCTCGAATTGGTTCAGATCTCCGTCATGCCGGCGACATCTACAACGGTGATAGTCCGGGCATCGGTAGGGGGGCTTTGTGCTGTCAATCACACTCTGTGCCTTTCTTCAACTTCCGGGGTCCGTGGCCATCGCAACAGACTCCATACCGGCAAGAATTCCCGTGAATGGCCCCGAATTGCCCGCGTTCATCCAGCCGCTCCGCTTCGAGCTTGCCGGGGACAGCACTCAGGGCCAACGCCCCCGTGCCTTCACGTATAGCCGAGCGTACGAAACGCGCCTCGCCATTCATCACTGGGCCAGCTACGCGACGATTCCCCTTTTCGTCACCGAGTACTACCTCGGTCAGAAACTCTTCGGCGATACCTCGCGCACGGCGGCCAGCGGAACGCGCAACGCGCACCAGGTGGTCGCGTTGGGAGTCGCCGGACTCTTCGGTGTGAACACGGTGACGGGCGTCTGGAATCTGTGGGAGGCGCGAAAGGACCCGAACGCGAGACTCCGGCGCTATCTGCACGCGGGGTTGATGCTCGCATCCGATGCCGGCTTCGTCGCCACCGGCGCAAGCGCTCCCGGCGGCAGATCGCGGCTCGGCCCGAACTTCGATTCCCAGGAACGGACCCATCGCGGCATCGCCATAGCGTCGATGGCGACGGCATTGGCGGGCTACGTGATGATGCTGGTGTGGAAATGACCGACAGCGGACTGATCGCGCGCTGGGCGCATCTCTATGAGGACCAGAAAATTCTCAGTGCCGGAGTGACCTGGGTACACCTCTCCGGCATTCTCCTCGGCGGCGGTGCCGCGGTGGCGGCGGATCGCGAGGGACTGCGGTTCGATCCGCGCGACGCTTTCCGCGCCCGGGAGCTGGCCCGCTGGCGGGCGGTGCATCGCTGGGTCCTCGTCGGACTGGCGCTGATAATTCTCAGCGGATTGCTGATGCTCTTCTCGGACCTCAAGACGTTCTTGCCCTCGGTGCTGTACTGGACCAAGATGGCCCTCGTGGTCGCGCTGCTCTTCAATGGTTATCTGCGGCTGCGGGCGGAACGGGTGCTCGAAACCGGCAGCGACAATGGACTGCGGACTTTCCGGGCGACGTCGATCGTGAGCCTGGTGCTCTGGTTCACGATTCTGCTCGCCGGAATGATGCTCACGACGCTCTGAGGACTTGATGAAGGATTGCAGGGACTGTCCGCTCATCGAACGCCGCACCTTCGTTCGCGACATTTCGGTGGCACTCGCCGGGTTTGCGCTGGCATTGCCGATACGAATGGGCCGCGCCGATTCTCGCATTGGCGATGAGCTGACGTATCCGATCCCGGCTGAAGATGGAGCGACGATCGACCACGACAACGACGTCATCGTCGCCCGTTATCGGCAGAAGCTTTACGCCTTCAACCTCTCCTGTCCCCATCAGCATACCGCGCTGCACTGGGAGGCCGAGGATCAGCAATTCCAGTGTCCGCGCCACCATTCGCGCTATACGCCCGATGGCGTCTACGTCTCGGGGCGCGCCACGCGCAGTATGGATCGCTTCGGCGTGCGTCGCGACGGCGGCAACGTCATCGTGGATCTCGCCAAGTACTACCGCGAAGACCAGGACCACTCCGACTGGGACGCTGCCTTGCTGGCGTTGTAGCCGGATCACCCCTTCGTCTTCCGTGGATGTTCGCCATACCAATACCATTTCGTCTCGGGCAGGCTTCCCTTCGTCGCGAGAAAGGCGTCGACTTTTTCGTTCACCGGCACGTGCTTCTCGTCCAGCTTCGCGCCCGCATCAAGCAGCGCCTGGATGATGGCGATGTACGTATCCGGATCGCCGCCGTGGGCCGCCGACCACATCGCCTGGCCCAGCACGGTCCCGCCAAACGTGTTCTCGAGCTCCAATGGCGGGTTGTACTTGAGCAGCATCTGGAGGGTCTCGAGTCGTCCCGTGATTACGGTGTAGTGGGTGCCGGTCTGCCCGTCGCCCGGACCGTCGGTGAAGTCGGAGCCATGATTGACCAGGTACTCCGCCGTCTCGGTACGCCCGTAGGCACAGGCATAGCGAAACGCTTCGTTGATCTCGTCCTGGCCCGCAGTGCCGCCCTCCAATGTAGTCCGAACTGCGTCGAGCTTGCCGAGAGCGGCGGCAGTGGTGAGGCCGATGCGGGCACCCCGGCTGGCGAGAAAGTCCGCCGCTTCCGGGCAACCGTTGGCGATACAGGCAAAGACCACGCCGCGCCGATGGCCGCCGGCCCCGTCATCCATACCCGCGCCCCGCGAGAGTAACAGCTCCAGCAGCGGAATCTGGAGTTTCGCGATGCGTGGATGCGCGCTGGTGGCCGCGAGGCCCAGCGTCGAGCAGTGGCCGCCGTAGACGTCAGCGGTGCCTTCGATGTCCGCGCCGGCGTCCAGGAGCATCTCCGTGATCCGGACGATGTTCTTCGGTGTCCGCTGCCGGTAACCCTCCACGCCATTGGCGGCGACGTAGATCAACAGCGTCGCCCGGTGCTCGCGTGATGAATGCGCCTTCACCAGATCGGGATTCTCCGCGAGCAACCGCGCGAGCCGGGCCTCGTCGCCGCCGACGATCGCGTCGGCGGCGGCCTCGAAGGCCGCGGTCTCGGAATTGGTGTGCGCCAGGGCGTCGAGGTGGGCGCAGAACTCTGGCCAGCTGACGAAACCGTGCGAGCGCGCGATGGCGAACTGCGCGTCCGCCAGGGTCAGGTCGGAGCGCTCCTTTTTCAGCTGGCTGGCGTAGTCGTCGACTTCGGCGGCGGCGCGCGCCTTTCGGCGGGCGGGGTTGGGGAAGGTGTCCCAGCCGCTGGCGCGGGCCAGGGCATCCATCCACTGGTCGGCCCACTCGGCGACCGCGTCGGGACTATCCGACCGCCAGGCCTTTACCAGCTCCTTGGCAAGTTTCCGGTACTGCTCGAGACTGGGAAGCCGGGGAAGTGGAAGCGCATCCTGCGGATTGGGAAACACACGAAGCTCCTTTCAGTACGCGCCTGGAGTCCGCCCTCGTCAGGCTGAAGGAGTTCGTGAATCGATTGTGTACTGCAGGGTGGGCACGGCCCTTTTCGCGGACTGAATGCGTCCCTCGGCGCTGTTTCCAGGTTACTCGTGGAATTCGATCGTGTCAAAAAACCAGAAACAGGCAGGGGAATCAGATGTGGACACTACATATGATGATCACATCTTGACAGTCAGGATGAAGGCAGGTAGCGTGCGCTCATGAACGAACCCAATACCGATGTCATCCAGGGCACGCTGGACCTCCTCATCCTCAAGACGCTGAGCCTCGAGCCGATGCACGGCTTCGGCATCGCCCGGCGGGTGGAGCAGGTCTCCCGCGGCGTCTTCAAGGTGAATCCCGGATCGCTGCTCACCGCGCTCCAGCGGCTGGAACGGTCCGGCTGGCTCGATGCCGAGTGGCGCGAGACGGAGAATTCCCGGCGGGCAAAGTTCTACTCGCTCACCCGCGCGGGCCGCAAGCAGCTCGAGCTCGAGACCGAGGACTGGTCGCGCCGCGCCGGCGCGGTGTGGCGTCTGCTCCGGGTCGAGGGCTGATCGATGGCCTCCTGGCGACAGCTGACGGCCGGCCTGCGCCGCTTGCTGCGGCCCGCGGCCGCCGAGCGCGATGTGCGGGATGAAGTGGCTCACTACCTCGAACAGTCCGGCGGCGCCGCCATCCAGCGCACGCCGATGGAGGAGGAGGTGCGCTCCTACGGCTGGGAAAACGCGGTGAGCACGACGCTGGCCGATCTTCGCTATGCGCTGCGGCAGCTCAAGAGCCATCCCGGATTTACCGCGGCCGCGGTGCTCACGCTCGCGCTGGGTATCGGCGCCAACACGGCCGCGTTCAGCGTCGTGAATGGCGTGCTGCTGCGTCCGCTGCCGCTGAAGGGTTCGGACAGGCTGTACACGCTCTACGAAAACAGCGCCGCTGCCGGCGGCCGGCTGGCCTCATACCCGACCTTCCTCGACTGGCGCGAGCAGACCCGGGTCTTCGGTGCGCTGGCGTTCGTTCGCGGCCTCACCGTGGGACTCAAGGAGGCCGAAGGGACCGAGAATGTGATCGGCGCCTACGTCTCTCCGGGATTCTTCGACGTGCTGACGCCACGGCGCATGACGGGCCGTGCCTTTGCGCGCGACGAAGAGGCCGAGGGAGCGCACGTCGTCGTGATCACCCACCGCCTCGCCTCGCGCCGTTTCGGTGACAGCGCGGGCGCCATCGGCAAATCGCTGACGCTCGACAACGGCGACTACCGGGTCATCGGCGTCCTTCCCGCCGAATACAGCTATCCGGCCTGGGCCGATCTCTATGTCCCACTCCAGGTGCTCGCGGGCAGCGATGCCGCTCTGACGCACCGCGACCTGCACGTGGATTCGCGAGTGATCGGGCGGCTGGCACCGGGCATGACCCTGGCCGGCGCCAGGACCCGGATGAACGCCATCCAGAGCCGCCTCGCGGCGGCGTACCCGGCCGACGGCGCGGGCTGGACGGCAGTCGATCTCATCCCGCTCAAGGACGAGGTGATCGGTCTCGGCCCAGCCGGAGACGGCGGCCAGCAGCAGCGCGCGATTCTTGTCATTGCGGCCGCGATCGGACTCATCCTGCTGATCGCCTGCGCGAACCTCGCCAATCTTTCGCTCGCGCGCGCCTCCTCGCGCCAGCGCGAAATGGCGGTGCGGTCGGCCC
The DNA here is from genome assembly GCA_036493755.1 of Gemmatimonadales bacterium. Taxonomy (GTDB): domain Bacteria; phylum Gemmatimonadota; class Gemmatimonadetes; order Gemmatimonadales; family JACORV01; genus DASXPG01. The sequence continues at coordinate 20,863 of DASXPG010000201.1, forward strand.
TCGGTGCCGACCGGCATCGCATTGTCAGGCAACTGCTCACCGAGAGCGCGCTCCTCTCGCTCCTCGGCGCGGCGGCGGGTACGCTGCTCGCCGTTTTCGGGGTCCGGGAGCTCCGGGTTTCGATGCCCGGCGCACTGGCCCGGCTCGACGAGGTGACGGTCGACGGCGCAGCCCTCGCTTTCACCATGACCATCACACTCGCGACCACGGTGCTGTTCGGCCTCGCACCCGCTTTGCGCGCCGCGGCGCCGGATCCGACCGGCATCCTGAAGGCCGGCAGCAGGTCGGTGTCCGGCAGGTCGCGCTTCAGGTCGGCGCTGGTGTCGATCGAAGTCGCGCTCGCGCTGGTGCTCCTGGTCGGCGCGGGACTGCTGCTCCGAAGCTTCTGGGGGCTGAGCCACCAGGATGTGGGCTTCAATCCGCGCGGCTCGTTGTCGTTAGGCGTCTTCCCCGATCCGTCGCGATCCCGGGGTCCCGATGGCGCGGCTTCTCTCTATCGCCGGGTCGAAGAAGCGGTGCTCGCGCTGCCGGGTGTGGCGACCGCGGGACTCACCAACAACCTGCCGCTGGGTGGCGGGCTCACGAGCGCGATCGTCGTTCCCGGACGGGCGACGCCGGAACACCGGACCGACGTCGTCTACTTCCGCGAGGCGTCTCCCGGCTACTTCGGAGCGATGGAGATTCCGGTGAAGCAGGGCCGGGTCTTCGCGGCAGCGGACATGACGGCGGGCGCACGCGTGGCGGTGGTCAACGAGGCGGCGGTTCAACGGTACTGGCCGGGCAAGAATCCGATCGGGCAGCAGGTGACGGTGTTCCGATCGGCTCAGGGTCGCGCCGATTTCGGCCAGCCGCTGACGCTCGAGATCGTCGGCGTGGTGGGGGACGTCCGCAATGTCGCACTGGAAACCCCGGGTCAACCGGAGATCTACCTGCCCTATCCGGTCAATCCGTGGGGGCACATGTCGCTGGTGGTGCGCACCGCCGGCTCGCCCGACGCGCTGATCCCGGCACTGCGGCAAGCGGTGCTCGCCACCGAGCCGGGTCTCGCCGGCGTCGCGGGCGCGAAAGGATTCACGCCGATGACCGAAGGGTTGACGCAATTCCTGGCCGGCCGCCGCCTGACCATGTCGCTCCTGGTGTCGTTCGCGGGGAGCGCGCTGTTGCTGGCGGTGCTCGGGATCTACGGCGTGGTGGCCTATACCGTGGCACAACGCACCAAGGAAATCGGTATTCGCGCGGCGCTCGGGGCCAGCCACGGCCGTATCGCGGGCCTGGTGCTGCGGCAATCGATGGTCACGGTTCTTGGCGGACTGATCGCGGGCCTCGCGGCCGCGCTGGCGCTCACGCGGCTGCTTGCCGGCCTGCTCTTCGGCGTCGGACCGGCGGATCCCGCGACCTTCGTCGCCGTCGCGGCGCTGCTCATGCTGGTGGCGATCCTGGCCAGCTCACTGCCGATGCTGCGCGCCATGAAAGTGGATGCCCTCGTCGCGCTGCGGTTGGAGAGTTAGCCGGTGTCGCTGCTGAGACAGGTCGCGGCCGGACTGCGCCGGCTGCTGCGTCCCCGGGACGCCGAGCGCGACGTGCGGGACGAGGTGGCACACTACCTCGAACAGTCGGGCGGCGCCGCGGTCCAGCGCACTCCGATGGAAGAGGAGCTGCGCTCCTACGGCTGGGAGAACCTGGTGAGCGGCCTTCTCGCCGACCTGCGTTACGCCCTCCGGCGGTTGCGTGGCAGTCCCGGTTTCACCGCCGTGGCGGTGATCACGCTATCGTTAGGCATCGGCGCCGCGACCGCCATCTTCAGCGTCGCCAATCCCATCCTCTTCGAGTCGCTCCCCTATCCGCATCCCGGCCGGCTGCTGATGGTGTCGGACGTGTCGCAGAACGGTGGACCGCTGGACGTCACCTTCGGGACCTTCCTCGAGGTCTCGGCGCGCGCCCGTTCGTTCAGCGCGCTGGCGGTGGCCGATGGCTGGCGGCCGGCGCTCAGTGGTCTGAGCGAGCCGGTCAGACTCGAAGGGGAGCGGGTCAGCGCCGACTTCTTCCGGACCCTTGGAGTGGCGCCGATGGCGGGGCGCGACTTCAATGCCGCGGATGACGTCCCCGGCGGCGCTCGGGTCGCAATCGTCAGCGCCCGGCTGGTTCGCCGAAGCTTCGGCGGCGATTCCGCGATCGTCGGACGCCAGATCCAGCTCGGCGGCGATCTCTTCACCGTGATCGGCGTCATGCCGCGGAATTTCGAGAACGTTCTCTCCTCGGCAACCGACGTCTGGGCGCCGCGCCAGTACCGTCCCTCGGCGGGATTCCAGTCGGCCGAGTGGGGCCACCATATGCTGATGATCGGCCGCCTGCGCGCCGGCGTCACCGCGGACGCCGCCCGCCGAGAAGTGGCCGGCATCGCCCGCACGCCGTTCGCGGCGTACCCGCGGGCTCCATGGGCCAGTCTCTCCCAGGGGATGCTGGTCCACGCGCTCCAGGATGACGTCACCCTGTCGGTGCGGCCGGCGCTGGTCGCGATGATCGGCGCGGTGCTGGTCGTTCTCGCGATTGTCTGCGTGAACGTCACCAATCTGCTTCTGGCCCGCGGCGGCCAGCGACGTGAGGAATTCGCCATGCGCATCGCGCTCGGCGCCGCGCGTGGACGCCTGGTGCGCCAGCTGCTGACCGAGAGTCTGGTGCTCGCCGGCCTGGGCGGCGCGCTGGGCTTGCTGGTCGCACGAGCCGGCGTGCGCGCGCTGATCGCGTTGTCGCCGGCCGATGTGCCGCGGGTCGATTCCATCCGGGTGGACGCACCGGTCTTTTTCTTCGCGCTGGTGATCACCACGCTGATCGGTGTGGCGGTGGGGCTGGTGCCGGCGATCGCCGCATCGCGCGAGGCGCCGAACCAGGGACTCCAGGGCGCGCGGCGCAGCACCGGCCGGCGCGCCGCGACCAGCGGCGCGCTGGTCGTGGCCGAGATGGCGCTGGCGGTGATGTTGCTGGTGGGGGCAGGGTTGCTGGTCCGCAGTCTCCAGCGGCTGCTCGCGGTGGCGCCGGGGTTCGAATCGTCTCACGTGATGACGATGCAGATCCAGGAAGCCGGCCACCGCTACGATCCCGACACCGCGCGGGCCCGGTTCTACGACGCGGCGCTCGCCGCGGTCCGCCAGGTGCCTGGCGTGACCATGGCGGCCTTCACCAGCCAGCTGCCGCTCAGCGGCGACTTCGAGAAGTACGGCTACGAGTTCGCGTCGATTTCCAACCGCGATCCCAACGGCGACGGTGCCGCGTTCCGGTACGCCGTGAGCCCGGACTACTTCCGCTCGATGCGGATTCCGCTTCGCCGCGGCCGGTTGCTCGACGAGCACGACCGGCCGGGAGCGCCCGAGGCGATCGTAGTCAGCGAATCGTTCGCCCGTCATTGGTTCAGTAACACCGACCCGGTCGGCCAGCAGGTGCGCTTCGGTCCGGAGGTCGGCGATGCCCAGCGTCCCTGGGACGTCATCGTCGGCGTGGTGGGTGACGTCCGGCAGGGTTCGCTGGCTCTCGGGGATGCCGACGCGTTTTACGTCATATCGCCGCAGTGGGTCTGGGTGGACAACGTGCAGACGCTCGTGGTCCGCACCACCGGCGACGCGCCGGCGCTGGCGCCTTCGATCCGGCGCGCGATCTGGTCGGTGGACCGCGACCAGCCGATCGTGCGCGTCGCGGCGATGGATGCGATCGTGGCGACGTCGGAGGCGCAGCGCCGCTTCGCGATGGTGGTCTTCGAGTTCTTCGCTCTGGTGGCGCTGGTGCTGGCGGCCGCGGGTATCTACGGCGTCCTCTCGGGCCGGGTGACGGAACGCACCCGCGAGATCGGCGTCCGTTCCGCGTTAGGCGCGAGCCGCGGGCGTATTCTCGGGCTGATTTTCGGGCAGGGGATGGCGCTGACGAGCGTCGGCGCCCTGATCGGAGTGGCCGGCGCGATTGCCGCGAGCCGCGCCCTCGAGACCTTGCTCTTCGGCATCACGCGGCTCGACATCGTCACCCATGTCGAAGTGATCGCGGTGCTGCTCGGCGTCTCGGCGCTGGCCTGTTCGATTCCCGCCTGGCGGGCAGCCCGGGTAGATCCCGCCATAACCTTGCGATCCGAATAGCGTTGCGCGCGGCGTAAGCCCTCTCGCCGGTAGTGGATCCAGGCTGACCCCCTGCCGCGTTCGCCGCTGCCAGCGCGCGAAGCAGGAAACTGGCGTAATTTCTCGGCGCCCCTCTCGCGAGTTCGCCATGAAGCATTTCCGTATCGTGCTCGGGATGGCTGTCGGCGCGCTGCTGGCGTGCGAATCGACCACCGGTCCAGGTACGTCTCAGCTGCCTCTGGGCGACACCGTTGTGGTATCGATCGCGGGCGGCGACTCGATGATTTACCATCTCGCGATTCCCGCGCACCAGGCGTATGCGGTGTACGCGAAGGCTTTGAGCGGCGCCGCGCAGATCTACTTCCAGGAACGGAACAACCAGCTCCCCGGGTTCGCTGCGACGCTGTTCGCGAATACGCAGCAGGGTCAGCCGCTCCTTGCGGGCAACCTCTTCTTGCTCGCTTATGCCTTCGCCGCCGACTTCGATGTTCACGTGACGCCCGTTCCGGCCAACTCGAGCACGCAGCTCCAGCTCTTTCTCTACCGCGTCGACAGCCTGCCTGAAGGGCGGGCCGCCGCGTTCGCGATCGGCGATACTGTCTCGGGTTCGATCGATCCCGGCACCGACGTCGACGTGTTCACGGTGTCCGGCACCGCGGGCCAGCAGGTGACCGCCGTGCTTCAGCAGCAGGCCACGGCGCCGGGTGTCCCCCAGCTCAGCGTTACCGATCCTTCGGGCACGATGCGCGGAGTCGCGATAACGTCGGGAATCAACACGACGGGGTCGACGGGAGTGATCGCCGGCACGGGGCTGCCGGTCACGGGTGTGTACACGTTCACCGTGAGCCAGGTGTCAGGGCAATCGGGTTATCGCGGCGCCTACCGATTCTGGACCACGCTCGGTCCTTGATCCGGTTTCAGCCGCCGGGATGATACTCCCGCTCGGTGTGGCCCTGGAGCTGGGTGCGGTAGAAGTAGACGTCTCTGAGATTGCCGTCTGCGTAACGCTGAGCCTCGTCGGCGAAATGCCGTGACCCCGGGTCGCCGCTGATGCCGCCCGCCGTCACCGCTCTCGCCCGCACGCTGTCTCCGAATTCGACCACCGCCACGAAACTGTTGCCGCTGCTCCCGTAACGCTTCCTGGTGTTGGGATAGGCGCGCGCCGCGAATGAGGCGAGCGAGCCCCAGGTGCCGGGCGCGAAGGGGACGGGAATGCTCGCCTTGGTGTCGTCGAAGTGTCCGGCGATGGCATCGTCGAGCCGCTGGAAGCGGTTGATGCCGCCCCACGGCGTGCGCCAGCTGCCGAAGCGCGCGGCGATGGTGTCGGCGGCGGCGGCGAGGGGGTCGAGCAATTCGGCGACGGTGGCGCGGCTGCCCAGATAGTCCTCGACCGACACGCCGGCCTCGCGTGCCGCGCGTCCTGAGCGCCGGTAGGTGTTCTCGGCCCAGAAAATCGCGAGAGTCGTAGGGACGGAATTGGCGCCCCACCGCAAATCCCAACCGCGCAGCGCTTCGATCTGGTCGCGGAGCCGCGCCTTCATCGGATCGTTGTCTGCCGCCGCGTCCCAGGCGTGGAGCAGCGCCGGGATCGGCTTCTCGAACCAGGTCAGATAGCTGTCGAATGCGGCTTGCTGGAGTGACTCGCGGGTGAAGTCGTGGGTGTTCTGGAGAACGCGGACTGCGTGATGGCCCCGCGCCGACTCGCCGCCGTTATCGACGTAGGCGGGAAAGTCCGCTTTGCGCGGGCTGTCGGGTCCGGCGGCGGTCCAGGGCGGGTCGTTGGAGTTGTAGATCCAGCCGCCCGCCGGATTCACGATGTGCGGCATCTCATCGACCGTCAGCAAGCCGTGCCAGTCGGTTGCCGGATTGCTGCCGTCCATCGGCCGCTTCCAGTCGAAGGAGGTGTCGCGCCGCGGGATGAAGCTTGCCTGGAAGTACGCGATGTTGCCGTCGCCATCGGCGTAGACGGTGTTGTTCGACGAATTCGTACGCAGCTCGACGGTACGGCGGAATTCCTGGAGATTCCGGGCCTTGGTGCGGGTGTACGATTCGATCAGCGCGTGCATCGGATCGTTCATGATCGCGAAGCTCATCCACTTGTCGCCGGCGCGTGCGACGATCGGGCCGTGATGGGTGCGGTACACGGTGAAGCGACGCTCGGCCATCGTCCCGGCCGCATTCCTGTAAGCAATCGTGATCGTGCTCGCCGTCATCGGCCGTTCTTCGGCGCCGTACTTGTAGAAGGGCTTGTCGCCGTGCATCACGACCGTCTCGAGCCACTGGTCGATCGCGTCGACGCCGCTCGAGGTGTGCATCCATCCCAGGTGATCGTTCCATCCCTGATAGAGGAAGAACTGGCCCCACGTCGCCGCGCCGTAGGCGTGCAGACCCTGCTCGCTGGTCATCTGCAATTCGTCCCGGAAAAAGAACGAGGTGTGGGGATTGATCAGGAAGAGGGCGTGGTGATTGACGGTATTCGAGGGCGCCACCGCGATGCCGTTCGAGCCGGTCGGGTCGACGGGCGTCTCGCCGTCACCACTTCCACCGGACGCCGCCGCGGGCGGCGCGCCATTTCCATAGAATGCCGATAGTTGCGCGAGGTCGATGCGTTCCACGTCGGGTCCGATGCTTCCTTCGCTGAAAGTCAACGCCATCCAGGGCTCGAAATGCGTGATGACGCGCGGATGGACATCGGGATGCTTCGATAGATAGAAGTTGAGTCCATCGGCCCAGGCGGTCATCAGCTGCTTGAGCCAGGGCGGACTGGTGCGATAGAGCGCCCGTGCGCTATCGGGATCGGTGAACAGCCTGGCCCTGAGGTCGTGCCAGATCTGGCCCTCACCCTCGGCCTCGGCGAGCCGGCCCATGGCGTCGAGATAGTTGGTTTCGATGCGATTGAAATCGTCTTCGGCCTGCGCATAGATCATCCCGAAGACGGCGTCGGCGTCGCTGCGGCCAAAGACATGGGCAATGCCCCAGTCGTCGCGGATGATGGTGATGTTGCGGGCCTGCGCGGCCCAGCGCGCCGCGTCCGACTGGGCGGCGAGGCCCGTGGCTCCGGCGATGGTGAGCGCGAACGCGACGGCGAGGCTCTTCATTGTACGGCTCCTCGTGATTTGCTGGCCGAACTTCCCGCTTGCTCGATAGTCGCGGGTCGGGGCCGGGTTGGTCAACCTCGGTTGCAGTGGGGCATCCCCGGAGGCATCATCGAGCCGGTGAGCGACGACCTCTCGAGACGGGATTTGCTGAAAGCGGCCGGTCTGGCCGGAGCGGCGCCGTTGCTGGAGAGCGTGTCCGGGGCCGCCGCTCCCGGGCAGTCCCCGATTCTTCCACTCACCAGCTCCGGCGACGTCTTCATCCCGCCCAAGGGCAATGGCTTCCAGAAGTTCAGCTTCGATTTTCCCGAGCCATCGGTCGAATTCAGCTACCTCCGCTTCTCCTTCCGCATCTACACCCGCGAAAACGTCTACGGCCTCGACCAGGCGCTGATCCGGGTGGAGCGCGACGGCGACGGCATCGCCATCCATTGTACGGGCTTCGTGTGGGCGGGTGGACAGGAAAAGGCCGCCGGCAGCCTCGCTGCGCGGATTCATCGCACGGGTGACAGCGTCAATGATCGTGTCACCTGGGACGCGACCGTCCGCATGGACCAGCCGATCAAGTCGGTGGCGGCGGTGATTCGAGGGATTCCGCGCGGCAAGATCGGTGTCGCCGGTAGCCGGCCCAACGATACCCACGACGACGAAGTGCTGATCGGCTATCCATTCGGCGCCGGCGACCTCTTTGGTGGTAATACCGCGTGGAGCATGGCCACGCCGCTGGCCGTCGTTCAGCCTTCCGATTCGGAGTTCATCGCGATTTCGTCGCTCGACGTCAGGGTCCGCGCCAAGCGGCTTTACTTCCAGCCGGGCGAGCACGGCTACCGGGTCGAAGCGATTCACGAAGTCGAGGGATGGCTCAATCACAATCAGGTGCAAGTCCCCGATTGGCAGATCGTGCGCGCGCCGACGCTCGAGGCCGCGGTGAAGCCGCACTACGATCATCTCGAGAGCGCCTTCCGGATTCCGCGCTGGGAGCAGCGCGACGACGTCCCCGACTGGCTCAGGCGCACCGCGCTGGTCGTGTCGCTGCACGGGATGCATTACACCGGCTTCGTTTTCAACGACTTCGCGCGGATGCTGGAGATTCTGCGCACCGTCTCGGCCGAGATTCCCGGCGAGCGCGTCCTGGTCTTCCTGCCGGCCTGGGATGGCCGCTACTACTGGGATTATCCGGCCTATCGCGCCTCCGACCGCCTCGGCGGTGAAGCCGGATTGAAGCGGCTGGTCGACGAGGGTCATCGGATGGGGTTTCGCTTCATGCCGATGTTCGGCGCCAATGCGGCCAACCGGCACCAGCCTTCGTGGCCGCGGATCCAGGATGCCGCCAGCGATCTCATCGACGGCAATCGTTACGATCTTACCTGGGTGGACTGGGACAACGACCGCCACCAGGAGGGTTGGCTCTCCTACATGAATCTTGGCGTGGACTCGTGGCGCCAGTGGTTAGGCGAGCGCATCGGCGATTGCGTCGAGCGCTACGGCATGGATGCCTGGTTTCTCGACATCAGCGCCGGCTGGATCAACAACCCCAGAGCCGATATGCACGAGGGGATGCGCCGGCTGGTCGCGGACCTGCGCCGCCGCTTCCCGCGGGTCCCGGTCTGCGGCGAATTCCACTACGACGCGCTCCTCTCCTTCATTCCCTTCTATCATGTCTATTCGCCGCGCGCCGTTCCTTATGCCCGGTTCTTCAGTCATCTGAGCCCTCCGGCGCCGGGCCGGGGGAGCAGCGGGGTGCACGAATCGGGATTCGGCGCCTTCGATCCGCAGACCCTGTCGCTCGCCCGCCGCGACGGCCTCATTCCGACATTGAGTGTGGTGGACGACACTTTCACGACGTACCGTGACCAGGCATTGGCGGTGATCCGCACCGCACGGGAGTGGGCCACATGAAACGCAGATCCTTCCTCGGCGCCGCCGCGGCGGCAATTCCTCTGGCGCGCCTGCGCCTCCCGCGGAGCACGCCGGGCGCGCCGGTGCCGGTCGCACTGCCTTTCGATCTCGATCGCGTCACCCTTCAGCCGGGCGCCTTCCTCGACGCGATGCACGTCAACCGCCGCTTCGTGATGGGGATGGATCCCGACCGGCTGCTCCACACCTTCCGGCTGACGGCCGGGTTGCCGACCAGCGCACAGCCGTTAGGCGGCTGGGAAGCGCCCGACAACGAGCTCAAGGGTCACTACACCGGCCACTACCTCTCGGCCTGCGCGTTGCTCACAAAGAGCCTGAACGACGCCAAGGTCAAGGCGCGCGGAGACCTGATGGTCACCGAGCTGGCCCGCTGCCAGCAGCCCGATGGATATCTGAGCGCCTTTCCCGAGGAGTACTTCGACCGGTTGCGGGACGGCCGGCCGGTATGGGCTCCGTTCTACACGCTGCACAAGATCATGGCCGGCTTTCTCGACATGCACACCCTGGCCGGCAACGCCCAGGCGCTCGAGGTTGTGCGTGGGATGGCGCGCTGGACCGATCGCTGGTCGCAGCCGCTGGGTGACGCACTCATGGCGCGGGTGCTGGAACGCGAGTATGGCGGGATGAACGAGGTGCTCTACAACCTCGCCGACGTCACCGGCACCGACTACTACCGCGAGGTCGCGCATCGCTTCGACCACGAACGGATTTTCGGGCCGCTGGCCGCGGGGCGTGACGAGCTGAAGGGGCTGCACGTCAACACCAAGATCCCCAAGATCATCGGCGCCGCGCGCCGCTACGAATTGACCGGCGAGCCGCGTTACCGCGCCGTGGCCGAATTCTTCTGGCGCGACGTCACCACCCGGCGCGCCTACGCCACCGGCGGCACCAGCAACGGCGAGAGCTGGAACACCGATCCCAACGTGCTCGCCGCCGAGCTGAGCGGGTACACCGAGGAATCGTGCACCACCTACAACATGCTGAAGCTGACCCGGAAGATCTTCTCCTGGACCGCCGATCCCGCCGCCGCCGACTATTACGAGCGTGCCCTCTACAACGGCATGCTCGGCACCCAGCATCCCGATGACGGATCGAAGGTCTACTATCTGCCGTTAGGCACCGGATTCTGGAAGCTCTTCGGCGCGCCGATGCAGGACTTCTGGTGCTGCACCGGGAGCGGCTCGGAGTCGTTCGCCAAGTTCGGCGACAGCATCTATTTCCACGACGACGACGGCGTCTGGGTCAACCTCTTCATCCCCTCGACGCTCGAGTGGCGCGAGAAGGGCGTAACGATTGCGCAGGAGACGCGCTTCCCCGACGAGGCCGGCACCTCGCTGACGATCCATGCGCCGCGCCCGACGCGCTTGGCGCTGCGGGTGCGGGTGCCGTCGTGGACCAGGGCCGGCGGCGCGACCCTCAACGGACACGCGCTCGAGGGATTCGCGGCGCCGGGCGGCTATTTCGTGATCGACCGGACCTGGCACGACGGCGACAAGCTGGCCGTCTCGCTGCCGATGAGCCTTCATACCCAGCCCATGCCCGATGATCCGAATCTGCGCGCCGTGATGTATGGGCCGATCGTCCTGGCCGGGAGGCTCGGCACCGAGGGCTTCACTCCAGCGACCCTTCGTGCCGAACCGACCAAGCCGCGTACCGTGCCGGAGTACAAGCTCGAGGCCGTTGCGGCTCCGGCGATCCGCGGTCCGGTAGACGATCCGTCGCAATGGCTGCGCCGCGAACGCGACGGAACAGCATTCCGTACATTCGGGCAGGAACGCGAGCTGGTACTGGAGCCTTTGAACGGTATTTTCGACGAGCGCTACGCCGTCTACTGGAGATTCACATGAGACCATTCATCCTTGTCGCCGCGACCCTGCTGGTCGCTCCGGTCACGCGGGCCGCCGCACAACAGCGGGATACCACCCACTACACCCACGCCGATACCCTGCGCGGATCCAACGGACCGGGTCGCGCCTGGTGGGATGCGACCTTCTACGATCTGCACACGCGGGTGAATCCCGCCGACAGCAGCATCAGCGGCTGGAACGGGATCTACTACAAGGTCCTCCAGCCGTCGCAGGAAATGCAGATCGATCTCCAGGTGCCGCTCGAAGTCGACAGCATGGTGCAGGATCATCGCAAGCTGACCTATCGCCGAGATGGGAACGCCTTCTTCGTCACACTGA
>DASXPG010000202.1:0-20903 GCA_036493755.1 Gemmatimonadales bacterium
ATCAGCTCGGCTGCCGAGAGCACGGGGGTGATCTCGGGGACGTGGTCGCCGGTGGTCGTCTCGACGATCCGCTCTTCCTCTTCGCGCGAGGGATAGCCGACGTGGAGCTCGAGCATGAACCGGTCGAGCTGCGCCTCGGGCAGGGGATACGTGCCCTCCTGCTCGATGGGATTCTGCGTGGCCAGCACGAAGAACGGCGCCGTCAGCGGATAGGTCTGGCCCGCGACCGTGACCTCGTGCTCCTGCATCGCCTGGAGCAGCGCGGCCTGGGTCTTGGGCGGCGTGCGGTTGATTTCGTCGGCGAGAATGATGTTGGCGAAGACCGGCCCTTTGACGAATCGAAAACTGCGGTGGCCGGTGGTGAGGTCTTCTTCGATGACCTCGGTGCCGGTGATGTCGCTGGGCATGAGGTCGGGGGTGAACTGGATGCGCGCGAATTTCAGCGCCAGCGCGTCGGCCACCGATTGCACCATCATCGTCTTGGCGAGGCCGGGGACGCCCACCAGCAGCGCGTGTCCGCCGGAAAGCACGGCGGTCAGGATGCCGTCGAGGACCTCGGTCTGGCCGACGATTCTCCGGCCGACCTGCGCGAGCAAGGCCTCGCGGGCCTGGGCCAGGCGCTCGAGCAGTGCTTCGTCGCCCGATTTCGATTCGAGACGCACGGGATTGGCCGACATGGATTGGAGATTACCCCCTGAGCTATTGTACGGCTATGGGGGATCGACGTTTCGTTGGTCGCGATGGACGCCGCTGGGAAGTGCGGGTGCGCGGCAAGCGTGAGTGGCTGTTCGAGCCGGTCGAGGACAATCCGGGCCCAACCCGCGTCGTCACGCCTCCCGGTTACGAAGCGGATCCCTTCGAACTGAGCGTCGAGGAGCTTCGGCAGCTGCTCGATGCCGCGCCGCCTCCCAAGGCGCGGCCGAAATCGTCGCCCTTCCTCGACTAGCAAGTCCCGCCGAGCTCGCGCGCGGGCCGTTGCCATGTCATACAATTGGCATACATTTGTAACACATGAAGGACACGCAGCTCACCCTCCGCCTCTCCCGCGACCTGGCCCGGGCGTTGGCCCGCTGGGCCCGCGATCGCGGCGTGGCCAAGTCGGAAGTCGCCCGGGAGGCCGTGGCGCGCTACCTCCTGCCGACGCCCGCGTCAGGGCCGCCGTTCACCGCGGCCGAGTTGGCGGCACGCTGGGGGGAGCTGCCGGGGCTCACCGCCCGCGAGGCCGAGGATCTGGCCGCCGACATCGATGCCGGGAGAAGGAAGCTCCCGGCGCCGCGCGCCGCGTGGGACTGATCCTCGACACTTCGGTGATCATCGCGGCCGAGCGGGGCACGTTGCGGCTGGAGCCATGGCTGCGCCAGCACGGCGACGATCCGGTGGGCCTCGCTGCGATCACCGCGTCAGAATTGTTGCACGGCTGTCATCGGGCCGGGAGCGCGGCGGTTCGCGCCCGGCGTTCGGCGTTCGTCGAGGCGATCCTGGATCTCATCCCGGTGCTGGCGTTCGGGCTCGCCGAGGCGCGGCGTCACGCCGAGCTGTGGGCGGAGCTCACGGCGGCCGGGACAGTGGTCGGGCCGCACGACATGATCATTGCCGCCACTGCCGTGGCGCGCGGTGATGAGCTCGCCACCTTGAATGCGCGGGAATTCCGGCGTGTCCCGGGCCTGCGGCTGGCGTCGCTCGACCGATACCGTACCTGACGGCGGGCGCCTCCGCCCTTCCGGCTGGTCCGCGGCCAGGGCAAGTTTGACATCCTCCATGCGCTGGATCGCTCGTTCCTTCCTTCTATTGGCGGCCGGCGCGTCCACAGCTGCGGCCCGGCTGGCCGCGCAGTGCCCGGACGGGACGCCGCCGCCTTGCCGCATCGCGTCGGCGCCGCGGACCATGGCGCCGCCGCCGCTCAGCATCGCGGTCCTTCCTTTCGAGAGCCGCTCCCCCGATACCGCCGACATCTACCTCGCCGACGGCGTCACCGAAGAGGTCGCCAACAAGCTGACCCAGGTCGGCAAGCTCCAGGTAAAGGCGCGGGGCTTGGTCGCGGCGCAGGTGCGGCGCACCCCCGATCCAACCGACGCGGCGCGGCGGCTCGGCGTCGCCTGGTTCGTGCACGGCAACGTGCGCCACGTCTCCGGCCAGCTGCTGGTCAATGTCGAGCTGGTGCGCGCGGCCACCGGCGAAGAGGCATGGGCCTCACGCTTCCCGCGCCGCGACACCGACGTCTTCGCGGTGCAGGCCGAGGTGGCCGAATCGGTCGCGGTCATCGTGGGCGGCCGGCTGACGCCTGGCGAGCGCGCGGTCATCACGCACCGGCCAACGCGGAACAATGAAGCGTACCGGCTCTTCCTTTATGGCAACACGCTGATGACACGCCGCACCCAGAACGACGTGGCGCAAGCGGTCGAGGCCTACACCCACGCTGTCACCCTCGATCCGCGGTTCGCGGCCGCGTGGGCGCGCATCGGGCTGGCGCGCGGCGTGCAGAGAAGCTGGGACTGGAATACCGGCCTGACGAATGACTCGCTGCTCGCCATTGCCCGCAGCAGCGCGCTCCGGGCATTGGCCCTGGACTCGACCCAGGCCGAAGCGTGGCTCGCCAACGGATTCGTGGAACAGTTGTCGCGCAATCTGGGCGCCGCGCACGACTCGTACGACCGCGCCGCTCGTCTCGATTCATTGAACGCCGAGGTGTTCCACTTCTACGGGACGCTCTACGCTCTCGATTGTCCCGGCGGGACCTGCCTGACGAACGTCCAGGCAGGTAGCCTCCAATTCCGCCGCGCCCTCGCGCTGGACCCCGGGCTGCGCAATACCTGGCGGCATCTGGCGCTGCTCATCGAGACCGCGGGCCGTTTTTCCGAAGCCGAAGCGCTGTTCGATACATCGCTCTCTTTCGGACCCTGGCCCCAATCGTTCCACGATCGCGCGACGATCCGGTTGCTGCGGCGTGATGTCGTCGGGGCGCGCCGGGACATGGAGGCCAACCTCGCCGCCGGTGGCGATCCGGATACCGGCCAGGTGGCCTGGGCCCAAGCGATGGAAGGCGACAGCAGCATGGCTATGGCCGCGGCGCGCCGCCTGGCCGAGCTTGCCTCACCGAGAGAGATCGACCTGATCGGGCTCGCGGATCTGGACATGATCCTGGGCCGTAAGGATGACGCGATCGCCGCGCTCGAGCGGATACGCGCACTGCCGGAGCCGGTCGTGGCTCGCTGCGGACCGGCGAATTGCTCGACGGCCCTCCACCTCTGGCAGGTGGTCTCCGAGGGCATCTTCCTGCCGCTGCGCGGCCAGCCGCGGTTCGACCGGCTGGTCGAAGACGTCCGGCCCCACATTCCCTGGCTCGACGCCAGGTCCCAATAGAACGGAGCAGAACATCAAGATCGGACTGGTTGGTTTCGCGGGTTCCGGCAAGACGACCGTCTTCAACACCCTGACGGGACTCGCCGTGCCGACGGGCTTCGGCGGCGAGGTGCATCTGGGCGCCGTGAAGGTGCCCGATCAGCGCATCGACAAGCTCACGGCGATGTTCACGCCGAAGAAAACGACGTACGCCGAAATCGTTTTCAGCGACATCCCCGGCGAGCATGATGCCGAGAACAAGGGACTCTCGCGCAAAGGCCTGGCAAAGATCCGCGACCAGGAAGTGCTCTGCCTGGTGATTCGCGCCTTCGACAATCCCGCCATCGAGGGCGCCCCCGATCCGGCGCGCGATCTCGAAGCCTTTTACACCGAGTGTCTCCTCGCCGATCTCGAAATCGTCGAGCGGCGGCTGGATCGATCCAAGAAGGAAAAGCTGGAGCCCCTCGAGGTCGCCGCGTTCGAGTTGATGAAGATCACCCTCGACACCGAGATGCCGCTGCGCTCGTTGCCGCCGCAGGCGCTGAATCGCGAATTCCTCAAAGGTTACGCGATGCTCACCGACCGGCCGCTGATGGTGGTGCTGAATCGCGCCGAAGATGAAGCCGCGCAGCCGCTGCCCCCGGCGATGGTGGAACGGCTCAGGAAGATGTACGCCGCCGGCCTCGTGCTCTCGGCCAGCGTCGAAGCCGAGATCGCGCGGATGGATGCCGCGGACCAGAAGGAATTCCTCAAGGACCTGGGGCTGACCGAATCGGCGCGGGAGCGTTTCGTCCGCACCGCCTACGGGCTCCTCGATCTCATCTCGTTCTTCACCGTCGGGCCCGATGAAGTCCGCGCCTGGCCGATCCGCCGCGGGCTGAAGGCGAAGCAGGCGGCCGGGAAGATTCATTCGGACCTGGAGCGCGGATTCATCCGCGCCGAGGTCATGCCGTACGAGGACTTCATCGCGGGCGGCTCGGAGTCGGCATTGCGCGACAATGGCAAGCTCAAGCTCGAAGGGAAGGACTACACCGTCGGCGACGGCGACATCATGAACATCCGGTTCAACGTGTGAAAAATCGCTGGGGGCAGCTCGTCGTCGGCATTGTCTGCATGGCGACCATCGCCAACCTCCAGTACGGCTGGACGCTCTTCGTCAATCCGATTGCCGATGCCCATCACTGGACGCGCGCCGCGATCCAGGTGGCGTTCACCGTTTTCATTCTCACCGAGACGTGGCTGGTTCCGGTCGAAGGGTGGCTGGTCGACCGCTTCGGCCCGCGCATCGTGGTGGTGGCCGGCGGCGTGATGGTCGGCGCCGCGTGGATGGTGAACGCCGCCGCGACATCACTGCCGGTGCTGTACCTGGGCGCGGTGGTCGGGGGCATCGGCGCCGGCTCGGTCTACGGCACCTGCATCGGTAACGCGCTGAAGTGGTTTCCCGACCGGCGCGGTCTCGCCGCCGGCCTGACGAGCATGGGCTTCGGCGCGGGTGCGGCGCTCACTGTGGTGCCGATCGCGAACTCGATCCGGCTGAACGGCTACGAGGCGACGTTCCTCCGCTTCGGATTGATCCAGGGATTGGTGGTTTTCGCCGCCGGCTGGCTGTTGCGGCGTCCCGGTCCCGAGATACTCTCCCTCGCGCCGGCGCGCGGCGCACAGGCGCATGGCAGCCGTGACTTCACCCTCCCGCAGATGGTGCGCACGCCGGTCTTCTGGGTCCTCTACATCATGTTCGTGCTGATGGCGACGGGCGGGTTGGTCGCGACCGCCCAGCTCGCCTCGATCGCCCACGATTTTGGTGCGGCAGAGTCTCCGGTGCGGCTGGCCGGCCTCACGCTCCCCGCGCTGATCTTCGCCTTGTCCATCGACCGGCTCCTCAATGGTGTCACCCGGCCGTTCTTCGGCTGGCTCTCGGATTTTCTGGGTCGCGAGAACACCATGGGTCTCGCCTTTGCGCTGGAGGCCGTGGCGATTCTTGCGCTGAGCCGCTACGGCACCGATCCCGTCGCCTTCGTCCTCTTGAGCGGCCTGGTCTTCTTTGCGTACGGCGAGATCTACAGCCTCTTCCCCGCCACCTGCGGCGACTGCTTCGGCAGCCGCAACGCCACAGCAAACGCCGGACTGCTCTATACCGCGAAGGGATTCGCGTCACTCATGGTGCCGTTGACCAGTCTTATCGCGGGCTCGGCCGGCGGGTGGCGCATCGCCTTCGCCACGGCCGGGGCGATGAATGTGGCCGCCGCGTTGCTCGCCCTCGTGGTGCTCAAGCCGCTGCGGGCGCACCTTCAAGCCGGCGCGATTTCCGCTGTGGCAGAGGCGCGGCCCGCGTCGTGAAGGTCGCCGTGGTCGGGGCCGGAGCGATCGGCGGCTATGTCGGCGCGTCGCTGAGCCAGGGTGGCGAGGATGTCACCTTCATCGCGCGCGGGGCGAATCTTGCCGCGATCCAGTCGGCGGGAATGCGGGTGACGCTGGAAGAAGGCCGCGAGATCGTGGCGCGATGTGCCGCATTTGGCGCCTGTGCGGAAGCCGGGGTGCAGGATGTGGTGTTCCTCACCGTGAAGGCGCACCAGGTCGCGGCGCTCGCGCCCGACCTTCGCCATCTCTGCGGCGACGACACAACTATCGTCACCATGCAGAACGGGATTCCGTGGTGGTATTTCCACGGGCACGGCGGCGCCCTCGAAAACACCTCGCTCGAGTCGGTCGATCCGGGCGGTGCGACAGGAGCCAGTATCGATGCGCGTCGGCTCATCGGGTCGGTGGTGTATCCCGCGGCGAGCCTGGTGGCCCCCGGCGTGGTGAAGGTCATCGAGGGGCGGCGCTTCACGTTAGGCGAGCTCGATGGCAGCCAGTCGCCGCGGCTGGAGCGCATCACCGGACGCATGACCGCCGCGGGGCTGAAGGCGCCGGCCACCAACGACATCCGGGGCGAGATCTGGCTCAAGCTCTGGGGTAACGCGGTCTTCAATCCGATCAGCGCGCTGACCCGCGCGACGCTGGAAGGAATCGCCCGTTTTGCGCCGACGCGCGAGCTGGCCGGCAACTGCATGCGAGAAATCGAAGCCGTCGCCAATGCCCTCGGCATCACGTTCCGGGTGACCATGGAGCGGCGGATCGCGGGCGCCGAGTCGGTGGGGGCGCACAAGACGTCGATGCTCCAGGATCTGGAGGCGGGGAAGCCTCTGGAAATCGAGGCGCTGACCGGAGCCGTGGTCGAGCTGGGCCGGCTCACCGGGAAACCGACACCTCACCTCGACGCGATCTACGCGGCGGTGAAGTTGCTCGCCCAGACGAGTGGCCTCGCATGACCAAGGCGATCGAAACGCTCGGCGATCTGCTCGCTGTCGGCGCCGCCGACGC
This sequence comes from Gemmatimonadales bacterium, assembly GCA_036493755.1. GTDB lineage: Bacteria > Gemmatimonadota > Gemmatimonadetes > Gemmatimonadales > JACORV01 > DASXPG01. The sequence continues at coordinate 6,703 of DASXPG010000202.1, forward strand.
TCCCGCGCTCAGTGCGCCCGACGGCGTCCCGCTGAGCTATGCTGCGCTGCGGGCGCAGGTCGACGCCACGCGTGCGGCGCTGGTGGCGCACGGTATCGAGCGCGGCGACCGGGTCGCGATCGTCCACGAGAATGGCCCGGAAATGGCCGCGCTCTTCCTTGGTGTGGCATCCGCGGCGGCGGCGGCGCCGCTGAATCCGGCCTACCGTGCCGACGAATACGAGTTCTATCTCACCGACCTCAAGGCAAAACTGCTGCTGGTGCCGCGGGGAAGCACCTCGCCATCGTCAGGCGTCGCCGCGAAACTCGGCGTGCCGGTGGCGCATGTCGTCGCCCGGCCCGAGCGCGGCGCCGGCAGCTTCGATCTCGAATTCGCCGACCGACGCACGACGCACGAGCCACGACGCACGGATGCTTCGGTTTCTTCGCCGGACGACGTCGCCCTGGTGCTCCACACCTCCGGCACGACCTCGCGGCCCAAGGTCGTGCCGCAGAGGCAGCGCAACCTTTGCGCATCCGCGGTGAACGTCCGGGAGACGCTGGCCCTCGCCCCCTCAGACCGCGGCATGTGCATCATGCCCCTCTTCCATATACATGGACTCGTCGCGGCATTGCTCGCGCCGCTGTCGGTGGGCGGCGAGATCTGCTGCACGCCGGGATTCAACGCGCTGAAGCACTTCGAGTGGCTGGGGAAGGTGAAGCCGACCTGGTATACCGGAGTCCCCACCATGCACCAGGCGATTCTCGCGCGCACCGGCCGCAACGCCGGGGTGGTCGCCGGGCACCGGCTGCGCTTCATCCGCAGCTCATCGTCGGCGCTGCCGCCCACGGTGATCGCCGATCTCGAGCAGGTCTTCGGCGTGCCGGTGGTCGAGGCGTACGGCATGACCGAAGCCGCGCATCAGATGGCCAGCAATCCGCTGCCGCCGGCGAGCCGCAAACCGGGCACTGTCGGCCGCGCCGCGGGACCCGAAATACGCGTGGTGGACGGGAAGGGCATCACCACGCCGGTCGGCATCCAGGGAGAGATCGTCATCCGCGGCCGCAACGTGATGACCGCCTACGAGGCCGATCCCGCGATCAACCAGAGCGCATTCATCGACGGCTGGTTCCGTACCGGCGACCAGGGAGTCATGGACGCCGAGGGGTACATCAGCATCACCGGCCGGCTCAAGGAGATCATCAATCGCGGCGGGGAGAAGATTTCGCCACGCGAAGTGGACGAAATCATTCTCCAGCACCCCGCCGTTCACCAGTGCGTGACTTTCGCGCTGCCTCACGAGATGCTGGGTGAGGACGTTGCGGCGGCGATCGTCTTGCGCGAGGGGATGGCCTGCGAGGGTGCCGAGCTGCGGAAGTTCGCGGCCGAGCGGCTGGCGGACTTCAAGGTTCCGCGGAAGATCCTGATCGTCGCGTCCATTCCGGTCGGGCCGACCGGAAAACTCCAGCGGATCGGGCTCGCCAAAGCCCTGGGACTGGGCTAGCCATCATGATCGCACTGCTCGCGCTGTTGCAGCTCGCCGCGCCCCTTTCGCCGGTGCGGGGGATCGTCTACCTCGACCGGAACGGGAACGGCGTACGCGACAGCGGCGAAGCCGGCGTCGCGGGTGTCGTGGTCTCGAACCAGGTGCACGCAGTGCGCACCGATGCCGGCGGCGCGTTCATCCTTCCCGGCGGCGAGGGCTACGGAATCGTTTTCGTCAGTGCGCCGGACGGCTATCGCGCCGCGGGCCCGTTCTTTCGGCGCGCTGGCGATGGGCCAGCCGACTTCGGACTCCAGGCAATGCCCGCAAAGCGCGAGTTTGTTTTCATCCACGCGTCGGATACCCACCTCGACAGCGCCAGCCTGCCCCGCACCCGCCGCCTCGAGGCGCTGGTGGATTCGATCCGCCCCGACTTCGTGCTCCTCACGGGAGACCTGGTGCGCGACGCGCTGCGGGTCAGCGACACGGTGGCCACGGCGCGCTATGAGATGGTCGCCGCGGAGCTGGCGCGCATGAGCCGGCCGGTGTGGACCGCTCCCGGCAATCACGAGCTCTTCGGCATCGAGCGCGCCCGGTCTCACGTCGGCCAGGACCATCCGCTGTATGCGCGGAAGATGTACCGCCACTACTTCGGGCCCGACTACTACTCGTTCAACTACGGCGGCGTCCATTTCGTGGCGCTGAATTCCGTGGACTACGACGACCAGTCGTATTACGGCCACGTCGACTCGGTGCAGGTGGGCTGGCTTCGCGAAGATCTGGCGCTGGTCCCCGCGTCCATGCCGGTCGTCACCTTCGAACACATTCCCTTCTTTACCGCGGTGGAGTCGATCAACGGCTACGACGAAACGTCGGTCGCGCCGACGATCATCTCGGTCGGTGGCCGGAAGAGCCTGCGCCACGTGGTCGCGAACGCCGGCGAGGTGCTTGCCATCCTGCGCGCCCACCGCTATCCGCTGGCGCTGGGCGGCCACATGCACGTCAGGGAGTCGCTGGTCTATCCGTTAGGCGGTCAGGATACGCGCTTTGAGCAGGCGGCGGCGGTGGTCGGCCCCAGCGATGCCGACGGGCTGCATTTTCCGTCGGGCATCACCGTCTACCGGGTGCGCAACGGCGAAATCGGCCCCGGTCTTTTCGTACCGATCGACTAAGCTTGCAGTACTTTCACGCCATAGCGTCCCAGTGTCCGGTCGCGCGTGACGACGGTCAGTCGCTCGGCTTTGGCCTGGGCGACCAGCATCCGGTCGAAAGGATCGCGATGGTGGGCGGGAAGGCCAGCCACCACCTCGGCATGGGCCAGCCTGACCGGTAACTCTTCGAAACCGGACTCGTGCATGGCCTCGGCGACGGTGCGTCGGGGACGGAGGCGCCCGAGGGCGGTCTTGATGGCGATCTCCCAGCCACTGACCGCGCTGACGTACACCTGATCGGCCTCGCGAATGGCGCGATCAGCCTCACCCGACAGTTCCGCCCCTTCGTCCCACCAGATGAGGACGTGGGTATCGAGCAGGAGCCTCACCCTTCGAACGTGCCCAGCACGCCCTCGGGCAGAGGGGCGTCAAAATCCTTGCGCAGGTGCCACTGCCCGCGGCCCAGGCCCGGGCGGCGCAGCGGATGCACCCGCTCGAGCGGCACCAGCAGCGCCTTGGGCTTGCCACGCTTGGCGATGACGATCTCTTCGCCGCCAGCCGCGCGTTCGACGAGCTCGGAAAGGTTGGTCTTGGCATCGTACAAAGTGACCGTCTCACGGATGGATGTGCGGCGCTGTGTCATTGCTACCTCCCGCGGTCTAGTTAGCCGAACTGACCAAATTGGTCAAGTAGCTGGAATCGTCGCTGGCTGGCCCTTCCCCCCGTTATGACCGGTATCTTCTGAAATGACTTTGCGAAATATTTCACAAGCGATATATTTCCGCCCGCTTCATGGCTGAAAAACCAGACGATGGAAAGGTCGGGCGTGGGTACGCCGCCGGGTCCGCCATCGTCGGGGCGGGCTTGGCGTTAGCGCTCTCCATACTGTTCTTTGCCTGGCTGGGCTCCGTTCTCGACCGGAAACTGAAGACTGCGCCGCTCTTTCTTCTGATCGGCCTGGCGCTGGGACTGGGTGGCGGCTTCTACAGCTTCTGGCTGAAGATCTCGGCCGAGGCGAAGGACAAATGAACGCCATCCGGCGGCTGGTCATGGTGGCCGCGGGACTCGAGCTGGTGGCCGCGTTGCTGGCGTACTGGCTCGGCGGCGGCGCGATGGGGGCAGTGGCGGCGTTGATCGGCGGTAGCCTGGCGACCGGCGCGCAGATCGTCGCGGTGCTGCTGCTCCGACCGGCCATGCTGGCGAAGCAGCTGGTCTTCCAGCAGCGCTGGGTGCTCGGAATGGCGGTTCGCTTCGGCAGCTTCATCGTCCTGGCGGCCGTGATGATCGCAACGCGCAGCACGCTTTCGCCCGCGTGGATGGCGGCGGGCTACCTTGGCACTCTCCTCACGCTCCTTTTTGCGGAGACGCGATTCCTGACATGATGTGGCAAACGCCGGACATCGGCGGGATGATCATGGAACACACGGGCGACGCGCACGTCATCGCGTTCGCGAAGCCGTGGGGCGGAGAATTCATTCTCTGGCGTCTTCCGCGCTGGCAGCCGGTCCACGTCGGCTCGGTGGCGATCGACCTCTCGCCCACCAAGCACGTGGTTTTCCTGGCGCTGGCGGCATTCCTGGTCTGGCTGACGATGTTCCTGACGGGACGGACCCTCAAGCGGCAGCGCGAGGCGGGTCATCCGCCGCGCGGCATCGCATCGATGTTCGAGGCGATGGTGCTGTTCGTCCGCGATGACATCGCGATCGCGAATATCGGCCACGGCGGTGCGGCGTTCGCGCCGTACATCCTGACGCTCTTCTTCTTCATTCTGTTCGTGAATCTGTTCGGCCTGGTGCCCTGGGGTGCGACCGGCACGGGGAATCTGGCCGTGACCGGGGCGCTCGCCCTGACCGCGTTCATGGTGATCGAGATCAGCGGCATGCGCGCCCTGGGACCGAAGGGCTACATGCACACCATCGTGTTCACGCCGCCGGGGATGACCGGCATCACCAAGGTCCTGCTGACCGGTATCATGATCCCGATCGAGCTCATCGGGAAAATCGTGAAGCCCTTCGCCCTCATGCTGCGCCTCTTCGCGAACATGACCGCCGGCCACTTCGTGATCCTGTCGCTGCTGGGCCTGGTCTTCCTGTTCGGCAGCGTTCCGGGGGTCAAGTACGGGGTGGCAGCGGGATCGGTGGCCTTCGTCCTTTTCATGATGGCGCTGGAGCTGTTTGTCGCATTCCTTCAGGCGTACATTTTCGCGCTCCTGACGGCGGTGTTCATCGGTCTCATGCAACACGAGCACTAACAGTCGCCACAATCGCCACAGTAGTGCACGGCCCAGGTGAGCAGTAGCTTTTCCGGCGCACGACGCAGGTTACCTAACGCTTCACGGAGGTAGTGGATGTTCCAGGCAGATGCTGCGGCGGAAGCCGCCAAGACGGCCCTCAACAACAACGCCCTGCTCGGTGCGGGCCTCGGCATGGGTCTCGCCGTCATCGGCGCCGGTATCGGCATCGGGCGCATCGGCGGCCAGGCCGTCGAGGCGATCGCGCGGCAACCCGAAGCCTCGGGCGATATCCGCGGCGCCATGATCCTGACCGCGGCGCTCATCGAAGGCGTCGCGCTGGCGGCGCTAGTCTTCGCGCTGCTCTTCAAGCTGATCAAGTGACGGCCGTTTTCTCGTCACTGCTGGCCGTCCAGGAGCAGGCGGCCGCCGAACCGGCCGGCCCGTTCGTGATCAACGGGGGACTCATCATCTGGACCCTGGTGATTTTCGGCCTGCTGCTGTTCGTGCTGGCCAAATTCGCCTGGCCGGTGATCCTCAAGCAGGTCGAGGAGCGCGAGCACCGGATCCGGCAGCAGCTCGAGGATGCGGCCAAGGCCAATGCCGATGCCCAGAAGCTGCTCGCCGATTACCAGTCCCAGGTCGCCGGCGCGCAATCTCAGGCGCAGGAGATGGTGGCCCAGGGCCGCCAGGCCGGCGAGAAGCTCCGCGAAGAAATCGTGGCCAAGGGACGCGCCGAGCAGGAAGAGCTGCTCGAGCGGGCCCGCCGCGAGATCGCCCTGGAGCGCGACCGTGCCGTCGCCGAATTGCGCAAGGAAGCGGTCGACCTGTCGATCGCCGCGGCGACCAAGGTGATCGAGAAAAACCTCGACACCGAGGCCGACCGCAAGCTCGTCACCGACTATCTCGCGAGCCTGCGCAACACCGCCTCGTGAAGAGCAGCGTCGTCGCCCGGAATTACGCCGAAGCACTCCTCGAAGTCGCCGCCAAGGCGAATGCGGTGGAGCGCTTCGGCGAATTGCTCGATGCCGTGGCCGGCGCGATCGCGACCGATCCCACATTGTCTGCCGTGATGATGTCGCCCCGCGTCAGAAAGACCGCCAAGCAGGACCTGCTTGCCCGTGGTCTCAAGGGCCTCGCGCCGGCGGGCTTCATCCCCTTCCTCGGCGCGGTGATCGTTCGTGGCCGCCAGGGGCTGCTGCCGCAGATGAGTGAAGCCTACCAGCTTCTCGCCGACCAGCACTTCAATCGGGTCCACGCCAGCGTCATCACGGCGCGCGAAGCGGATGCCGCGCTCAGGACGGCGGTGACCGAGCGGCTCACCAAGGCCATCGGCAAGACCGTCCTGGCGTACTTCCGCTCGGATGCCGCGATCATCGGCGGCGTGATCGTCAGGCTCGGCGACCGAGTCCTCGACGGCTCGATCCGCAGGCGGATTCAGTCGTTGCGGAGCCAGATGTTGCGCGGCAAGTAAGCAGACGGGCAGACGGGCAGACAGGCAGGGAAGGCTTAGATTCCGGCGTGCCCCACGACAATGCTGGACTGCTGGACTGCTTGACCGCTGGACCACGACGGTTCGCGGTCATGGTCGCATTCCTCTGTCTCGGTCAAGCCGTCAAGCCGTCAAGCAGTCAAGCTCAATCCCGCGACACCGCCGCGTATTGGCAGCAGGACATCAAGTACACGATTGTCGCGGGACTCGATGAGCCTTCCGGCATCCTCGCCGGCACGGCGCAGCTGGTCTATCACAACCGTAGTCCCGACACGCTGAGCCAGATCTTCTTTCACCTCTATCTCAATGCCTTCCGCCCCGGCTCGCTCTGGTCCGCCGATGAACAGCGCGAAGGGATCGATCGCTTCGCGCATCTCCCCGACCCCTACAACGCCTTCGAGCGGCTGGGCCGGGTGATGATCGGCGGCGTCGCGGTCACGGCAGCCTTTCCCAACGCTCCCGATTCGACCATCGCCCGCTTCGATTTGCCCCGCAAGCTTTCTCCCGGCGACTCGCTCGTGGTGCTGCTCGAGTGGCAATCGCGGCCGAGCGCGATTCCGCGGCGCCAGGGCCGCCAAGGCCGCCGCTTCGATTTCGCGCAGGGCTTTCCCAAGGTCTGCGTCTACGATCGCGGCGGCTGGGAGGCGCATCCGCTGCACCTCGCCGGCGAGCTCTACGGCGAGTACGGCACCTACGACGTGACCCTCGATCTCGCCCAGGACCAGGTCGTCGCGGCGACCGGCGTGCCGATTTCCGGCGATCCGGGCTGGGAGCATGCCAAAGCCACGCCGGCGACGACGGTCACCATGCAGCGCGACTGGTACGGCAACCGTCCCGACGCATCGCCGTATCCTTTCCGGATCGATCCTCCCGCGGCGGGCCGCAAGCGCGTCCGCTTTTACGCCGAGCACATCCATCACTTCGCGTGGTCGGCGAATCCGCAGTACCGCTACGAGGAAGGCCGCCTCGGACCAATCGTTCTACGCACCCTGTTTCTCCCGGCCGATTCTGCCAGTTGGGGGCAAGGAAAGGTCATCGCCCGCATGCAGCGGGCCATGGCCTGGCTCGACACCATCTGGGGCACGTATCCCTATCCGCAGGTGATCGCGGTACACCGGATCGAGGGCGGGGGCACCGAATTCCCGATGATGGTGATGAACGGCGGACCCGAGGAGTCGCTGATTTTCCACGAGGTCGGCCACATCTACACCTACGGGATCCTCGGCAACAACGAATGGAAAGAGGGCTATCTCGACGAGGGGTTCACCACCTTCCAGACGGCGTGGAATTTCCAGCGGCGCGGGATGGGCACGCCCAGTCCGGTGGTGCAGCAGATCATCCTGGCGATGGATCTCGATGGCTGGAGTCAGCCCATCGCGACCGTCGCCGAGAACTTTTCCGAGTTCGGCATCTACAACCGGATGATCTACACCAAGGCCCAGCTGTTCTACGAAATGCTGAAGTACGTGGTCGGCGAGGATGCGTTCCGACGCGGCCTGCATCTCTACTATGAGCGCTGGAAGCTGCGTCACGTGGATGAAGACGCGTTGCGGCGCGCGATGGAGCAGGCGTCGGGTCAGGACCTGCGCTGGTTCTTTGCGCAGTGGCTGCACACCGTGCCGAGGGTGGACTACGCCCTGGGCTCGGTGCAGCGCTGGCGCCAGGAGGATGGCCGCTGGCACATCCGGATCATCGTGAAGCGCAAGACCGACGCGATCATGCCGGTCGACGTCGCGGTGCCGGCCGGCGACACGGTGTACACCGCGCGGGTGTCGGGCGCGCGCCGCAGCGAGGCGGTCGAGCTGGTCACAAAGGTCAAGCCGGGCCTCGTGACACTCGACCCCGCGCTCCAGACGATGGACTGGAACTACCTCAACAATCATGAGCGCGGCGGCCTTCTGGGCTTCCTCGGACCGGACGGGCCGGAGCCGGTGGAGCGGATCGGTTGGTCGGGGTCATCCCCGGCGCGACGCGACCGGGTCGTCGACAACTGGATGCCGCTGGCCTGGTACAACGACGCCGGCGGCCTGAATCTCGGCCTTCAGAGGCGCTCCAACTACCTGGGGCGCTTTGACGAAGACGCATTCCAGCTCACCTACCCGCTGCGTCGCCCGGGCGGATCCGCGGACATCATCAACGGCCGCTTCATCTTCAGAAATCCGACCTGGGAAAAGGTGCCGCGGGTGCGGATGGGCCTCGATCTCTGGGCCCTCGAGGGCCGGGACGGCGGGCGTTACAACGTTTCGTTCGACATGAGCCCCCATCTCACCTTCGGGCCCAGGGTGTCCGGCGGGATCGAGGTGATGTTCATGAACGTCCGCAACGCGGCCTACGTCGATTCGTCGCTCTGGAGCGACGTCGCCGAGGGGACCATCGCGGGGACTTTCAACGTGCATTGGCAGGGCCAGGACAACTCGACGTCGATCCGCGTTCGCGGCGAGTTTGGCGTGGCGGGAGAGCCCCAGGTCTCGGGGCTCGGCTCGCCCCGCACCCACACCGGCGCCAGCCTGGAGCTGCGCCACCGGCACTCGTTAGGCAGATTCGAGGGCAAGGCGCGGGTCTTTCTTGCCGGCCTGGTGCATTCGGACAGCCTCGGGCTGCCGCGGCAGAACGCTTTCTACCTGGCCGGCGCGAGTCCCCTCGAGACCTTCGACAATCCATTCCTGCGCAGCCGCGGCGCGCTCCTCGTCCGGCCCGGCGTGAACTATTCCGCGCCGGGCGGTGCGGGCCTGCGAGGCTATCGCACCGATCTCCCCGCCGACTGGATCACGGCGCTGAACCTCGAGCTGTCCCGTCCGATCTTCACCCGGCCGCGCGCCCGCGTCTTCAGCAGCTTCAGCGTGGCGCTCTTCGGGGATGCGGCGGCGCAGGGGGCCAACAGCCCCTTCGTCTCGCCGATCCTGCGGACGACCCACCATCTCCTCGCCGACGGCGGTTTCGGGCTTCGCGCCACGCACCGCATCGGCCCCACGACGTTCACGACCCGCGCGGACTTCCCGATCCTGGTGAGCGAGCCGGCGATGGCGGTGGGTGGCGGCCCCAACGACGGCCGGGCGAAATTCCGGGCGATCTGGAGTCTCGAGGAGTCGTTCTGAAGACGCCCGAAGGTCCGCTCGGCCGCCGCGGCTTCCTGGGCGAAGCGATGAAGATCTTCGCCCGCCAGGCCGGCGCCCTCATCGCCGATAAAATGGCGCCGCGCAAGCACTTCCGGCCGCCCGGTGCGCTGCCGGAGGCGGCCTTTCTCGCCGCCTGCACCCGCTGCGGCTACTGCACCCAGGCCTGCCCGGTGCACGCCATTTCGCCCGCCCCCACTTCGGCGGGGCTCGCGGCCGGGACGCCGGTCATCGATCCTCTCCAGCAGCCGTGCATCGCCTGCGAGGGGATGTTCTGCGCGTCGGTCTGCCCGACGGGCGCGCTGATTCTGCCCGCCGACGGCTGGGAGACGGAACGCATCGGCGAGCTGGCGCTCGACGCCGAGCGGTGCATCGCCTTCCAGGGTGTCGAGTGCGGCGTCTGCGCGCGCGCCTGTCCCGTCGGCGCCGAAGCGCTCGATCTCGACGCGCTTGGCCGCCCGGTTATTCTCAGTGGCTGCGTCGGCTGCGGGGTCTGCGTCCGAGCCTGCGTGACCAGCCCGTCGTCGTTGACGCTTCAGATGATGGAGGCGCTGTGAATCATCCCGACCAGTTCGCGCCCCGGCGCGTCGACAAGCCGTGGGGACACGAGATCATCTGGGCGCAGGCCGACAATTATTGCGGCAAGATCCTGCACATCGAGAAGGGCCAGATCCTGAGCTTGCAATATCACGAGAAAAAGCACGAGTCCATTTACGTGCTGAACGGGAAGATGATCTTCAGATACCAGGACGCGCAGAAGGAACTCCAGGAGCGAATCATGGTTGCCGGCGAGGCACAGCAGGTGCCGACCGGTACCGTCCATCAGTTCGAAGCGATCGAGACGAGCGACGTGCTCGAAGCATCCACCAATCACCTCGACGACGTGGTCCGCCTCAAGGACCGGTACGGGAGAGTCTGAGATGCAGGTCATCATCCCGCTGGCGGGCAAGGGAACACGGCTGCGCCCCCACACCCACATCACGCCCAAGCCGCTGATCAACGTCGCCGGCCGGCCGGTGATGGACTGGGTGATGGACAAGCTCCAGGGACTTGGCGTGACCGAGCTGATCTTCATCACCGGGCATCTCAAGGAGCAGGTCGAGGCGTACGCCAGGGCGCACTACAAGACGCCGTCGCGTTTCGTCGAGCAGAAGGTCCAGGACGGCACCGCCGGCGCGATCAACCTCGCGCGGCCGTACGTGAAGGGGCCGGTCTTCATCATTTTCGTGGACACCGTCTTCGATGCCGACCTGGGGATCGTCAACACCACCGACGCCGACGGCATCATCTGGGCCAAGGAAGTCGAAGACTACCAGCGCTTCGGCGTCGTGGTCACCGACGCGCAGGGTTACATGACCAGGATCGTCGAGAAGCCCACGGAGCCGATCAGCAAGCTGGCCAACATCGGGCTCTACTACATCAAGGATGTGGACGCGCTCTGGCAGGGAATCGACCACGTGATGGCCAGCCCCAAGAACAAGGGGGAGTGGTATCTCACCGACGCGTTCCAGTGGATGATCGAGCATGGCCGCCGCATCAAGACGGCCGAAGTGGGCGCCTGGCTCGATTGTGGCGCCAACGGGACGACCCTGGAGACCCACGCCATCCTGCTCGACCGCAACGGTGGCAGCGGTCCGCGGAACTACGCCAAGGATGTGAAGATCATCGAGCCCTGCCTCATCGGTGAGAACGTCGTCATCGAGCGCTCGACGGTCGGGCCGCACGTCGCGCTGGGCGAGGGATGCATGGTCCGCGACAGCGCCATCGAGGAAGCGATCGTGGGGAAGGGATGCAAGCTCGAGCGTACCGAGCTGAAGGATGCGATTTTGGGCGACCAGGTGGTCCTGATCGGCTTCAAAGGAAGCGCCTCACTGGGCTCGCACTGCGAGGTCGTCAGCTAGGCAGGGCTTTCAGGGGAACCCTTGCGGGGGCGGGGTCGTTACAGCATCATCGCTCCCTTCTCTCAGCCGTTGGTTCGCACCCCTGGAGGTTCCATGGATAGGAAGACCGCCGCCATTCTGATGTTCGCGCTTCTCGCCGCCTGTTCGGGAGGGCAGCCGGCCCAGCAGGCCGCCGCTCCCGCTCCGCCGCCCGGACCCGCCCCCGGCAGCAACGAGTGGAAGATCCAGTCGGCGATGAGCGCCGGCCCGGCCGAAATCGCGCGCGCCGCTGCGATCATGGACTATCCCACCACGCCGACCGGCCAGCCCACCCAGATCCGGGCCGGCACCAATGGCTGGACCTGCCTACCCGACATGCCGGATACGCCGGATCCCGATCCGATCTGTGTCGACGGTCAGTGGATGAACTGGTTCGGCGCGTGGATGGGGCACAAGTCGCCGCACACGACGGCGGTGGGTCTCTCCTACATGCTGATGGGGGCGGATGATGCCAGCAACACCGACGCCTTCAAGATGAAGCCCGATTCAGGCCAGCAGTGGATCCACAGCGGGCCGCACATGATGATCATCTCCCCAGGCAACAATTACGCCGGGTTGCCGACCACGCCGCAGGCCAACATGCCGTTCGTGATGTTCGCGGGAACGCCCTACGCGCACATCATGGCGCCGGTGCCGGCGCCGGCGTCGCACACGATGTAGTCAGGCGTACCGGGCCAGGGCGAGATCCACGATCTCGCCCATGGCCTCGGCGTAACTCCTCCCCGATTTTCTCGTCGCCATCGCGAATTCCGCCGTCGAGCTGAGCCAGGGATTCGGATTCGCCTCGATGACGTAGATCTTTCCCTCGGGCGTGAGCCGCATGTCGATGCGGCCGTAGTCGCGCAGGTGCAGCGCCTGGTAGGCGGCGACGGCGGTCTCTTTCAGGCTGTCGGCGGTTTCCTCGTCCAGGTCTTCGGCGATGCGGCTGACCGTCTTCTTGTAGGCCTCGCTGTCCTTTTCCCATTTCACTTCGGTCCCGGCGATGCGCGGCGTCCCCTCGGGGAGCTGCGACATGTCCAGCTCGACCAGCGGCAGCGCTTCCGGCTGCCCGTTGCCCAGCACCGCGGCGTAGATCTCGCGCCCCTCGATGTATTCCTCGATCAGCGCGGGAGAATCGAATTCCTCGTGGATGTAGTGGATGCGCTCGAGCAATTCCTGGACGCTGCTGACCACCGAGCCGTTGTCGATGCCGATCGAACCGTCTTCGGACTGCGGCTTCACGATCAGCGGAAAGGCGATGTCGTGGGCGTGCTCGCTGAGGCCCTTGTAGCTCACCGCGAAGAAGGGGGTGCGAATGTCGTGGAAATGAAAAATCTTCTTGGCCAGCGCCTTGTTCTGGGCCAGGTACAGGCCGTAAGGGCCGGCGCCGGTGTAGGGCAGGTCCAGCAGGTCCAGATAGGCGGCGATGTTCATGTCCTTGGTGTCGTCGCCGGCGTAGGACTCGGTGAGATTGAAGATCAGGTCGTGCCGGCTTTTCGCCAGTGCGACCAGCGACGGATCGGCACCGTCGAGGATCAAGTAGCTCGGCGTGTGCCCGCGTTTCTCGAGCGCTTCGTGGATTTCTTCGCGGTCCAGCTTGGGGCGGCGGATCCTGGTGCTCTTGCGGCCTTTCCGCCGGCGGCGGGGCGGCTCCTCCACCGGGACGTCGGCGGTCGGCTCTTCCGCGCCGTCGTCCCAGGTGTCGTAGAGGATCGCGATCTTCACGGGAAAACCGTGAGTCGTGCGTCGGGCGTCGGGCGTGGACTCACGGCGTCGTGAACCTTCCACGCGTCAGATAATTCATCGCGAGCGTGGTGGTGTAGGCGGTGATCTCCACGATGCTGGCCTGCTCCCGCCCGGTGGTCACGGCGAGCCCCTGGGCCCGGACCCGCTCTTCGATGCAGTCCAGCAGCTTCTTCACCAGCGGCCGGCGCACGCCGGTCCAGTAGGTGACCTTGTCGACGATTTCCTTGCGCCGCTCGCCTAACAAGTCGGCGGCGGGACGAATGCCGCGCTTCCGCCGCTTCGACGGCTTCAGGAAGATGTCGGCGAGGTCGGTATCGAGCGCGAGATCGGCAATGGCGCTGGACTCGTCCGGCGTGGACTGCCGGTAGAAATCCTCCAGCGTCACTTCCATCTCGTCGACGGTCACGTCGGTCTCGCCCAGGGGGCGTGCGGGCTCCTGGCTGCCATAGATGCGCGCCATCCGGTCCACGTAGCGGAGCTTGTGCAGCGCGCCCCAGCCCTTGTACCGGTTACGCCAGTTGGCCCGCGGCGTCAGCCACACCGCGAAGGTTTCGGCGAAGTCTTCGTCGGGATGTTTTTGCGCGTACCATCCGGCGATGTGCCGGACGAAGCGGCGCGAGAAGGGAATCGGGTGATAGCGGTCGCGGTACGGGCGGCGGAAGGGGCCGAAGAGCACCTTCCAGTCCTCCCGCTTGAACAGCTCGTACGCGTAGTTGAAGGCGTGCCCGGCTTCGTGCCGCAGGTACATCATGATCTCGCGCTCGTCCTCGAGATCGTTCATCGACTTCTCGAGCGCGGCGAGTTTGGGATCGGCGAGATAGAAGGGAATGCCGATCACCGGCTCCTGGTCGGGACAGCCCCATTCGTCGGTGAGATAGCAGCGCGGCTTGAAGAGCTTCAGTCCTTTGCGCTCGAGCTCCTTGTGGAGCTGGATGACGTACTTCTCGAGCGGAGAGCCCTCGATCCGGAGGCCGAGGTCCTTGATGGGCTTTCTGAGTAGCTCGGTTTCGTGGGGCCCTTCGAACGGATTCACAGCGCCAAAGCTACCAGCAAACAGCGGACAATGCCCGCGGGCGCGTTGACGTTCT
>DASXPG010000203.1:0-27413 GCA_036493755.1 Gemmatimonadales bacterium
TGTCGCCCAGCTGTAGCCGGGCGGAGCCCTTGCTCTGACCGGCGGCGGGGCCAGCGGATACCAGGACGATCTGAGCATCGCCAATGGCGCGGTTCTCTGGCGTCGCGTTCACATCCTTCAATATCCGCTCGTTGATGGCAATCGCCGACTCAGTCGCGGTTTGTTTGATGACTCTAGTGACGGGACTCCGATGTCGGTGCTCCTGGCCGACCTCGCCGGCGATCAAGCAATCGTGTGCGCTAGGTTCCCAGGATTCGGGTTGGCCAAGCTGACAGCTGGAGAGGCACGAGCCTGCAAACAGATGATCGTACGCGACCCGGTGGATGACGAGCCGGCGCACGCTCTATTGGTGGGGCGGAAAGGCAAGCCGGAAAAGCGCTGCCTCCTCGAGGCCACTCTTCTGCTTGTTGCTCCGACCGGCTAGAAGGCCAACTACCGGAATGGTCGGGCGGGCGCTCTTTGTCTAGCCTTTGCCCGTACTGTTCGGAACCAATGGTAACAATGCGTAGGACGCGACGATCTAGACATGAACGCGGCGCAGCCCAACCCAAGTGACTGCAATGCCTTTCCTGTTGACCCTCGCGAATCCGTAGCTATGATGTTGGCGTTGGGGACGGACTGAAAATCCGCGTGTCGGGGGTTCAATTCCCTCCCCAGCCACTGAAAACCGGTCAGCAGTCGCCGCAGTCGCCCAGTCGCCGCCGCAACGGCGGCGCAGCGGCGAGAATCGTCGGGCCGTATCAGATTGAATGGTGGTTACGGAACACCCTCTCGGCACGTCTAGTAGAAGGACTAAATGACAACCATACGATTGTTCCGTCGCGCCGCGACGCCGGCGCTCCTCGTGTTCCTTGCCGCTGCCTGCGGCACCTCCAAGGACATCATCGGCTCGACGGGCGGAACCGTCACTTTTTCCAACACCCCCTGTACTCCGGCGAGCACCATCTCGCTGGCGGTGAACACGGCGACCCGCGTCGATTGCAGCGCGATCGGTTCGACCATCACACTGGCCGGCGCCGGCGCCAACTACCTGATCATTCCGCAATTCGCGACTGACCAGGTCGGCTTGTCGCTGGTGCCGTACAGCCTCGCGACCGGGAAACTTGCCGCTGCCGCGGCGGCCGCCGGTTCGGATCGCGCTCGGCTGCATGGAAGCGGCATGACCGCGATGATGGCGCTGGATGGATCGAGGCGGCCAATGCGGCCGCCGTTCGCGCAGATGGCCGCCGATCGGTGGCTCCGAGCCCGCGGCCGCCGTTTCGCCGCCTCCGGCGCCATGCACTCGGCGTACATGCGATCCCTGGCCACCTCGGCGGCCGCCGGCCCCAAGCCGGTGCCGCCCGCCGGAAGCCTCTCGAATTTCAAGGTGCTGGCGAACTTCAGCTCCGGGACGTTCGCGACGGTAACGGCGAAGCTGGTCTACGTCGGCAATAATGTGCTGCTCTATATCGACACGCTGGCTCCGGCCAACGGCTTCACGCCGAGTCAGCTGCAGTTGTTCGGAGGTCGATTCGATTCGACGCTCTACGACATTGATACGACGACCTTCGGGTCGCCGTCCGATATCGACAACAATCAGCGCTTCATCATGCTGATGTCACCCACGGTCAACGGCGATACGCCGACCTCGACCTGCCAGACCGAGGGGTTCGTCGCCGGCTTCTTCAACGAAGAAGATTTCAATCCCGTCGCCAGTGATCCCAATTCCAATGGCGGCGAGATTTTCTATTCCATCGTTCCGGACACCAACGCCGTCTTCAGCTGCTCGCATGGCGTCGGTGGCGTCAGCGAGTCGGTGCAGCCGACCTTCATGCACGAGCTCCAGCACCTGATCAATTTTTCGCAGCACGTGGTCGTCAACGGCATCAATCCGCTGGACAGCTGGCTCGACGAAGGCCTCAGCATCGTCGCCGAAGAGCAGGGCTCACTCTACTGGGAAGCGCAGTGCCCGTTTCCCCAGGCTTCATGCCGCACGACGGATCCGTCTGCGCTCTTCCCTGACTCATCGCAAGGATTCATCCAGAATCTGTTCTTCGATTCGTATGCGTATGCCGTGGTGCCGGATACCTCGAGTCTTACGGACCACGACGATTCGGAGGGCGGCTTCAGCTGGCGCGGCGGCGCGTGGCTCTTCTCGCGCTACCTGGGAGACCAGTTCGGCACCTCGATTTTCAAGAAGATCGTGAAGGGGCCGTCGAGCGCGCTGTCCAATGTCGCCCTGGAGTCGGGACAGCCGTTCCCGACGCTGTTCCAGAATTTCGGCATCGCCCTCTACACCGACAGCTTCCCGGGATTGCCGCGCAACACGGCGCCCAGCGCCAACCGCTTCGTGACGCGCAACATGCACACCCTCTGGGCGCGACTGTTCGTGACCTCCGGTCCCAGCGCCGAAGTCCCGGCCGCGATGCCGATCGTACCGTTCGAGGTGAGCAACGACACCACCAGCATCGTCATGCAGCCGGGGACGATGTCGTTCTGGCGCCTCGACACACCAACCTCCGACACCACGGTCACGATCCGGTTTTCATCACCCGGCGGCGTCACTTTCCCTGCGAATCTCGTCGCGCAGGTCGCGATCTACCGGCTTCCGGCGGGGCAGTAGCGCGGGATTTTGGCCGCCGCTCCTCACAACTACACAGATCCCGATGGTCCACGGTACGCCGGCGGCGAGTCCTCGCCGCCGGCCCCGAGTGACTCGTTGCTGGTGGTCAGCTTCAACATCAAGTTCAGCCGGTTTCCGGATCGCGCCGCCCGGCTGATCGAGACCACCGCGTCGCTGCGCAATCCCGACATCCTGCTGCTACAGGAAATGGACGCCGCGGGTACCGGTGCGGTCGCCGATGCCCTCGGTCTCTCGTGGGTCTATTACCCCAACACGATTCACCCGCTGGCGCACAAGGATTTTGGCTGCGCGATTCAGTCGCGGCATCCGATGAGAGACGACCGGAAGATTCTTCTGCCTTACGAGGCGCGCTTCCGCCAGCTTCGGCGCGCGGCCGTGGCTGCAACCATTGATGCTGGGGGCCGGTCAATCCGGGCCTACAACGTCCACCTGGCGACGATGATCGACAACGGTCCCCGGCAGCGCCGCGACCAGCTGCGCGTGGTCCTGGGCGACGCGTCGGCCTTCGACGCCGTCATCCTGGCCGGCGACTTCAACAGCCCGCGCGTCGCCGATGTGGCGTTGGCGCGCGGGTTTTCCTGGCCCACCCGCCGGATCGGCCCGACCAATGCGATCTGGGCGATGGATCATGTTCTTCTCAAGGGATTGGAGCTGGTGGACGCCGCGGCATTCGGCTCAGTGCCCGATCGGTTGCGCGCCAGCGACCACAAGCCGGTCTGGGCGCGGGTTCGGGTGTGATGGCCGAGTGAACAAGTAATGGCCCTCGGCGTACATTGAAGTGTGATCCGGCGCGCCCTGATGCTCCTGCTGTTGGTCATCCCGGCCGCGCCACTTCCGATGATCGCGCAGTCGGTCACCACGTCCACCGATTCGACGCCCCCGCCTCCTCGCCGCCCGAAGCCGCTCCTCGCCGTCGGTGAGGTTACCGGTATCAACATCGTGGTCCAGCGAATGAACTGGTGGCTCCGCCATGCGGATTGGGCGGACATCAGTCTCAAGACCTGGTCCGACAATATTCGCCTTGGCTGGGAGTGGGACGTGGACCAGTTCCGCACCAACATGTTCGGCCATCCCTGGGGCGGGGGCTTCTTCTTCAATGCCGGCCGAGACAATGGCATCGGCTTCTGGGGCTCGACGCCGCTGACGTTCCTGGGATCCGCAGAATGGGAATACTTCGGCGAAAACGAACGTCCTTCGCTCAACGACCTCTACAACACCGCGTTCGGTGGGATCATTTTCGGCGAGGTCGGGCACCGGTTGTCGAACATCGTGCGCGACAATCGGGCTCGCGGCTTTCCCCGCGCGATGCGGGAACTGGCGTCGATTCCCCTGGATCCGGTGGGCGGCCTCAACCGCATGATACGCGGCGAGGCATTCCGCCACGCCGATGACGGACCACTGCGCGACCACACTCCGCTGGCCGTGGATCTGCAGGGCGGAGTGCGGCTCGCCGTCGATTCGGGGCCGCAGCACCGCAGCTCGTGGTCGGGAACGATGCTCATCGACATCGCGTATGGCTCCCCCTTCGACAAGCCATTTCACGAACCCTTCGACGTCTTTCATCTGCGCTTCCAGTTCTCGCCGGCGCAGGGTGGGATCAATACCACGCGGATACTGGGGCGGCTGTATGGCCGCGAGCTCACCGACAGCGCCGCTCGGCTACGCAACATTTTCACCGTCGCGCAGAAGTTCGAGTACCTCGCCGGACCGGCCTACCACTTCGGCGGCCAGAGCGTGGAGACGGGCTTCGTCTCCAACTGGGCGGCCACTCCCCACGCGCACATCCAGAGCGAGCTCTATGGCGAGTGGCTGCTCCTTGGCGGGATCGAGTCGCCGGGCGCCGGGGTGCGCGAACGCGACTACGACTTCGGACCCGGCGCCGGTCTCAATGCCTCGGCGTCGCTGCTGGTCTCGGGGGCGACGGTACTGTCGGCGCGCTGGCGATTCGCGTACCTGCATTCGGTGAGCGGCTCACCCGCGGATTATCGCATCAGCCACGCCAGCATCGAGGGGCTGCTGCCCATCGGCCACGCCCTCGGCATCGGCGCTTATGCCGGCTGGTATCGCCAGCTCAGCGATTACGGCCCGGGCAAGGGCTTGACCTACAGCTATCCGGAGCTGCGCTTCTACCTGGCATGGCGGCGCGGACAGTGGCGCCACCCGCTCCAGAACCCGGCAGGCAACGGACCGTGAGACGGCGTAGCCTGGTGCTGTCGCTGCTGGCGATGATGGCATTCGCCTCACCGGCGCGGGCGCAATACCGGCGGCGCAGCGGCGTCTGGCTCGACGCCGGTGCGGGCATCGGCCGGCTGCGGGTCAGCTGCCGGACCTGCTCGCCGCCCGCCAGCGCCGGCGGTTACGCCATCGATATCGCGATCGGCGGGGCGATGAGCAAATACGTGCTGCTGGGCGTCGAAGGCCAGGTATGGACCGGCAGCGATGCTCATGTCGACGAGCAGGTCCGGACGTTGAGCGTGGTGGCGCAGTGGTATCCGTGGCCCAAAACCGGATTCTTCGTCCGGTTCGGTACCGGGCTGGTAGATGGGCACGTCGCGCCGAACGACAGCGTGGCCGTCCGCACGGCGGTAAAAGGAAAGGGCGTCGTCATGGGCGTATCGTTAGGCTGGGACCAGCCCATCAGCCGCCACCTCGCGATAACCGCGCAGGCCGGCGACCAGATCGCGGCGCTGGGGGACATCACCACCGCCTCGGGTGGCCTCTCCGACGATACCATCGCCTACGTGTCGCGGCTTTCGATCGCGCTGACGCTGCGCTGAGGCGCGGCCAGAGCTACCGGCCGCCGATTCCCTCCAGTACGACATCGAGCAGCTCCTGCACCACCCGGCTCTTGTTGGCCGGCGCGAGGCGCTCGGCGTCGTTGCACCAGATGGCCTGGAGGAGCAGCGACGAGGAGATCACCCGTCCCGCCGCGGGGGCGTTGGGCTTGAACTCGCCGCTCGCGGCGCCGCGCGTCAGCACCGTGTCGAGAAGCCGGCGCCAGCGGTCGACGATGTTTTCGCGGAAATGCTGCGACAGCGACGGATCGACCAGCTTGAGTACGATCGCGACCCGGTAGAGCGCGGTGAACTGCGGCGTGCGCAATGTGTCCCAGGCGCGGGCGCAGACCATTTCCAGCTGGGCGCGGGCGCTGCCCTGCGGGAGCTCCGCTTCGGCGCGCGACACCGTCTGGGTGGTGTACACCTCGAGGGCGGCGCGGTAGAGCCCTTCGCGGCTGCCAAAGGCCTCTTCGACCTGGCCCGCATCGGCGCCGGCGCTCGAGGCGATAGCCTCCAGCGTCACTTCCAACCAGGGCCGCTCGACGAAGGTGTCGAGCGCCGCCTGGACCACTTCTTCGCGCTTTTCCGGCGACAACGTGGGCGAGATCATCAGTGCGCCGCTCCGCCGGTGCCGACGGTCCGGCCGGTGCGGAAGACGAAGAGCATCGCGCAGCTGCCCATCAGGATCAGGCCCATCATCCAGAAAATCCGCTCGTACGCCAGCATTGCGGCCTGGCCGGTGATGACGCGGTCGAGCAGCAGTTCCGCGCGCAGCCGCGCCCCACCCAGACTTCCACCGAGCATCTGCATACGCCGGGTGACGAATTCGAGCCATTGCTGCGTGGTCGGATCGGAAAGACTCACGTGGCTCACCAGCGCGGTACGGCCCTGGGTGGTGAACCGGGTGATCAGCGTCGCCACGAGGGCGATGCCGATGCTGCCGCCGAGCTGGCGCGAGAGGTTGAAGAGACCGGTGCCCTGCGGAATGTTGCGCGGATGCAGGTCCGCCACGGTGGTGTTGGTCAGCGGCACGAAAATCAGACCCAGGCCGACGCCCCGCAGAATCATCGGCATCAACAGGTCGGGCATCCCGGTCTGGGTGGTAAAGTGCGCGCATTGCCACATGGCGATCAGAAACAGCACCGCGCCGACGGTGATCATCGGGCGCACGTCGATCTTCTGCGCCAGCCGCGCCGAAAAGGCCATGGTCGCCGCGCTGGCGAGCGCGCCGGGGAGAATCACCAATCCGGTGTTCCAGGCGCTGAACCCCAGCAGCGTCTGCAAATAAACCGGAAGGGCAAATACGCTGGCGTACAGCGCGAACCCGAGAATGGCGCCAAAGACGACGCCGGCGGCTAACTGGCGATTCTTGAGGATGTGCAGGTCCACGACGGGATGCTCGGTCCGCAATTCGTGCCAGACGAACACGATGAGCGCCAGGCCCGACGCGGCCGCCTCGAGGATGATCTCGCGCGATTGCCACCAGTCGTGGCGCTCGCCGCGTTCGAGCATGATCTGCAGGCAGCCGATTCCGATGATCAGCAGGGCCAGCCCGAGCCAGTCGACCCGGTTGACGCGTTCGACCTTGTGGCGCGGCTCGGGGACCATCTGCCAGGTGCCGAAGGCGGCGAGCAGCCCCAGCGGCAGGTTGATGTAGAAGATCCACGGCCAGGAAAAGTTGTCGGTCAGCCAGCCGCCGAGCGTCGGCCCCAGCGTCGGCCCGACCATCACCCCCATGCCGAAGATTGCCTGCGATATGCCGCGCTCCTCGATCGGGAAAACGTCGAAGAGAATGGCCTGGGCGGTCGAAATCAGCGCCCCGCCGCCCATCCCCTGGATGATGCGCCATACCACCAGATCGGTCAGCGTGCTGGCGTGGCCGCAGAAAAACGATGCGGTGGTGAAGAGAATGACCGAGCCGGTGTAGTAGTTGCGGCGGCCGAAGCGGTCGCTGAGCCAGCTGGTCATCGGCAGGACGATGACGTTGGCCACGATGTAACCGGTCGAGACCCAGGCGATTTCGTCGAGGGTCGCCCCCAGCGAGCCCATCATGTGGGGGATCGCCACGTTGACGATGCTGGTATCGACCAGCTCCAGCACGCTCGCCAGCGTCACCACGAACGCGATGAGGTACCGGGTCCGGAAGACTTCGTCCTGGCTCTTCCGGTTCACGGGAAGGGAGATGGCGGCTGCGGTCATCGGCCGTGCCTAACGAGTCTCGATATCCACGTCGACCGACATCCCCGGGCGGAGCGGATGGGCCGGGTCGGCGCGGTCGAGGACGTCGATCCGCACCGGGACGCGCTGCACCACCTTGGTAAAGTTGCCGGTGGCGTTGTCGGGCGGCAGCAGCGCGAAGCGCGCCCCCGTCGCCGGGCTCAGACTCGAGACGCGGCCGTGGAATTCGGTGCCGGGATACGCATCGACGCTGAAGGTCACCGAGTCGCCGATGCGCACTTTGCGCAGCTGCGTCTCCTTGAGGTTGGCCGTCACCCAGACCGCCGAGTCGGGGACGATCGACATCAGCGGCTGGCCGACCTGGACCAGGGCGCCCGGCTCGACGCTGCGCCGCGCGATCACGCCGCCTACCGGGGCAACCAGGATCGCGTAGCTGGCGTTGAGCCGCGCAGTCATCACCGCCGCCTGCGCCGCCTGGAGGCGGGCGGAGGCGATCGAGACCCCCGCGCCCGACGCCGAGACCTGGCTTTGCATCGCGGAAGCCTGGCCGCGGGCCGCCTCGAGGTTGGCGCGCGCCGCGTCATACGTGGCCTGCGCCGCGTCGAGGGCCTGTGCCGGTACGATCTTCTGCGCCGCGAGGCCGCGGATCCGCTCCAGGTCGGCCGACGCCTTGCGATATGCGGCATCGGCGGAGGCGACGCTCGCTGTCGCGCCCACGGCCTGGGCCTGGCTCATCTGCAGCTGCGCCTGGGCCTGACCGGCGCGCGCTCCGTTGCCGAGGGACGCCGACGCGCTGGCGAAATCGGCGTTGGCCTGGGCGAGGCGGAGCTGGAGGTCGCGGTCGTCGAGAACGACCAGCGTGTCGCCGGCCTTCACGAGACGGTTATCGTCGACCAGCACCCGGTCTACAAATGCCTGGACCTTCGGTGCTACCTGGGTGATGTGCCCGTCGAGTTGGGCATTGTCGCTGGTGACATGATGTCGTCCGCGGATCACGGCGTGGACGATGTACGCGGCGACGACGACCGCCACCACGATCATGATGACGAGGCGAATCGGCCGCGCCTTCGCCTTCGCTTCGGTCTTGGCGCCGGGAACGGCGTTCGGCGAGTCGATGGCGACGTCGGAACTGGTCATGGTTCTCCCTGAGTCAGTCATGCGATTAGTGGATCTGGTCGAGCACGCCCAGCGCGCGATACGCGGCGAGCCGTGCGGTGGCGTAGGCCAGGCGCGCCTGGATCCAGGCGTCGCGCGCGGCGATCACCGCGCTCTGCGCCTGCGTGGTCTCCACGCTGCCGGCCACGCCTTGCTCGAAACGCTGCTGGGCCTGGTGCAGCTCGGTTTCGGCGAGGTTCACGCGGTCGGCGGCGATCGCGGTCTGCTGGGTCGCCGATGCGACGTCGAGCATTGCTTGCCGTACTTCGGTCTCGACCTGGCGCTGGACGTCGTGCTCGCGCGATTCCTGCACTCCGACGAGCGCTTCCTGCTCCTGCGCGCGCGTCTGGCGGTGGAAACCGTCGAGGATCGGAATCGAAACACCCAGCATCACGTTGTAGGTGGCGCGCAGCGTCGAGGTCTGCCGCCCGCTCTCGGTGTAGCCTCCCGACAATGCCACCGACGGCAGGTTCTCGGCCTTGATCGAAGTCAGCGTGCGCCGCTGTGACTCGGTTCGCGCCCGCTCCGCCGCGATCTCGGCACGATGCGCCATCGCGTAGGAGACGGCACTGTCGGTTCCGGTCGGGAATGGCAGCGCGTATTGCTGGAGCGACTGCAGCGAGTCGGTCAGGCGAAGCGTGGTCCCCGCGGGGAAGTCGAGCGCCCGAAGCAGGTCGAGCCGCGAACGCCCCGCCGTGTTGCGCGCCACCTCCAGCTGGGTGCGCACGTCGGCGAAGCTGACCTCGCTGCGCGTCGCGTCGATCGCCGGACTCACGCCGGCGTCGACCAGGCGGCGCGCCTGCTGCATCAGGCTCGCGGCCACGGTACTGTCTTCGAGCCGCGCCCGCACCGTTTCGTCGGCGCCAAGGACGCGCAGATACGCGAGCGCCGCCATCGCGCCGGAAAGATCCGCGGTGGTGCGCGAATCCAGTCCCGCGGCCACGGCGTTGTCGCGTGCCGCGCGCAACCGTGCGATCGCCGCCGGATCCCACAGCGCCTGCCGCGCCGTTATGCCGAGCCGGTAGACGCTGAAATCCGGCGTCACCGGCGGCACGCCGGGAAAGGAGAGACCGAACTCATCGAGGTTGAGTGTCTGCCGCGTGAAGCTCGCGCCGGCGTTGATCGTCGGCAGAAGGTCGGCCCGACGCTGGCCGATGCGCGCACTCGCGGCCGCCGCGGAGTTTCGCGCCTCGATGGCGTTAACCGCGTTTCCGCGTCCGATGCGCACGGCATCGAGAAGTCCCACTGCGGAATCGCCGGCTGCGGCGGGCTGTTGCGCCAGTGACGGTGAGGCAACCAGTGCCAAAGTGAGGACCAGAATCGCCAAACGCATGCGCATCCTTCAGAACGTGAGGCCGGCTACATTGCGGCCTGGTGGCTTGTATACACGCAATGCTGGTGCCAAGGTTCTACCCGATGCTATATATGTCACTTCAACTACAACGGACCCTTGGGTTTATGCTTATTTGTTTTTCGCAGCAAGGATCAGTAAAATACGAAATATCGTAACGAGATAACCACCGAATTTACGAAATATCGTAATTGAATTATCTTCAGGACGTGACGGAGATCGGCAGGGTGGATTGGTCGGCGGGAGAGTTGCTCGGAGTGTTGCGCCGAGTGACCGAGCAGATGACGGCGCAAATCGATCTCTCCGATGTGCTGCGCGCGATCGCCGACGGACTCGTTGACCACGCCGGCGCCGTCGCGGCGCGATTGCTTCTTTATCAGACCGATTCGCAGTGTCCCGTTTGCCGCGCCGCGGGCCTGACCGACGAAGAGCCGGCGCTCCACGATTGCGCCGGCGCCGGCATGGTGATGCCGCTGATTGCGCGCGCCCACAAGATCCCGATGGGTGCCTACTTCGCCGGCCGGATCGCGGAGAGCCGGATGCCGATGCTCATCAACGATCTGCCGGCCCGCGTCCCCGAATTTCTCGCCCAGCGCCGCGATGCCGAGCGGCGCGGCGATCGGCCCCGCGAGCGGGTCGAAGATCTGCTTTTTCTGATCGACGGCGGCTTCCTGGCGTATGCCGGCTATCCACTGCTATTTCGCGACGAGCTGATCGGCACCCTCGGTCTCTTCTTCGCCCGCGCGGTCGGCGAGGCCGAGTTCGATCTCCTCGGTACCTTCGCCTACCAGGCCGCGACGGCGATCAAGACCGCGCGAGCGCTGGACGAGCTGTCGCGGCTACGCGAGCGGCTCGAGGTCGAAAACGCCTACCTCAACGAGGAGTTGCGCAGCGAGCGCGGTTTCGACGAGATCATCGGCACCAGCCCGCCACTGCGCGCGGTGCTGCGCCGCGTGCGGCAGGTCGCGCCGGCCGATTCGACCGTATTGCTCATCGGTGAAACCGGAACCGGAAAGGAGCTGGTGGCGCGCGCCATTCATCGGTTGAGCCCGCGGCGCGACCGCTCGCTCATCAAGGTGAACTGCGCGGCGATTCCTTCGGGGCTGGTCGAGAGCGAGCTCTTCGGTCACGAGCGTGGCGCCTTCACCGGCGCGGTGCAGCGCCGGCTGGGGCGCTTCGAGCTGGCCGATGGCGGAACACTTTTCCTCGACGAAGTCGGCGAGCTGCCGCTCGAAGTGCAGGCGGCGCTGCTGCGCGTCCTGCAGGAACAGGAATTCGAGCGCGTCGGCGGCTCGCAGCCGGTGCAGGTGGATGTGCGGCTCGTCGCCGCCACCAACCGGGACCTGGAGGCCGACGTCGCCGCGGGCCGGTTTCGGGCCGACCTCTTTTACCGGCTGAATGTTTTTCCGGTGCCGATTCCGCCGCTGCGCGAGCGGGTGGAGGACATCCCGATGCTCGTCGCCCACTTCGTCCAGTTCTACTCGCGGAAGCTCGGCCGGCCGCTGACCGGCGTTTCAGCCGAGAGCCTGACAAGGCTGGCGCGGTATCCCTGGCCGGGAAATGTTCGCGAGCTGCAGAACGTGATGGAGCGGGCCTGCGTGCTTTCGCCGGGACCGGTCGTGGTCGTAAGCGATGCGTTGAGCGCAGCGGGCTCGGCGGGTGGAACGGACAGCCGGCTCGCCTCACTGGAGGACATCGAGCGGGCCCACATCCGGCGGGCCTTGGACCGGACCGACGGCGTCATCCATGGCCCGAAGGGGGCGGCTCGACTACTCGAAATCCATCCCAATACGCTGCGTTCTCGTATGGAACGCCTTGGCCTTCGGGCCAGAAAGCGGTAGGATATTTTATGCGCCGCTCACTGCTATTTGCCGCCGCCGTGCTTGTCCTGGCGGCCTGCAATCATCTGGATAACCAGGTGTCGATTCCGGTCATCAACATTCCGTCCGGCTACGTCGCGTACCCCTTCGCGCCGACGCTGATGACGTACAGCTTCGTGGATACCAGCACCGGGACGAATCTGCACCTCAACTGGATCACCCAGCAGAATTTCCTCGGCATCAACTGTTTCGGTCTTTCTCCCCGCGCCAACGGTGACACCACCGGATCATTCGTCTTCCAGTTCGCCGGAGCGAACGTCGGCCAGCTCTCCCGTCTGCAGAACGGCCAGCTCGACTCGACCATCGGCTATTTCCTGCAGGGCAATGAGCCGACGCACGGCAGCTACGCGGTGACATCGACCGGAGCGCTGAAGCTGACTTTCGCGGACGGTTCGTCCGATGGCCGTTTCCTCGACGCATCGTCGGTGATCAAGCTGGTGGGTGATACCATCATCTCCGACACCGATCTCAAGTCCAACGGCGATTCGGTGCACGCTGTCTGGCACGTCGACTGGGTCAAGGGAGTCTGCCAGTGACGCCGGCCCAGGCGCTCCGCTGACCGCGCCGGGCACGTCGCCGGACGATCTCAAACGCGCCGCGGCCGCGGCCGCCATTTCACGAATCAGCAGTGATTCCATCATCGGGCTCGGCACCGGTTCTACCGTGCGGCCGCTCCTCGAGTTGCTCGCGCAGGGTTTGAAGTCTGGCTCGCTGCGGGGTGTCGTCGGCGTGCCGACCTCTGAAGACACCGCCACCCGTTGCCGTGCCCTCGGCATTCCGCTGACGACGCTCGACGATCATCCCGTACTCGATGTCGCAATCGATGGCGCCGACGAAGTGGGGCCGGGACTCGGGTTGATCAAAGGGCTCGGCGGCGCGCTGCTGCGCGAGAAGCTGGTCGCCTTGGCCGCGCGCGAATTCGTGATCATTGCCGATGAATCGAAGCGCGTGCGGAAACTCGGGACGCGCGCACCGCTTCCCGTCGAAGTCATTCCTTTCGGCTGGACCACGCACCTGGAATTCTTCCGGAAGCTCGGCGCCGAGCCGGTGCAGCGCCTCTCGGGCGGCAATGCCTACCGCACCGACAGCGGCAACTTCATCGTCGACTGCCGATTCCCCAAAGGGATGGCCGATCCCTCGCGCGTCGCGCGCGCGCTGGATAAGCGCCCCGGAATCGTGGACCACGGCCTCTTCATCGGCATGGCCGATCTCGCCTATATCGCCGCACCCGGTGGTGTGAAGGTCATCCGCCGCTAGCTGTCACCCCGCCGTAAGCCTCCTGTCATGATGTGTCAATCGCACCGCCACGGACGTCTCCCAGTTTGGATAGGCACTCCAACGGGAGAATCAGATGTTTGCGCTCATCGAATCGTGCCCCGACGCACGCCCCGGCTTCGGCTGGACCGGCAAGGCCATTTCGCTCGCGATCCATGCCTTCGTGATTTCTCTGGCGATCGCGGTGACCAACACGGTCGCGTCGAACGTCAGCAGGTTGCCGGTTGATTCAGGGGTTATCTGGGACGTGCCGCCGGTGCGGACTCCGACCACGCTCATGGGCGGCCCGCCAAGGGTCATGCAGCCCGCCGCATTGGAGATACCGAACACCGTACCCGTGGACATTCCGCAGCTGCCGCTGCCCGGCTTCGTTACCGTTGCGGACCCGGATCCTTTCATGAAGCCGGGCGCATCGCTCGGACCCATCGTCGGACCGGGGCCAGGCGCGTCGATCGTCATGGGAACTGCGCCGGTCGATGAGCGGCTGGTCGAAGAGCTGCCGGTGCTCATCTCGCATCCGCCGATCCGCTATCCCGAAGTGCTGCGCCAGGCCGGCGTCCAGGGTCGGGTCATGATCGAGACGGTCCTCGATACGCTGGGCCGCGCCGAGCCGGGGCTGACGCGCATTGTGTCGAGTGCCCACGCGCTTTTCGATCGCGAAGCGCTCGACGTGGTCCTCGGTTCCCGCTACCGGCCGGCGCGGGTGGCAGGGCGAGTGGTTCGGGTGCGGGTCCAGGTTCCGGTGAACTTCGAGATTCGGTAGCCGCGGGCACGCCCGAGTACTTTTCGGGCGTGAGAACAACGACTTCCCTGTCCGGTTGCCTGCTGCTGTTTTTTCTCGCCGCGCCCCTCGAGGCGCAGGCCGGCCGCATTACGCCGGCGCTGATGATGCAGCACATCGGCGCCCTGGCCGACGATTCAATGCGGGGGCGCGGCACGCCGAGCCCCGAGCTCGACAAGGCGGCGCAGTACGTCGAGGCGGTGTTCCGTCATGCCGGCCTGGTCGCGGCCGGCGACAGCGGCGGATTCATTCAGCGTTTTCCGGTGCGCGGCGGCACGGCGCCTAACGTAATCGGCGTCATGCGCGGCCACGACCGGCGGCTGGCGGGCGAATATGTCGTCGTCGTCGCGCACCTCGATCATCTTGGCACCGCCAGTTCGAGCAACGGCTGCCGGGCGTCAGGCGCCGACTCCATCTGCAATGGCGCCGACGACAACGCCTCCGGCAGCGCCGGGCTGCTGGCCCTGGTGAGCGCCCTGAGTGGCTCGCCGCCGCGGCCGCGCCGATCGATCCTCTTTCTTTCGGTCACGGGTGAGGAACGCGGGCTGCTCGGCTCGCGCTGGTACGTGGGACACCCGACGGTTCCGCTCGACAGCATCGTCGGCCTGGTCAATCTCGACATGATCGGCCGCAATTCTCCCGACTCGATTTTTCTCAATGGTTGGGGCAAGAGCACGCTCTCATCGCTGGTGCAGAAGCTGGCGGCGCAACATCACGAGCTGGGGCTGTCGGTGGGACCGGATATCGAGGATCGGCCGACCACGCCGGGGGACTCGGATCACTTTCCATTCCAGCGCCGCGGCGTCCCGTACATCTTCTTCTATTCCGGCGAGCATCACGACTATCACCGCGTCACCGACGAGCCCTCCAGGATCGACGCCGACAAGGCGTCGCGGGTGGCGCGGCTCGCATTTTTCACGGTGCAGTCGGTCGCCAATGACAGCGCGTCTCCGGCATGGGATCCCGAATCACGCCGCTTGAACGTCGCGGATCGGCCATGACACGCGCGGCGCCGGCCGCGCTCCTGCTGGCTGTGGCCGGTGTGATGATGGCAGGTATTGGCGCGGCGATGCCGTCTCGTCATGGCGTCCGCCGCACCGCGGTCCTCGATGAATGTCCGGCGCGACCTTCCCCTGGCGCCGACAGCCTGGTTCTCGCTGGACGCTTCTGGCATGCATCGCGGGTTCATCCCGCTCCGCGCGGGACGCGTCCGGTTCCGGTTGATTCGCTGCTGCTTCCCGCCATGATCGCCGAAGGGCTCGGACATTTCGCCGAAGAAGCGGCGTTGCTGGCGCGCGCCCGGGGCGGCGATACCAGCGTCGCCTTCCTCATGATTGCGGCCCGCGCCGACGAGCGCGGCGAGCGCTGGAAGGCCGCCGAGCAGCGGTATCGCCGCGCCTTGGCGCTGCCGGAGGGTAAGGTCGACGCGCGTCCGGCGGCGCCCCGGCTCGCCTTCGTCCTCGAGCGGCAGGGGCTGCGCGATTCCGCCCAGGCCGCCTGGCGGCGTGCGGCGCAGGCCTATCCGGAAATCGCCGACTGGTTCGCGATCCGGCGTGCGGCGATCGAAGCCGACACCCTGGTGGCCTTCGCCGCGGTGTCGGGATCGAAAACGCCGGGCGCGATACGCGCCGGCTTTCTGCAGGTCGCGCAGACGCGGTTCGAACGCGGCAACCTGCCGGGCGCGCTCGATCTCTTCCAGCGCTGGGGCAAGTCGCTCGATGTGGCACGGGTCGAGTATGCGATGGGCCTGCGCGCTTCGGCTCGGCTGCGCGCCGACTCGGTGCTCTTCCATCTGCCCATCATCTTCATCAATCCCGATCCGGTCCTCGCCGCCACCTTTCTGACTGAGCGCTTCGACACGCTCTCACAGGCCGAGGACCTCGCGGCGAGCGAGATCTTCCGCATCCACGGGGATCATGTCGCGGCAACGCGCTTCGCCCGTGATGCGGCGATCCGCAAGCACCGGCCCCGGCCCGATACAGCCGTACTTCCCTGGCTTCAGCTCGCCCGCATCGCCACCGACCGGCGCGATCTCAACGGCGCACTCCGTGCCATCGACAGCGCCGTGCTGCGCGCCGGCCGGCTGCGCAACGGTCTCACCGGCGCGGTCCGCGCGCTGGCGTATGCGGCGGCGGAGCGACGCGAGGAAGCCGACACCATGCTGGCCCAGCTCGCGCGCACCGATCCCGGCGACACCAGTGTGGCCCGCGCGCTGCTCACCTTCGCGGACCGCGACCGCGCGGGTACCGACGTCGCGCCCGAGCGGGCGCGCTACGAGCTGATGCTGAGCCGGTTCCCCGACGCGCCGGCGACCATTGCGGCGCGCTACCGGCTCGGGCTCGTGGCCTGGATGAACCAGCAGCGTGACACCGCCCTGGCGCTGGTCGCCGGCGCGGCGCGCCGGGACAGCGCCGGCTCGTTAGGCATCGGACCCCGTTACTGGGAGGCGCGGATGCGCTTCGAGCGGGGCGATACCGCTGCCATCACCACGCTGCGCGCGCTCGCCAACCAGTTTCCGATCGCCTATTACGGGGTTCGAGCCCGCGAGATCCTCGGCGACACCACGTTCATCGTCGACAGCACGCCGGCCATGGCGCGGCCCGGCACCTTTCCGCCGGCCAAGGCCCGCGAGCGGGTGCGGCTGCTCACCGAGCTGGGCTTCGAAACCGAAGCACGCGCCGAAGCGGTGGGCTGGGCGAGCGACACGGCGGCGTCGGTATGGATGTTGATCGGCGCGGCATCGGCGGCGGCAGAGGCGGGGTACGCCAGGGAATCCATCGCGCTCGGCGAAGCGGCGCGACAGCGCGTCGGCATGATTCTCGGCGTCGCGCGGGCGCTTTTTCCCTACTCCTATCGCGGCGTGATCGAATCGGAGGCGGGAGAACTGTGCATCGACCCGTTCCTCCTGGCCGCGATCATCCGGCAGGAATCGCGCTTCGATCCGCACGCGGTATCGCGGGTCGGCGCGCGAGGCATGTCGCAGATCATGCCCGCCACTGGAGCCATGATGACGCAGCGGCTCAAGCTGGGGCCCTGGGATCCGGCGTTGCTGTTCATCCCCGACTTCAACCTGCACATGGGCTCGCGCTACGTGCGCGACCGCATGCTCCAGGACTCGTTCCCGGTGTATGCTCTGCTGGCGTCCTACAATGCCGGTCCGGGACGCGTTGCGCGTTGGAAAAGCTGGCCGGAGTATTCCGATCCTGATCTCTTTGCCGAACGGGTTTCGATTTCAGAAACCCGCGACTACGTCCGAACCGTATACGCGAGTTGGGTATGGTATCGCTACGCTTACGCCCCGGGACCCGCGCCGTCGTCCGCAACGCAGTCATCATCGCCGGTGCCCTGATTTTTCTCGGCTGCCGGCGCGACCGGCAGGCGCCACCCGTCGCGAGCTCGGCGGGCGGTGGAAGCGCCGAGTCCCGCATCGCCGAGGTGGTGCGGGCGCAATACCACGCGCATGATGTCGAAGCCGCCGGCGCCTGGGTCTGG
Organism: Gemmatimonadales bacterium; assembly: GCA_036493755.1. Lineage (GTDB taxonomy): Bacteria > Gemmatimonadota > Gemmatimonadetes > Gemmatimonadales > JACORV01 > DASXPG01. Next base: position 17,513 of record DASXPG010000203.1, read on the forward strand.
ACCGGCCCGGATGGCCTGAACTACGTGTTGATCGACGCGCAGTCGGCGGTGCAAGGCATCGTGCAGGGTCGGGCCGAGCTGTGGTTGGCGAACGAGCAACAGGCCGCGATTTTCGGCCGGTCGGAGACGCTGCCGTCCGCCGCGGAGCTGGGCGCCTACGCATTCCAGGATTTCACCGGCGATTCCATCCCCGATTTCTTCGGCTACGTCGCCGATTCGTCGGGAGTCAGCTATCCGGTGTTCTTTCCCGGAGCCCGGCCGGGAATGAACGAGGAGATCTCGCTGGCCGCGCCCGGCTGGCACTTCGCCACCGATGATGACCATCTGCCCCAGACCTTCGCCTCGGCCGGACACATCTGTGCCCTGCAGCTCTGGGCCGATGATTCGCTCCCCGATAATTCGCAGCCCGGCTGGCGCTGGCTGGCGATCCGCCGCAGCGGTGACCTGGGTGCGCCGTCGAGCACTTCTCCCGATTGCAGTGCAGCCGGGAACGCTTCGGGGGTGCAGCCCCGGCCCACTGTGCCTTAAAATGAAAGCCATGATGAAACGGAACGTGCTTCTGCTTCTGGTGACCCTGGGCTGTGGCGGCTGCCACTCTCACGGCAGCGCGGCAACTGCGACCCCGATCGAGCCTGAAACCGGTGAGCGGCATCTCGCCAACATCCGGCAGATCACCCACGCCGGGCAAAATGCCGAGGCGTATTTCTCCGCCGATGGTGAATGGCTGACCTTCCAGGGCAGTTATGGCGGCATGCCCTGCGACCAGCAATGGGTCATGCGGATCGACGGTTCCGACCGCCACCAGATTTCGACCGGTGGCGGGAAAACCACCTGCGGCTATTTCTACGATCACGATCGGCGGGTCTACTACGCATCAACGCGCGGCGCCGGGGCCGACTGCCCGCCGCGGCCTGACTACTCGCACGGTTACGTCTGGCGGCTCGACGACTACGACATCTGGTCGGTGAAGCCCGATGGATCCGACATCAAGCGGCTCACCAATTCCCCGGGCTACGATGCCGAGGGGACGTTGTCGCCCGACGGAAAGACCATCGTCTTCACCTCGGAGCGAGGCGGCGATCTCGATCTGTACGTGATGAATGTGGATGGGACCAACATCCGCCAGCTGACTACCGAAGTTGGCTACGACGGCGGCGCGTTCTTCTCCCATGACGGGACGAAGATCGTGTATCGGGCCAATCATCCCGCGACGCCGGAAGCGCTCGCCAGTTACCACTCGCTCCTGGCGCAGCACCTGGTTCGTCCGCTCGAGATGGACCTGTGGATCATGAACGCCGACGGCAGCGACCGTCACCAGATCACCCATCTACCTGGCGCGGCCTTCGGGCCCTATTTCACGCCGGACGACAAGCAGATCATTTTTGCGTCGAACAAGGACGACCCGACGTCGGAGAATTTCGACCTGTTCCTCATCAATCCCGACGGAACCGGGCTCGAGCGGGTGACCACCGCTCCGCAGTTCGATGCCTTTCCGGTCTTCTCGCCCGATGGCCGGCATCTGGTCTGGGCATCGAACCGCAACGGCCATGCGCCGCACGAGACCAACATCTTTATCGCTGACTGGAGGCCATGATCATGGCCGACGATCCTGTTGAAGCGCAGCAGCAGCCGAACCGTTCCTTCGGCCGCTGGCTCTGGGAGTGGGCGAAATCCATCGCCGTGGCGTTGGTGATCTGGTTCGTGTTGCGCGCCCTGCTGATCGAGGCGTTCCGTATCCCATCGAGCAGCATGGAGCGCACGTTGCTGGTGGGCGACTTTCTCTTCGTAAACAAGGCGCTCTACGGCGCCGAGATCCCGATCATTCACACCCATCTGCCGGCGATCCGCGAGCCGCGGCGGCTCGATATCGTCGTCTTCGATTCGAAGACCCAGGAGGGCGTGAAAGTCGTGAAGCGGCTGGTCGGCATGCCCGGCGACACCCTGGAAATGCGCCACGCGATCCTTTACCGGAACGGTGCCGCACAGGCGGAGCCCTATGTCGAGCACATCGATTCCACCGAGGATCCCATTGACTCGGAAATGAAGGCATGGCAGGACGGCTTCGTGCTCCCCGAAGTCGAGAAGCAGGAATACCATCCGTCGCGCGACAACTGGGGCCCGCTGGTGGTGCCGCCCGGACAGTATTTCGTGATGGGCGACAATCGGGATAATTCCTATGACTCGCGGTACTGGGGCTTCATCGACCGGCGCTTCATCCGCGGCAGGCCGCTGTTCGTGTACTACTCATTCGACCATGATTCATGGAAGGCCCTGCCGTTCCTCACCGCGATAAGGTGGGGAAGAATCGGGACCCAGCCGAAGTAGAGAGGCAGACTGCCCATCGGCCCGTCAGTTTACTTGTAGCGGTAGGTGATCCGTCCGCGGGTCAGATCGTACGGCGACAGCTCGACCGCAACACGGTCGCCTTGGAGAATGCGGATGTAGTTCTTGCGCATCTTGCCCGACACGTAGGCGAGAATGGAATGTCCGTTTTCGAGCTCAACGCGGAAGGTAGTGTTCGGCAGCACTTCCGTAATCGTGCCCATCATCTGAATCGCGTCGCCAGCCACGTACCATCCTGACCCAAGAAGAAGAAATACAGCGCCTGCGGCGCCCGCCGCTCGCCTGGTGCGGCGCGGTCAAACGTACCCACCCCCGAAAGAGCGCGCAAATAGCCAACTTTCCCGGCCTTGCGCCATTTCCGGTTATGTGAAATCTTTCACAATGTACACCGTGACCCCCTTCTCCTGGAGCTATAGCCGTATGAAGCACTCCGCACTCCTTGCCGCTGCTGCTCTGACCTTTGGCGCCTCAGTCCTTTCGGCCCAGGCCCACCCGGCTCCCGGCGCGCATCCCGCGTCCAGCACCGTCGTTCGCGTCCAGATGAAGCAGAAGGATGCGAGCCATTACGTCTTCGAGCCGGCGAATCTGACCATTCATCAGGGCGACATCGTCGAGTTCGTCAACGTTTCCGGCTTTCCGCACAACGTCGGCTTCACCGCCTCCAAGATCCCCGCGGGCGCGGCCGAAGTGCTCAACAAGAACATGCCCAACAAGACCAGCTCCCTTCTTGGCCCGATGATGCAGACGATGAACCAGTCGTATCGCGTGAGCTTTGCGGGTGCGCCGGTCGGCACCTACGCGTACTACTGCCTGCCGCATCAGGCCCTGGGCATGACGGGCGTGATAACGGTGCAGGCAGCTGGCGCAGCCCCCCGCCGCTAAAGCCTCAGCATTCTGACGATCCCCGCCGGGCGTCCCCCGGCGGGGTTCGTTTTGCACCTCAATCGGAGACTCCCGATGCTTCCTCCGGGTGACTCCAATCACGGCGCGGCAGAGCGGTTTTTGGTAGATCAGAGTACAGGCGGGCGTGTCAGCTTGCAGGCCCCTCGCTTCCGCCTGCATATTCCGCTTTCCATCGAAATGTCCCGGACCCTGGCAGGACCGACATGAGCGCATCGCAGCGTCATTCCCGCGTGCTCGCCGGCGTACTGGCTGTCGCGGTTTCCGCCTGTGCCGGCGGAGGCTCGCTCCAGCTCGCCGATGTCACTCCCGCATCATTGCCTGCGCTGCAGGCGGAGCGGGCGCAGAAGCCGCAGGACAACACCGTCGGTACCCGGCTTGGCGTCGCGTATTTCCGCGCCAACCAGCTGTCCGAGGCGCGCGCGACCCTCGACACAGTCGCGCTACAGAATCCCCAGAATGGCATCGCGGCGATCTACCGCGGCATGACCGCCGAATCGCAAGGCGACTTCCCGGCGGCCCGCGAGTCGTACACCCAGTTCATCGCCGTGGCCAAGAGCCGCGACCTCAAGAACACCGCCAATCAGCGCCTCGCTCTCGTCGGCAAGCGCGAGCTCGAATACTCGGCGCGCCAGGCGCTGGCCAATGAAGCGCAGCTCAGCACCCAGCCGCCCGAGCCCAATACCATCGCGGTGATGCCCTTCGCCTACGCGGGCAGCAATCCCGACATCCAGCCGCTGTCGCGGGGTTTCGCGCAGCTGATCGTCACCGACCTGGCGAAGTCGCGGCAGATTCGCGTACTCGAGCGCGAGCGAATGCAGGCGATGGTGGACGAAATGAAGCTCGGTGAATCCACCCGCGCCGACGCCGCCACCGCCGCACGGAGCGGCCGGATGCTTCGCGCCGAGCGGGTCGTCGAAGGTTCGCTGACCGATCAGGGCAATGTGCTGCGCGCCGACGGCGCCGTCGTCGACGTCAGCACCGCCGGCATTCAGGCCGCGCCCGAGGCGGCCGCCCAGATGAACCAGATCTTCGACATGGAGAAGGCCTTCGTCCTCGATCTCTTCAACCGCATCGGCATCCAGCTCACCGACGCCGAGCGTTCCGCGATCGATCAGCGCCCGACGCAGAGTCTCGCGGCATTTCTCGCCTGGAGCCGCGGGCTCAATGCCGAAGACCACGGTGACTTCGCCGCGGCGCAGGGTTTCTATGACCAGGCCGCCCGCATTGACCCCAGCTTCAGCGCCGCGTCGCAATCGTCGCAGCAGGCAGCCACTCTCCAGGCTGCCTCAACGCAGTCGGTCGCCCAGGTCGAAGTGGCGGTCGCCGCCGGTTCAACGCAGGAAACCGGCCCCGGCGCGCCGCCTACCAGCGATGCCATCAACAACGGCAAGGATGGCGTGAATCCGAACAACACGCCGACATCCGGACAGGGCTCCAGCACCGGCGGGTCGACGGGACAACCCAAGACCGATGCGCCTCCCGGGGCCGTGATCCCCCAAACGACCGCGCCGACGGCAACCATCCGCATCATCATCCCGAGGCCCTGACATGCGCCTGCCGCCGCGGATCCCGGTCATCGCTATCCTGGCCCTTGCTCCCTCGGCGCTGGCCGCGCAAGGCGCCGGCCACGCGGGCCTGATTACTGGAGTGGAGTATCGCTCCTTGTCGTACGGAACCGGCTCGAGCGTCAGCTCGGTGAACGAGATCGCGGTGCCGCTCGGTATTTCGATGCCTCTGGGAAGTCGCGTCAACTTCGACGTCGGAACCTATTTCGTGCGCGCGGAGCGGAAGGCGATCGACAGCACCTCGACCATCAGTGGTCTTACGGACCTGGTGTTGCGCAGCGCTTTTCAGATCAAGCCGGATGCCGCAATCTTCACCCTCGCGGTCAACGTTCCCACGGGTAAACATCAGCTCAATAACCAGCAGAACCTGCTGGCCGGAAATGTCGCCACCGACCTGATTCCATTCCCGGTGTCGAACTTCGGAAGCGGTTTCAGTGTTACCAGCGGCCTCGCCCTGGCCAAGCCCATCGGTCCCTGGGCAATGGGGTTGGCGGGCAGCTTCCGCTACAGCGGCTCGTACCAGCCCTTCACCGCCCCGAATGACACCAGCATGCTGAAGCCCGGCGGAGAAGTTCGTTTCCGGCTTGGCGCCGATCGTATCGTGGGCCAGGGCCGGATGTCGCTGGGATTCACCTACAGCACCTTTTCCAACGACGAATACGCCGGCGTGCAGCATAGCCCGGGCACGAGGATCATTCCGCAAGCATCATGGAATTTCCCCGTGGGCCGCAACAGCCTCGCGCTCTACGCCTGGGATGTTTACCGCAGCGCAGATTCGAGCGCTGTGAGCGCCAAAGTGAATGCGAATACTGTATCGGGCGGTGCCCTGTTTGCCGTCCCGATGGGTCGCAACAGCCTGCGGCCTCAGATCGAATTTCGGCAGAGCTCGGGGGATGTAAACACCAAGGGAACGCTCATCGGGTTCGGATTGCGCTATGCCATCGTCGGGGCGCGGATGACCCTCACGCCTGGCTTGCGGTACGATATTGCTAGCGGCGTGGGATCTTCGAACGTCAGCTTGACGGGATTCAACGCCAGTCTGACCATCAATTCGTCGTTGTAGTTTAAGCTCGGCTAATTAGCCTAAGTCGCTCCGCCCAAATAAGTTACACCAACTGACTGTATCGTAGATGTCGAGTCAGTGCTTCTTGACCTTTATACCTCCCCCTGCTACACTGCCGCTCGCTTTCGGGTAAGAATCCCGTCAGCGAGCCATTTTGAGGGGACGCATTGGCGACAGAGTTGAGTAGCGGAGCAATCTCCAGCATTCTCGAAGCGGTGCCCGGCATCGCCACGGTGCTGCGCAGCCCTATCGCGGACGCGATTGTGAATCTGTCGCGCGCCGGCGCCGGGATCATTCCTTTCGATCCCAAGGATGCGCACGAGTTGATCCGGTACGCGGTGCGTCGCGGCCTGATCCGTAGCGATGAAGGCGACCGCGTGACCGCCGAAATCGAAGTTGCCGGGAAGGCGGCGAGAACCGCGGCCCGCGAGGTTCCGCATGCGGTGGCGCCCGCAGCGGCCGCGAAGAAGCCGGTTGCCCATAAGCCGGTCGTAAAAAAGGCGGCCCCCAAAGCCGCCGCGAAGCACAAGCCGACCGCAAAAAAGAAATAGCTACAACCGGAATCCCGCTACAACTTTTCTGAGCCGTTCCGCCGCGGCGAGCATTTCGCCAGCGGCCGCGGCCATCTCTTCGGTAGACGCACTCTGCTCCTCGGCGGCGGCCGTCACCGATTCGGCCGCGGCGGCGTGCTTGCCGGCCTGCGCATTCACACTGCTCGCCACATCCTGGATTTGCTCGGCCGCCTTGCGATTGAGTCCCGAGGCGGACGACACCTTTCGAGCCGCCGCCTCGACGCCGATCACCGCGGTGCTGATTTCCTCGAGCCCGCGCGCGGCGCCCTGCGACACGGTCTCGATCCCCTGCACCTTTCCGACGCCTTCTTCCATCGTCTTCGACACCTTCTCGACCTGCTCGCGCAGATGCTGGAGCGTGTCGGTCACCTGCTCGGCCGCCGCGGCGGATTCATCGGCGAGCTTGCGGACTTCTTCGGCGACGACGGCGAAGCCGCGGCCATGTTCGCCGGCTCGCGCCGCTTCAATAGCGGCGTTGAGCGCCAGCAGATTGGTCTGGCTCGCGATGCGCTTGACCAGCACCACAAAGGCGTCGATCGATTCGCTGCTGCGGTTGAGCTGCGCGACTTCGGCGGCCGAGGCGCGAACTACGGAGCGGACATCGAGCAGCGTGCCGAGCGCGCCTTGCACGTCGTTGCGGTGACGGGCAGCGACTGAACGGATCTCGCTTCCCAGCGTAGCGACCTGCTCCGCGGCCTCGGCATTCTCGCCGGCGGCGGCGCGAAGCTGGCCCGCGGCGGCGCCGGCTTCGAGCAGGCGCTTGGCCTGCTGGTCGGCGCCGGTCGAGATGCCCATCATCGACGTCGAGATCTCCCCCGAAGATGCCGCGAGTTCCTGGGAAATCGCCGAGAGGTCGCCGGCCGACGCCGAGATGCGCTCGGACTCGTCCACCACTTCCTTCACGATCGCGCGAAGCCGCGCGCCGGTCGTGGCGAAAGCACCCGCCAGCACGGCGAATTCGGTGGCCATCACGCCGGGATCGACCGGCCGCAGGTCGCCCTCGCCCAGTCGTTCGGCGGCGCGCACCAGCTTGGCGAGCGGGCTCTCGACAGCCCGCAAGGTGACGACGGCGAGAATGATGCCGACCAGCGTGCTCACCACCAGCAACGCGAGCAGAATGATTTCACGGCGGCCGGCTGAGCGGCCCAGTTGCGCGCTGGCGGCGGCGGCCGACGCGGCCTGCCGGTCTCCCAGGGTGCGGATGGCGTCGGTGATGGCGTTGGCCGGGCCCCGTGCCTTCGCCGCCTCCGCCCGCGCTTCGTCGGCCCGATTCAAGTCGAGGTAGGCGTGCGCCATGCCGTAATTGACCTCGAGCTGGGCCTGCAGCTTGCCGATGCTGTCCACCAGGATCCGCGACTCGGGCGTCAGGTCGACGAGCGAGCGGTACTGGCGGCGGATCGCATGGGTCTCGAACCCGATGCGTTGGAGGCGAGTCGCGAATTCGTGGCTCGGAGCCGCGATGTACGCCTCGGCGGCGGCGATCTCGTTGAGGATGCCGCTCTGGAGCAGCGAGCCGATCCGCGACGACGAATGCATCTCGATGAGCCGGCTGCTGATCTCGGCCGTCATCAGCCGCAGTGCGACGATCCCGAAGAGCGCGCCCGTCACCGCTCCCGCGAGGAGCAGCGTCAGGCCGATGATCAGTCGCGCCCGTATGGTGCGCATCGTCGTGCGCAGCCGCTCGCGAACGCTCACTGGCCCGTCATCACGATCTGGCCGCCGCGTACCACGCCGACGACCACGCTCTTGTTGGGGACGTCACCGCGATCGTCGAAGCTGATGCGGCCGGTCACGCCTTCGTAGACGGGGCGGTCCTTGCCGAGCCGCGCCAGCGCGTCGCGGATCGCCGAGCGGCCGGTGCCGGCGTCGCGGATGGCCTGGGCGATGATATGAATCGCGTCATAGGCGCCGGCGCCCCGGTGGTCCGGTGGCGTGCCGCCACTCACCGTCGCATAGGCTCGAAGGAACGCCGCATTCGCCGGCCCGGTCTGGTCGGGGAGGTAGTTGCTGGTGATGTGAATGCCGTCGGCAATGGCGCCCTCGGTCTGAATTCCCGCCAGGCCGTCTCCGCCGATGATCGGCAGGGTGATGCCCTTGGCCCGAGCCTGGTGCAGTACGGTAACGGCGGTCGTCCGGTCACCCGCGATCATGATGACCTGCGCCTGGTCGTCCTGCTTGATGTGTTCGAGATACGGGGTGAGATCCGTCGTGGTGGCGAGGACCGGATCGGCGTCGGTGACTTCGCCGCCCAGCCGCTCGAACTCCTGGCGAAAGGTCGTCAGAATGCCGCGACCATAATCATCGTTGAGATAGATGACCTCGGCCTTCTTCGCCCCCAGCTGCTGGAGCGCGAATCGCGCGAGCACGCCGCCATGAACGAGATCGGTGGCGCAGACCCGGAAGGTGTACCGGCCAATCCCGCTGAGGTCGGGGCTCGATGCCGACGGCGAAATCTCCACGACCGGATGGCGCCCCCCGTTGTAGATGTCGGCCGCGGCCAGCGTGGTGCCCGAGGTGAGATGGCCCACCACCGCGACGACACGTGGGTTGTCGCGCAGCTCCTGCGCGACCGCGATGGCGCGAACCGTGGATGCCGAGTCATCGATGGAATCGAGGGCCAGGGTGCGTCCGCCCAGCATCCCGGAGGAATTGACCTCCTCGACGGCGAGCTTGGCGGCAAGGAGCATCGACCGGCCGCGCGCTTCGCTGAAGGGGCCGGTGATGCCGATGAGAATCGGTTGGCTCGAAGAGTTACAGCCGGCGACGCTTCCGGCCAGCGCCGCGAGGAGAATTGCCCCGGCGCGGAACCGCCAGCCCAGCCGCCGCAATGGCTGATGACGCGTCAAGTGCCGATCCGGGAAGAAGTTGAGCAGTCGGCTAACAGTAGGAGTGTGACGCGTGACCCGCAAGCGCCGTTTCATGTTTTCAGGCCGCTGGCATTCGGCCCCTGCAATCGTTATTCGTACTTCATGCGGCCGATCGGCGTCATCGCAAGCTCTTCTCCATGGTGATCGCGCTTCTTTTTCAGCTCGCCGCAGGCGCGCCGGCAGCCAATCCCGCGCGCGATTCGGCGCTCGTCGCCTTTTCGGCCATCGCTGTAAAGGTTGCCGCGCTGCGCAGTGGCTACGATCAATACCGGAAATCGGCGTACAACGATGGGAATGCCGTGGTGGCGGCGCGCGCGGCGGACTATGGAGTGCGGTGCCGGGAGCTGGCCGAGTCGGCGAAACAGAACCGGCACTATTTCTGCCGCAGCTGCGCCGAGCAGGCATTGCAGGCGGCGCTCGATCAGTACCGCCTGTATCTGCCCGCGCTCGAACAGCTCGGCTCGCGTTGCGAGACCCGGATGGAACGGATGAAGCCGTCATCCCGTCCCACCGCGGCAACCTGGTCGGCGCTCCGCCACGAGGTCGTTCCGGAGAATGACCGCATCGTGCGCGGGTTACGTACCTACG